>JAGIAP010000553.1 GCA_017744805.1 Chitinophagaceae bacterium | reverse complement strand
GTACAGCAATGGCCTTCATCACTGAACCAAGGCATTGCTCCAGGAAGTACTTTACATTGTAATTGACGATGATGACTGACAACCGCATGATGGCACGAAAATAGCCAGATTCCTCAACAACAACCTATCTTTGCCGCATGTTAAAAGAAACCTTACTGAATGCCACCGAAGCTGGGGCCACAGTGCTGCAACATTACTTCAACAGCAAAAACCTGCAAATAAGTCATAAGGAAGGTATCAATAACCTGGTTACGGAAGCAGATCATGCTTCTGAAAAAGCCATTCTGGAAAGTATCCGCGCAGCTTTCCCCGACCATTTCATCCTGAGCGAGGAAACCGGCGAGATCGTTATGGACAGTGAGTACAAATGGATCATCGACCCCATCGACGGTACTATCAATTATGCGCATGGCATCCCCATCTGCTGCGTATCCATCGGACTGGAACACAGGGGAAAAATGATCATGGGCGCGGTTTACAACCCATTCCTCAAAGAATTCTATTTTGCCGAGGCTGGTAAGGGAGCCCTGCTCAACAGCCAGCAGATCCATGTAAGCACTGAAACTGAAGTGTTGAAATCCTGCCTGGTGACCGGTTTTCCCTATACCTATCTGAATCAGCCGAACGGACCGCTGGAAGCTTTCGGACGATTTATCCGCGCCGGCATCCCTGTTCGCCGACTCGGTTCCGCAGCCATGGACCTTTGCTGGGTGGCCGCCGGCAGGTTCGATGGATTCTATGAACATAAATTACAGGCATGGGACAGCGCTGCCGGGTTCCTCATCGTGGAAGAAGCAGGTGGTAAGGTCACCGATTTTACCGGCGCCTACTATAGCCCGCACCAACCACAGATCGTAGCTACCAACGGAAAGATCCACGACGAACTGCTGAAATGGATCAATGATCAGATCTAAAAAATATTATCATGAGCGAAGAACGCATTGAAATAACAGACCTGGGAGAATTTGGGCTCATCCAGCATCTTACTAAAAATATCGAGATCCATAATGCCTCCACCGTACTGGGCGTGGGAGACGATGCTGCCGTGATCGACCATTTCGGCAAACAGACCGTAGTTACCACAGATATGCTCATTGAAGGAGTACATTTCGACCTCATGTACACTCCTCTCAAACACCTCGGATACAAATCCGTAGTGGTGAACCTGAGCGATATCTATGCCATGAATGCCACGCCCACACAGATCACCCTGAGCCTGGGCCTCAGCAACCGCATCAGTGTACAGGCCCTCGATGAATTCTATGAAGGCGTTTATGCAGCATGCGATAAATATGGTGTTGACCTGGTGGGCGGAGACACTTGTTCCTCCCAAAAAGGATTTATCATTTCGGTTACTGCTATTGGTGAAGTGACACCGGGAAAATTCGTGAAAAGAAGCACCGCTCAAAAAGGCGACCTGCTTTGTTGCAGTGGAGACCTTGGCGCCGCCTATGTGGGGCTGCTTTTTCTCGAAAGGGAAAAAAGGATCTTCATGGAACATCCCGGCGTTCAACCCGACCTGGAGAACGAATCTTACGTGATCGGCCGCCTGCTGAAGCCCGAAGCCCGAAAAGATATCATTGAATTCCTGGAACAGAGCCAGATCACCCCTACCTCCATGATAGATGTAAGCGATGGGCTCAGCTCCGAGATCCTCCATATCTGCTCACAAAGCGGACTGGGCGTGAGATTGTATGAAGACAAGATCCCTGTTGCTGAAGAAATGCGCCGCGCCGCCTTCAAATTCGAGATCGATCCCACTGCCTGTGCATTGAGTGGCGGTGAAGATTATGAATTACTGTTCACCCTTCCACAATCAGAACACGATAAACTCGTTCTAAACGAACAGATCAGCGTTATCGGTTACATGACGGATGCTGCTGAAGGTGCTAAGATCATCACCAAAGGAGGCCATACGCATGATATCACCGCCCAGGGTTGGAATGCATTCAAGGGCCGCCAATAAAAGGATACTCCATGCTGAACCGGATGGCTGTTTTGTTGGTTGGAATAGTTGTACTCCTTGCAGTAAGCTGTTCCTCATCCAGGAAGGGGTTTGATCCTGACAGGAAGTTTGCACCCGAAAAACTTCAAAAGGATTATACCCTTTTCAGGAATATCCTGGAAGAAAGCCATCCCAGTTTGTATTGGTTCACTCCCAAAGATAGCATGGACCTGTATTTCGAGAATGGCTTCCGTCAATTGAAGGATTCCATGACCGAACCGGAGTTCCGTAACCTGCTCTCTACCCTTACCTCAAAGATCCACTGCGGACACACGTCCATGCGGTATTCCAAAAAATATACAGCCTGGTTGGATACGGCCAGGCTTCCCATGTTCCCATTCACGGTAAAAGTGTTTGGCCCCGATTCAATGGCGGTAACGGCCACCCTGAACCGGAAAGACTCCATCTTGAAAAGAGGCACCGTGGTTACGGCTATTGATGGCCGTGATGTGGCCCGGATCATCGATACTTTCACTAATTACCTCCAAAGCGACGGCTTTATCATGTCGGGTAAATACCAGATGATGAGCAATCGTAATTCCTTCGGGAATCTGTACCGGGCCGTTTATGGTATCCCTGCCCAGGTAAAAGTTGATTTCATTGATAGCAACGGACTGGCGCAATCCACTACAGTAGCGGCTTTCATGCCACCGCCTGCAGATAAGGAAAAAGAAAGATCGAAACCGGATTCTTCCAAAAGATTGCCCGCTCCCGGCACACCTGCCCCCAAGCCTCCAAAGGAAGTACCGAGATCAGTTATCCTGAATGCGAACAGGAACCTGCAGATCGATACCACCCTACGTTCTGCGT
>JAGIAP010000552.1 GCA_017744805.1 Chitinophagaceae bacterium | reverse complement strand
GCAAAAGACTATTGAATGATCGATTGACCGTTACCGTAGGCAGCAACTTTGCACTGGAGAATCCCAATGCCAACCGGGAAGCCACCAACCTGGCCGAGAATGTTCAGCTCGATTATAAGTTGAGTCGAGATGGCCGTTACGCCCTCCGCGCCTATCGCAAGAACGAATACGAAGGTATTCTCGAAGGCTATATCATCGAGACCGGCGTAGGTATCGTGATCACACTAGATTATAACCAGTTCCGCCAGATATTCAGATCGAAAAAAGAGAAAGAAAGACTAAGGCTGCAACGCGAAGCCCGCAGGAAAGCCGCCGCAGAACAGGAAGAAAAAGACAGGGAAGAAAGAATGAAGCGAGAACGCGAAAAAGCAGCACAGGAACAAAAAAAGAATAATCAACCAGGTGAATAGCAGATCCATCATACAGTTTTTGTCCATCCTGGCCCTCATAACAGGGATGATCAGTTGCAGTAACACGAAGTACCTGCCACAGGGAGAGAGCTTGTACACTGGCGCCACCGTGAAAGCAGAAGGCCCCACCATCAGCAGGAAAGAAAGAAAAGTGATAGAGTCCGACCTGTCAGCACTCACACGCCCAAGGCCCAATAGAAAGATGCTGGGCATGCGCATCCGCCTGCTGGCCTATAACCTGGCCGGTCATCCCAAAAAAGAGACAGGCCTCAGGGGCAAGCTCAAATACAAATTCGGCGAGCCTCCGGTTCTACTCAGCAGCGTGAACATGCAGAAGAACTCGGAGATCCTCGCCAATACACTGGATAACCGCGGCTATTTCCGAAGCACCGTCACCGCAGACTCTGTCGTGAAAAGAAGAAAGGCCACCGTCATGTATAATGTGAAAGTGGCCCCGCAATACAAGATCAACAAAGTGGCATTTGAAGTGGATTCCGCTTCCTTCATCGGAAGCTCCATCCTCAGCTCGGAGCCCAAATCATTCCTGAGGACCGGCAGACCCTTCAATCTTGAAATGATCAAAGATGAACGCACACGTATAGACGCATTCCTGAAAGAAAATGGATTCTATTTTTTCAGTCCGGATTTCCTCCTGATAGATGTGGACAGCACCATCGGCGATCATAAAGTGAATCTCTACCTAACCCTCAAAACAGCTACTCCTAAAAATGCCAAAGAGTTGTACACCATCAAGGATGTTTATCTCTATACCAATTACCGGCTGAATTCCGCCAATGACGATACCAGCAAGAAGAATGCAGTTTTCTATAACGGCTTCTACGTTTTCGATAGACAGAAAAGATACAAACCCAAACTCTTCCTGCAATCGATGCAGTTTGACCAGGGCGACGTATACAACCGGACAGATCATAACCTGTCGCTCAATCGCCTGGTGACCATGGGTGTTTTCAAATTCGTGAAGAACCGTTTTGAAGTGGCCCCCGGTCCCTTCTCCCAACTCAATGCCTTCTATTACCTTACCCCCTATCCGAAAAAATCACTCCGGCTGGAAGTAACGGGCACTACTAAATCCAATAACCTCGCTGGTGGACAGGTAACCCTCGCCTGGCGCAACCGGAATACCTTCAAAGCAGGTGAGCTATTCACCGTCAGCGCTTCCGGCGGTGCGGAAGTACAATATAGCGCCGCTCAAAAAGGATACAATGTTTATCGCGGAGGTCTCGAAGCCAGCATGGCCTTTCCCCGCTTCCTCATCCCCTTTTGGCAGATCAACAAAAAAGGTGGCTTCGTTCCCAAAACCACCATCACCCTCGCCTATGACCTGCTGAACAAACAAAAACTGTATACCATGAACTCCTTCCGCACCTCCTACGGATATAGCTGGAAGGAAAGCATTCAGAAAGAACATACTTTCAATCCCATCGCCATCAACTATGTTCAGCCACTCTATGTAAGCCCTGAATACCAGGCTGGCGCCGATACCAGTGCCAACCTGGCCAAAGTGATAGAGAAACAATTCATCCTCGGCACCAACTATAACTATACCTACAATGGCCTCTCCGAAGGAAAGAATATCAATGCCCTCTACTTCAGCGGAACGATCGATGTTGCAGGGAATGCAGCAGGGCTTATCAAAGGAGGCGGTAGCCCGAACAATCCCAGCAAGATTTTCGGGAAAGAATTTTCCCAATACCTGAAGGGAGAAGCTGATTTCCGGGTATACAGAAGAGCAGGCGATAAATCCACCTGGGCCAATCGCATCATCGTTGGCCTCGGATATCCTTATGGCAACTCGCGCGAAATGCCATATGTAAAACAATTCTTCATCGGCGGCAATAACAGTATCCGCGCATTCCGGACCCGCGCACTCGGCCCCGGAAGTTACCAGGATCCCGATAGTAACTATATCGCCGATCAAAGCGGGGATATGAAACTTGAGCTGAATACCGAATTCAGGACCAAGATCTATAGCATCTTCAATGCAGCAGCATTTGTGGATGCAGGGAATATCTGGTTGTATAGGGAGAACCCCAACAAACCCGGAGCAGCATTCTCGAAGAACTGGTACAAAGAACTGGCAGTAGGCGCAGGGATCGGGCTGCGTGTGGATGTGAGTATCCTGATACTCAGGCTGGACGTGGCATTCCCGCTGAGAAAGCCATGGCTGCCGGAGGGAGAACGTTGGGTGATCGATCAGATCTCTTTGGGAAGTGGGGCGTGGAGAAGAGAGAATTTGGTGTATAATATTGCGATAGGATATCCGTTTTAGGAATGCATAGCTTCTGGTCAACCATGCTCCATTGAAAATACTTTTTACTCTTGCCATTTTTTTGGCAGGGTCTCCCACGGGCTGGTGAAACGAACCGCCGCGGGAGAATATGATGGAACTTATG
>JAGIAP010000551.1 GCA_017744805.1 Chitinophagaceae bacterium | reverse complement strand
TTGGACTACCGGCTTCAGCGGATTTTCTTCAAAGGACAATAGTTTTGATACCCAGTTCACTGCTGCCAGCAACACCATCTGGCCGTATCCGCAGCCACTTACCGCTAACCTCTCCAACACCCTGGGGCTGCCTACGGGTAACTGGGATAAGACTGCCGGTGGCCTGGTAACTGCAATTTTCTACGACGATAATGCACGGGTGATACAAACCCAAAGCAAGAACCTCACGGGCGGCGTAGATATTCTTACTACCCAATACAGTTTCAACGGCCAACTCTTACAAACTGTACTGCGACAACAGAAAAATGCCCCCAATGCCCAAACACATACCGTAACGACCAAATATTCCTACGATGATCTGTGGAGACCACTGACCGTTAAGCAAAGCATCAGCAGCACCATCGGAGCCAACACAGTTAACTCCGCTGAGCAGACCATCGTTGGTAATACCTACAATGCATTAGGGCAGTTGTCGCAAAAGAAACTAGGCAATAAACCATCGGTAAGTGGTGCAGCGCTTTCCAATCTCAGTTATGAATACAATATCCGGGGTTGGCTAACGGCCATCAATAAAGGATATCTCACGGCCACCAACAATGATCAGTATTTCGGGATGCAATTGGGGTACGATAAAAATGGAACCCTCGGCAGTTTCTCACCACAATTCAATGGCAATATCAGCGGTACACTGTGGAAGAATGAAAGCGATCAACAAGTCCGTAAATATGACTTCAGTTATGATGCTACCAACCGGATCACAGGGGCAGCCTTTAACCAGTACGTTTCCGGATCAGGCACCAGCGCAGTTTTCAATACGTCTGCCGGGCTGGATTTCAGCTTAACCTCCATGAGCTACGACGCTAATGGAAATATCCAGACCATGAACCAAAAAGGCTGGAAGCTGGGGGGCAGCAATTATATCGACTCTTTAAAGTATACTTACTACAACAATGGGAACCGCCTCAAAAATGTGATAGACCTGGTGAATGATACAAGTACCAGGCTAGGGGATTTCAGGAGCTCTAAGGCCTATATGACGATCCTGGGTACAAAAACAAATGCCGCTACCGATTATACCTATGATGCCAACGGGAATATGAATAAGGACCGGAACAAGGATATTGAAGATCCTTTGCTGGACGGCATTGAATACAATTATCTCAATTTGCCGGTAAAGATCCGGGTAAAGAACAAAGGGACTATTGAATACCTCTACGATAATACTGGCAACAAACTGCGCAAGACGGTGACAGAAGGTTCGCTGATCACCACCACTTTGTACATTGCCGGTTTTGAATACAAGAACGATACCTTACAGCAACTGATGCATGCCGAAGGGCGAGTGCGACTGGAGCAACCAACAGTGAATACTTGTCCTGCTTTACCTTTACGCTATGTGTATGACTATTTTGTAAAAGACCATTTGGGCAACGTGAGAATGGTACTGACGGAAGAACAGCCTTCAGATTGTTACCTGGCGGCTACTGTAGAGGATGCCAGGGTAGACAATGAAAAACTGTTATATGATATCAAATCCGCAAGGATCATTGATAAAACAACAACCGGTGCTACACAAGCCAGTTTTGAGAATAAGTTGTATCGAACACATGGGGGACTTACCAATGAAAAAACAGGTTTGGGTATTGTCCTGAAAGTAATGGCGGGGGATAAAGTAGCTATACGAGGGGAATCCTTTTACAGTCTTCCTGGCGGGAATGCCGGATCACCGTTGACGCTGGCACTGGCAGAGTTGTTAACTTCCTTTGTGGGCAGCGGAACGGGAGCTGCGAAAGGGATAAGCGCCACTACTGATATCACCGGGATCACTGGCAATGCTGCTTCCCTGACCTCCTTCGTGAATAGCAATAATCCGGCATCCAATACCGCTAAGGCTGCCATCAACTGGATATTGTTTGATGAACAGTTCAAGTTCGTAGCCGGTGATTTTGATGGGGTTGTAGCAGGAGGAGGGTATAAGAACCATGTCAAATTTGTGAATACACCGGTTGGGGTGAGCAAGAGCGGTTATTTGTATATTTATGTAAGCAATGAAAGTAATCTGGCGGTGTATTTTGATAACCTGCAGGTGACGCATACACGAGGTCCGATATTGGAGACAAATGATTATTATCCGTTTGGGTTGATGATGGCGGGGATTAGCACTAAAGCTCTTGGAAAAGCTCAAAACAAAGAAAAATTCGGCGGCAAAGAATTGCAGGAAGATGAATTTGCTGACGGAACTGGATTAGAGTCTTATGATTTTTCTGCCAGGAATTATGATCCACAAATAGGAAGGTTCCAGAATATTGACCCCCATGGATTTCAATACCCGCAATGGAATCCCTATAATTATGCAATAAATAACCCCATTTTATGTAATGATCCAACTGGTAAAGACTTCGCGATATATGTTACACAAGGGAAAGATGGTAGTTGGCAAATAACCATTAAGGCAACCTATTATGTCAATAAAGGAGATTCAAAAAGCAAAGCATCGGCAGAGGCGGGTGTTACTGTGTGGAATGAGCAAAGCGGAAAATTTACATATAAGGAAAGCGGAAAAGAGGGAAAAGAATACAAAGTAAATTTTGAGCTAAAAGTAGAGGAGGTTGATGATCCTAATAGTGAAAAGACGAAGGATATGCACAGCATGAAAGATGCTAAAAAGGAAGATAACTCTTCAAATATTTTCAGATCAACTGAAGAATTAGAAACTCCTGGTGTAACAAATTCTGGTTATCTAATCCTAATTCGTAATGACAAAAGAGATGATCGACAAGTCTCTGCACATGAAATGGGCCACACTTTAGGTGTAGAGGATGGTAGTTCAGGATTGATGAATGGAAGTAACGACGGTAATATGAGCATACTTACTAAACATATTAAAAGCATAATAAGATATGCGTTAAACGACAAAAACCAAACCCATGCCAGAGTATTTGGAAATATTAAGAAAGGACGAGCACGATCCAATAATGAAAACAACTAAATATGAAGCCGATTATATTGCTAGCGATTATTTTCTTGTTTGCGAAATGCAATAAGGTTTTCTATCAGGATAAAAAGTTAAAACATAATACTAATTATTGTTTATGTAGCACCAAATACATAAAAAAAATTGACTTAACAAAACCTTATTATGTTAATGGGAAATATTGTATTGAGAGCATAAAGGATACAATTGGGAAAAAGGGGATAGGTTTTATGTGTGTGAATGTGTTTGATAGAATAACTGGGACAATATTAAAGAATTGCACTATCAAGATTTCAGGGAAAGTAAATACAATTGAAGATCTTGAAGCGGGATATGCGAC
>JAGIAP010000550.1 GCA_017744805.1 Chitinophagaceae bacterium | reverse complement strand
GTTGGATTCAGTGCATTCACCACTTCTGCAACTAAAGTTGAGAAGAAACAAACCCAGGTGATCCTTGTATACAACGGATCTGGTGCTCAGAACCAGATTGCCAATTATTCACAAAATCTGCCACTGCCTTCATGCCCTGGTGCAACGGTACTTTGCGCACTGCGTGTTACTGATCCTAATGGTAATGGCACCATCACTCAAGGTGAATTCAATACCATTTTCCCTACTTTCGATAAGAACAGTAATGGTACGCTGAACGACGAGTCAGAAACTACCAATACCAATCTTTTCCTGAAAAGCTAGTTTGGGAGGAATTCGATAGTATGAAAAGCCGCCTTCGCAAAGGAGGCGGCTTTCTTTTGGTACACCTGGAACTTCCCGATACAATTTGCGACCGGAATTAAAGCAATTGGTTATCTCGGGTTTTGTGGAATATTACTGAAGTCGACAGATTTTCTGGGAATGAGGAATACATATCTTGGGGCATTAGGCGGAAGTGAATATACCTGCCCGTTGATATTTCTTTTGAGTGTTTGCTGGAAACGGGGATCTGTATTCAGCCTCCGGAGATCGAACCAATGAAGCCCCCTGAACATTAGTTCTTTTCTTCTTTCCTGAAGGATGAATTTCAGCAACGTTTCAGGGTCTGTGATGGTTGATTCATGAAACTCACCAGTGGCCCATCTGGCCTTCAATAATGTATTCATACCGGCCAGTGCCTCTGTGATCTTGTTCAGCCTTACCGCCGCTTCTGCCCGGGTAAGGTAGATCTCATCGATGGCCAGGCCAGTGAAAAGGATATATTCACCCGTGTAGTTGCCCCTGAATGAATAACTACCATCGCCATTATCGATAAAGAACATTTTCTTCCGCAGATCACCGGAAGCAAATAGATCATACAAAGTCGGATCCACTCTGGCAATCCAGTAAAAGGACGTTACAGGAACATCAGTAGCCATATGATAGATCACCTCGGAATTGAGCCTGTTGATGGGATATTCCAGGGATGCATTCAGTTGGTTATAGTTCAGGAGGGCACTGGAAATAGCAAGACAGGAATCGCTGTGATCATATGCTTTTTGATAGTTGCCCATCAACAGGTAGATCCTGGCCAGCAATGCATTGGCCGCCCACCTGGAAGGTTGCGTTTTGTATTGATTGGTTGTAGCCAGCAAAGGAATGGAGCTTTGAATATCGGAGATCAATTGATCCCATGTCTCCTTCAGGGTGGAGCGGGATACCGGCTGATTGAAATCCGAAGTCAACCGCAAAGGCAGTCCATAAACAGAATTTTCTGATCCGGTGTAATAAGGGCTGAAGATCTGCGCCAATTGAAAATAGCACATGCCTCGTATGAAAAGAGCCCTGCCTTTCAGATCGTCCCATCTGGTTGCATCCATTTCCCGGTTCACTTTTTGCAGGTTCTCCAGTACAGTATTGGCAGTAAAAATATTACGGTAAAAAGTAACCCAATCGTTATGCGCATCAGTTTCAGGATCCCAGACATATGCGTCCTTATCAAACTGGTACAGGGCTTCCCAATCGGCAGGCTTGAGATAATACTCATCAGATGATGAATTAGGAGCAGTCTGACCAGCATTGATCCCCCTCACATCGTCTAAAAGCATTTGCAGGTCATCCAGATTATCAGGAACAGATAGAGCCTGATCCGGTTTCTCATCCAAATACTTTTTACAGCTACCAAGCACAGTGGTAATAAGCATAACGGTATATAGTAAACGCATAAAATTTATTTGAAGCTGTTTAAAAAGTAAGGTTCAACCCAAGAGCGAAGCTTCGCGGCACCGGATACGAATTGAGGCTGCTGCCAAAATCAGGGTCCAGCTTTTCCTTATTGGCCCTCCATATGAACCCCAGCTCACTCGCGATCAGTGATAACTGAAGGTTTTGAATGAATTTCAATCCCAATACAGGTTTGCTCACATCGTAATTCAGTCGGATATATTGTAACCGGATATTGTCTCCCTTCAAAACATTCACAGAGGATCCCGCGTAAAACTGATCGCGGTTTGGGCTGAACAATGGATACACCATGGATGGCACTGTGGTAAGATTCTCATCTCCGCTTTTTTGCCAGCGTTTGGCAAAATCGGGATGGGTAATTCCAGATCCAAATAAGGAGAAATAATTCAATGTGCTTTTCTTGAAGTAGAAATCAAATTCGTACAGAATGTTCACGGCAAGGCTGAATCTCTTGTATGAAAAGGTGTTGGTGAGAAAGCCATAATATCTGGGCAGTCCTGAACCGTGGTAGATCATATCAGCGGTATCCACAGATTGCTGTAGCAATCCCAGATAGTCTTTACTGATCTTCCCGTCCAGGTATCCTCTTGGATCACCATTTTCCGGATCAAGGCCTGCAAATGGCAGACTATAAATGCCGTAAGGATCCCTCCCTTTGATCAGTAAAATGGAAGTTCCGGAGGATTCAAGAAAACCACTGATCGGTCGGCCCCTGTCTTCCAGTTTATAATCCTTAATTTTGGTTGCGGTGTAATTGAAAGCGAGATTGCTTGTCCACCTGAACATTCCATCCAGGTTCACACTATTGACATCTACCTGAAATCCCCTGGTGACCAGGCTGGCACTATTCTTACTCACTGCAGGCAAGCCAGTCACTTCATCCAGCAAAGCATTATAGATCAGATCATTTGAAAATTTCCTGTACCATTCAACTGATCCTGAAAAACGAGAGTTCTTCATCCTGAAATCCACGCCCAGGTTCAGTTCGCCCACGGATTCCCATCGAAGGCTGGGATCAGCAGGGGTATTGATAAAAGCAGAAGGGATATTCACATAATTATATATTGCCGGG
>JAGIAP010000054.1:2668-20212 GCA_017744805.1 Chitinophagaceae bacterium | reverse complement strand
TGCAAGCACCAGTGCGGGGTAAATGCCTGCCAGCAGACCAATACAAATGGCGGCGAGCAGTAGATAGCCGATATATTGCCAGTGGTTGAACAGGCCGGGGCTGATGATCTTTCCTGCCAGGTTATTGAACATGGGCAGGAAGAGAGCGGTTAACAGTAATGCCAAACCGAAGGCGATCAGGCTGATGATGAGCGATTCCCCAATGAACTGCCGAACCAGTTGGAACTTGTCTGCTCCCGCCACTTTCCGGATCCCTACTTCTTTGGCACGTTCGGTGGAACGAGCAGTGGTGAGGTTCACGAAATTGATACAGGCGATCACCAGGATGAAAATGGCAACGATGGAAAAAATGTACACATTGGTCAGGTTGCTTTGCTTTTCTTCGTTCTTGTGGGAGTAGAGGTATTGGTCCCGGATCGGCCGCAAGTAGAGGGTCACCCACATTTTCCATTCGTCCATTTCCTTTCCATTCCTTCTTTTCAGGAACTCCGGCAGTTTCTTTTGGAGGTTGGCCATGGAAGTGCCGGGCTTCAGCAACAGGTAGGCGTCTGCGCCATAATTGCCCCATTGTTTATCCAGGTTGGGATTGAGCTTGGCAGTGAGGGAGCTCATGCTGATCACCATGGGCGCCGTTACTTCAGTGTTCTCGGGAAGGTCCTGCATTACACCGGTGATGGTATTGGGCAGCCCTTCATCCCCGAGGAGCAGGGTTTTGCCCATCGGGTTCTCCGAACCAAAATATTTTTTGGCGGCTGTTTCATTCAATACGATGGAGAAAGGAGCGGAGAGGGCGGTATTGGGATCGCCTTTCAATAGTTTCCAGCCGAAAACTTTGAAGGCGGTGGAGTCCACGATCATCGTATTGTCTTCCTTGAACTTGATATCCCCGTTACGAACGATCATGGGATTGTTCTGTACGCGAACGAATTCTTCTACTTCAGGAAATTCATCTTTCACATTGGGAGGGACAGCCCAGGCGGGACGATCGGAGTGTATCACTTCAGTAGGCGTTTTGATATCCGCCATCACCCGGACGATACGGTCCGATTTCGGAAGGAAATCTTCATAGCTCAATTCGAACTTCACATACAAAAAGATCAGGAAACAGGCCGTCATGCCGATGGTCAGTCCCATGATATTGATGAAGGAGAAAGTCTTATGACGCCATAAATTCCGGAACGCCGTTTTAAGATAATTTCTGAACATAGAGCTAGTGTTTTAAGGAATGGTTTATGGGGTTATTCGCTTCTCAAACTTTTGACGGGACTGGCCAGTGCAGCCCTTACCGCTTTGTATCCCACCGTTATCCAGGCTATGCCCAGCGATATCAGGATGGCAATGATGAATACGCCGATACTGATATGTATCCTGAATACGAAATCCTGCAACCAGTTGTTCATCATCAGCCAGGCCAATGGAGTAGCGATCAGGAAGGCCACGGTGATGAGGATAGTGAACTCTTTGGAAAACAGGTAAACGATATTGCCGGTGCTGGCTCCCAAAACTTTGCGGATGCCCACTTCCTTCGTTCTCTGAACGGCCATGAAACTCACTAATCCATAGAGGCCAAGACAGGAAATGAAGATGGCCAGCGCAGCAAAGAACTTGTAGAGTTTGCTCAGTTGTTCTTCCTGCCTGTAGAAATTGGCGATGGTCTCATCCACGAAGAAGCTGCTGTAAGCATATTCAGGGAAAGTTCTCTCCCATGCGTTCTTGATGGCATTGGTGGTTTGGGTGAGATGGGCGCCGGCTATTTTTACATCCACCTGGGAATATCGACTGCTCATAGACGATAGTTCAAGCGGTTTGATGCTTTCGCGGAGGGAATTTGTTTTGAAATCCTTCACCACGCCCACGATGGTCTTCCATCGGCCCCTGCCCAGGCGAAGCTCTTTGCCCAGTACTTCCTCGGGTGTTTTGGCGCCCACTTTTTTGGTGAAGGTCTCATTCACTACAAATTCAGTGATGGTATCGCTTTTCCTGAAAGGGCGGCCTGCCACCAATTCCAGTTGGTATGTCTTGAAGTAATCCTCATCGCCGAATTTGTGGAAGATATCGAAGGGCTCGTCCTCACCCCTGTGATCGAAGGCAAAATTGGAAGACGAGTTGTTATCGGAAGAAGGCACATCGCTGCTCCTGCTCACATTCACCACGCCTGGCAATTCTTTCAATGCTGCCTTGAAAGATTCCATACGGGCAATCACAGCGCTGTCAGGCCTGGAGTTGAGTACCAGTACCGCATCTTTTTTGAAACCGAGATCGGCATTGCGAACGAAATTCATTTGCGATACAGCCACGATGGTGCCGATGATCAGTACCTGCGAGATGGCAAATTGCATGATCACCAGTCCCCGGCGGATGGAGATGCCGCCCACCGTTGCCGATGTGATCTTGTTCTTCAGTGCCAGGGCAGGGCGAAAACCGCTCAGCACCAGGGCGGGATAAGCCCCGGCCAGCAAAGTAACGGCAATGGCTGTCCCAAGCAAGAACAACATATTCTGTGTGGTGAACAATGCCGGGATCTCTTCGATGCTGATGAATGTTTTCAGGTAGGGAAGGGCCAGTTGGGCCTGCAGGATGGCCAGCGCTACGGAAATGGTAACGATCACGCCGGTTTCTCCGATCATTTGCCAGAACAGTTGCCAGCGGTTGCCGCCCAGCACTTTCCTGACGCCCACTTCCCGGGAACGGCCTACTGCCTGGGCTGTGCTCAGGTTCACGAAATTGATACAAGCCATCACGATGATCAGCAGGCCGATGAGGGTAAGCGTAAGCAGGGATGCTTTGGTAGTGACATGATCCCCGAAATTGCCTCCCATCCGGTCATCGTGGTGCAGCATACTGAGGGGTTGCAACACGGCCGACCTGTAATCGTCTTTCTTTTTCTGTGGGAAGCTCTTCTTATTGAAGACATCTATCTGCGCCTGCAATTGTGCCTCGCTCATATTCTCCGGGCGAAGGATCATCACCTGGTTATTGCTGCTGAGCGTGCCCCAATCCTTATCCCATCCATAATCCCTGATCGTTTTCAGGGTTGAATAGGAGGTGATCACCCTCATGGGCATATCCGTATTGGCGGGTTGATCCTCAAATACACCAGCGATGTTCAGGGTATAGTTGTTATCGAGTTTCAGGGTTTGCCCGGTAGCTTTTTCCCAGTTACCGAAATATTTCTCTGCGGTCTTTTTGCTGAGCACAGTGGTATTGGGTGCTTTGAGTGCATCAGGTGAACCGCTGAGGAATTTCACATCGAAGATCTGGAAGTACTCTGGCTCCATGAAGAAGGCGCCACTCTCTTCGATGAACTTCTTCTCGATATTGGTGCCGGATTCCAGTTGCCCTACTACAGTGAACTGGCTGCCGAAATGGGCATTGAGGCCGGCCACGGTAACGCCTGGCATTTGTGTGCGTAGCGCCTCGATGGCCGGGAAGGGGGTACCGGGATTGTAATCCAGCCCGGATGCATCTTTGTCCTCTGTAACGGCCCGGTATATACGCGAATAGTTCTTGTTGAACTTTTCATATGAATTCTCGTACCTGATCACCAAAAAAAGCAGGAGGCAGGAGGCGATGCCGATGGCCAATCCGGCCACATTGATGGCGGAGTAGCCCTTGTACCGGAGTACATTCCTGATGGCGATCTTCAGATAGTTCTTTATCATGACTGATTCTTTACGGTGTTATTCTGTGCGGAGGCTTTTCACGGGATCGGCCAGCGCAGCGCGGATGGTTTGGAAACTAAGCGTCAACAATGCGATCAGCATGGTTGCGAAGCCGGTGAGGGCAAATAACCACCAACTGATCTCGGTGCGATAGACGAATTGTTGCAGCCACTGATGAAGGCCGAACCAGGAAATGGGAACGGCAATCAGCAAGGCAATGGCCACCAGGGCAATGATATCTTTACTCAACAGGTGCACGATCTGTGTAATGCTGGCGCCCAATACTTTTCGCACGCCGATCTCCTTGGTGCGTTGAACAGTAGTGAAGGTCACCAGTCCCAGCAATCCCAGGCAACTGATCAGCACGGCCAGTCCTGCAGCCCAGGAAAGCAGTTGAGAGGTTTTCTGTTCGGTTGCATAAGCTTTGGCCAGCGACTCGTCGAAGAAAGTGGTCTTGTACTCCAGCTCGGGATACACTTCTTTGAAGGCCATTCCTGCTTTGGTCAGGGCTTCCTTCCAGTTAGTTCCTGCTGTGTTCTGCGGTTGCAGCAATACATGCATGATATTGAGCTTATCCCCCATATTGGCGATCAGCAGGGGGCGGATGGCTTCGTGCAGGGTTTTCTGGTTGAAGTCTTTCAGTACACCGGTGATGGGTACCAGTTGATTGTCCCAGGACAGGTCCTTACCAACAGCATCTTCGGGATTGTTGAATCCGAGCATGCGCGCATAGGTCTGATTGATCATCACCTGGGTGAGTGTATCGCTGCTCCGGATATTGGTGCCTGCCACCAGTTTAAGATCATATACCCGGACATAATTGGAGTCTCCCACCTTGATATCCACACTGGTCTCGATATCTTTCTGTCCATCACGGTAATTGATGGTGCTGGTCCAGAAGCTCTTGCTGGCAGGCGGATTGCCGCCGATGGACACATTGGCAATTTCAGGAATGGCCCTGAGTTTGGAGGCGAGCAGTTGTCTGTTCTGGCTATTGGGTTCGCTCCAGGGCATTCTGATGAAAACGATGGCATCTTTTCGGATACCAATATCTTTATTGAGCGTGAAGCTGACCTGTTTGGCCACCAGCAGGGTGGCTACGATGAATACCTGTGCCACTACAAATTGGGATACAGTGAGCGTTTTCCGGAGGATCACTCTTCTCGTATGTCCGTTACCGGCAGGTGAATAATTCTTCAGCACCTGGATGGGCCGGAAGCCACTCAATACCAGGGCCGGATAGATGCCGGAAAGAAAACTGATCACCAGTACTAGTCCTGCGAGGAAGATCCAGATACTGGTATTGCTGGTATTGGGGAAACTGATGCCTGCGGGAATGAAGTCAGCGAAGATCTTCAACACCAATGGTGTAAGCAGGCAGGAGAAGAAAGTGGCTATCAGGGTCACCAGTACTGTTTCGCTCATGAACTGGGTCACCAGTTGTTGCTTACTGCTGCCCATGGTCTTCCTGATACCGATCTCTTTGGCCCTGGTGCTGCTTTGGGCAGTGGTCAGGTTGATGAAGTTGATGCAGCCGAGCAATAGCAGAAAGCCGGCAATGGCCAGCAATCCGTAAAGTGTTGGCCTGTTACCCATGCGTTGGCTGAAATTGCCGTAGCGGGCATCGAAATGTACATCGGTGAGGGGTTGCAAAGTATAGAACTGATCATCATTGCTTTTCAGGTCCTTCGGGAAGTTCTTACGGAACAGGCTGGTGATATTCTGTGCGATGGAAGCAGAGGAACTGCTTTCGGGCAGTTTCAGCAGTATCTGTGTATCGTCATTGGTATTGTCCCATTCGTTCCAGTCGCGGGGGTGCATATTGGGTTTTTCCAAAGTGCTGTAACTCACAAAGCCTTTGAAATCGAAGTCTGTTCTGTCTTCCCGTGAGCGTACCACGCCACTGACGGTGGCGATGATGGTATCTTCCAGGTAAAGTTGTTTCCCGGTGAGTTGGTCATAAGAGATGCCGGGGAAATATTTGTCAGCATAGTCGCTGGTGAGCACTATCTGGTTGGGAACGGTAAGAGAGGCATCGGGCGTGCCGCTGATCCATTGGTAGGGAAGTATTTTGAAGTAAGCGGGGGTGGTGTAAATGAATTGTGATTGATCCTTGAAAATATGGCGTTGTTCATGCTCCTGCATCACGGTCACTTTCAGCATATCCGATAGCTGGCGATAGGGGGCCGCTTCTTCGAGGCCACTGATATTGGAAGGGATCGCATTCACCAGCGGTACGTTCACACCACAGTTGTAGAATTTGGCCTCTGCAGAAGTGAAATTGGATACCACGCGGTAAATGCGTTGATGGTCCTTCACGCTTCGCTCGAAACCAAGGTCCCAGTCCACCATCAGGTAGATCACCAGGGCGGCACTGATGCCGATGGATAATCCCAGTACGTTCAAAACCGTAAAGGCTTTGTTCTTCCAGAGATTTCGCAGGGCGGTGATCAGGTATGTTCTAAACATCGGATAAGTTTTTGAAAGTGATTATTCGCTTCTCAGTGATTTGGTGGGGTTGCTCATGGCCGCCTTGATGGAATTGTAACTCACGGTGGCCAGTGCAATCAACACGGCGCCTGCACCTGCCAGGATGAAAACCCACCATTGAATGCTGATCCTGTAATTGAAATCCTTCAACCAGGTGTGCATGGCCCACCAGGCAATGGGTGTGGCGATGAAGATCGATACCAGCACCAGCGCCAGGAAATCTTTACTCAGCAGGGTAGTGATGCTAAGTATGGAAGCGCCCAGCACTTTTCTTACACCGATCTCTTTCACCCTGTTCTCTGCCATATAGGTGGCCAGGGCAAAGAGGCCGAGGCAACTGATGAAGATGGTCAAACCTGCAAAGAGGCTGGCCAGTGTGCCGATCCTTTGTTCGTCGCTGAATTTTTTCTCGTACTCGGTATCAACAAAGCTGAAATCGAAAGGATATTCAGGATTGAATTTTTTGAATACGGTCTCCATCGCTTTCATATTGTCTGCGGTGGAGCGTTCGGGATTGAGACGGATATGCAATACGTTGAACCAGCCTTTCGGACCGGCAATGATCATCGGCAGTTTGGGTGAATATGGGGAAGCAATGATCATATCTTTCACCACCCCAACGATGGTCCATTTTTCATCCATATCCCCAAAGGTTTTGCCGATAGGGTCTGCAAACCCCATCACTTTGGCTGCTGATTCGTTGATGAGCGCGGAGAGGGAGTCGCCGGGAAATTCATTCAGGTTGATATCCCGTCCTTTCACCAGGGTGAATCCTGCAGTCTTAATGAGGTTGCCATCGGTACAAAAGCGGTCCAGTACGATCTTGGAATTCTCATCTTTCCCTTCCCATTTGATGCCCCAGCTATTGCTCCAGTTCTCGGTAATGGGAGAGCTTGTCTTGCTCAGGGACAGTACAGCGCCGGAGTTGAGGAGCGACTGCGAGATCAGATCATAATTCTTGTTGATCTCTTTGGTGAGGAAGACATAACCGAGGTTTGACCTGTTATAGCCAGCATCACGGTCCTGTGCATATTTGATCTGCTGACGGATGATGATGGTGGCAACTATCAGTACGATGGCGATGGTGAATTGGGTCACCACCAGCAATTTTCTGGGTGTCACCAGGGCCTGAACCTTATGCATGGTGCCTTTCAGCACGCGAATAGGACGGAAGGATGAAAGATAGAAAGCAGGGTAACTGCCCGCCAGTATACCCGTGAACAATATGAAGCCGATGGCGATCACCCAGAACCAGGTATTGTTGTAAGGCACGAAAAGCACTTTCGTTACCAGTGTATTGAAAGAGGGAAGTGTCAATTGTACGAGGATCAGTGCTACCATCCCGGAGATCAGTGTAAGCAGCACGGACTCTCCCAGGAACTGGCCGATCAGTGAGCCTCTTTGTGCGCCTACCACTTTCCTGATACCTACTTCCCTGGCCCTTTTCTCGCTGCGGGCGGTACTGAGGTTCATGAAATTGATACAGGCGATCAGCAGGATCAGTCCGGCTATCACGGCAAACAGTTTCACCAGGGAAATGCGGCCGCCCACCAGTACACCATTATCGAACTGGCTCCAGAGGCGGAGTTTAGACATGGGATGAAGGAATACTTCGGTGTCTTCCCCACGGTTGGAATGAGTGATGGTCACATCTTTGATCTTTGCATTCAGCGCAGCTACATTGACGTTAGGCTTCAGCTTCACGAAAGTGGAAATGGAATTGTTACCCCACCAATCATCGTCCCATCCCAGTTGTTTCATGTAAAGCCAGGGCAGGAGGTAGTCGAATTTGAACCTGGTATTATCTGGCAGGTCTTCCAGTACACCGGTGACCGTGAAATTGCTGGCCGTGGTGTAGGGGTTCATGGAGATTATCTTTCCCATGGGATCTTCATCTCCGAACAATTTCTTGGCCGTGGATTCTGTGATCACGATGGAATAAGTTCCATCCAGGACCTTATCGATATTTCCTTGTTTGAGTTTGAAACTGAAGATGTGGAGGAAATCGGGATCGGTGAACATACCGCTGCCATTGATCCTTTTCTCACCCACTTTCATCAGGGCCTTATTATCATCCGTGCGGCTCATGTATTCGATCTCGGGATATTCAGCTTTGAGGGTTTTGCCGAGTATCTTGGGGGTAGTGCCCCATACCTGCAGCTTCCCATCGAAGGCGGCCCTGTTCATGGCCTTGTACAGCCTGTCCTGGTCGGAATAGAAGCGGTCATAACTCAGCTCATGCTGGATCCATAACAGGATGAGGATTGCGGCAGCCATACCGATGGAAAGGCCCAGCAGGTTGATGGCAGAGAAGCGTTTGTTCTTCCACAGGTTCCGGAATCCGATCTTGAAATAGTTGAGCAGCATGGTTGAATATTTTAAATGATGACTAGTCGGTTTTCAAACTTTTCACGGGGTTGGCCAGTGCCGCGGGGATGGCCTGGGAACTGACGGTGAGCAATGCGATGGAGATGGCTAGTCCGGCGATATTGATGGAAGTATAGAATTTGTTCTTCCACGGATTGCGGCAGGCAGTTTTAAAGTAGTTTCTCAACATGGTGATCCGTTTGTTTTGTTCAGGGCTACAAGGAAAGGTTCAGGGGTATGATCAGATCACTCGGACTGATCATACCATGATATTCTCGGTAACAGCTTGTCCGTCCAGCATCCTGATGATGCGGTGGCTGAACCTGCTATCGTGTTCGGAGTGCGTTACCATCACGATGGTAGTGCCTTGTTCATTCAGGTCTGTGAGCAGGGTCATCACTTCATTACCATTGGAGGAGTCCAGGTTACCGGTAGGCTCATCCGCGAGGATCAGTTTGGGATTGTTGACAACGGCGCGGGCAACGGCCACACGTTGTTGCTGACCACCAGATAATTGCTGGGGATAGTGTTTGCGACGGTGCATGATCTGCATTTTGTCCAGCACATCTTCCACACGTTTCTTGCGGTCGGCAGATTTTACGCCGGTATAGATGAGGGGAAGCTCCACATTCTCGTAAACGGTGAGCTCATCGATGAGGTTGAAGCTCTGAAATACGAAGCCGATATTGTGTTTGCGGAGGTCGGCCCTTTTCCTTTCATTGAAATGTGCCACTTCGATGCCATTGAAAACGAAGCTACCGGCATCGGGATCATCCAGCAGTCCCAGGATATTCAGGAGGGTGGATTTGCCACAACCTGAGGGTCCCATCACTGCTACAAATTCTCCTTCTTTCACTTCGAGGGAGAGTTTGTTGAGGGCAACGGTTTCCACTTCTTCAGTGCGGTAAACCTTTTCGAGATTGGAGATCTTGATCATATGGTTTTGTTTGTATAAACGGTTTAGTTGAATATGAGGTTACAGGATGGGAACAGATTCCCGAGGGGTGTGATCTCATCCTGGTCTGTTGCTTCGGGCTCGCTCTCATGATCGTCTTCCTGCGCCCGGATGATGAAGGGCGCCCTGAACGATTGCTGTCCGTCGCATACGATCCCTGGTGTATGTGGCCACGCAAACAAAGTGCAACCTAATATCAGCAGGGAAGTATAAATGATCCTGTTTTGAATTTTCATAACAGTGGCTTTATTCTTTTTTCAATACCAGTTCCTGGATCTTGTCGTAGTTCTCATAACTGGAGGTGATCACTTTATCGCCGGGTTTCAGTCCTTTCAGCACTTCAAAATAATCGGGGTTCTGGCGGCCGAGCTGGATATCCTTCTTGAAGGCGGTTTTGCCATCGTCGCTGAGGATGAAGATGGAATTACCACCGGTTTGCTGATAGAAACCTCCGCGTGGCACCAGCAGGGCTTCGGTCTCATCACTGAGCGCGAGGCGGATCTGCAGTGTTTGTCCGCGGCGGATGCCCTGCGGTTTCTCGCCTTCGAATTCCATATCCACCTGGAAGCGGCCATTGGTGACCTGTGTGAATACTTTGAAGATGCGGAGCTTGTAGGTTTTGTTGGCGAAAGTGAACTCACCAACGAGACCATTGTAAATACGTGAAATATAATGTTCATCGATATCTGCACGAACCTTGAAACCGCTCAGCACATCGATCTGTCCCAGCCTTTCGCCCTTGTTCTTGTTCTGGCCGATCTCCGCTTCCATGGAAGTGAGCTGTCCGTCAACCGGTGCGCGTACGATGAGATCGCCCACTTTCTTACGGGTAAGATCAAGTGTGGATTTGGAGCGCTGGTACAGTTCGCGGGCCTGTTCAACGCTCTGGCGTGTGGTAACACTGTCCTGCTGCATGATCTGGTCCGTCAGCTTTTTCTTTTGTACCTGGTAATTATAATTGTTCTCGGATTGTTTGAACTCCTGTGAGCCGATCACTTTTTCCGCGTACAGTTTTTTATTGAGGTTGTATACGCGCTCTGCTTCCTTGAGGGTATTCTCCACATCGGTGAGCTGGTTGAGCTTGGTAACGGTATTCTGTTGTGCGGCGTTATTGGCGATCTGCATCTGCGTGAGCAGATTGTACACGGAGGTTTCCTGGTTCACGAGGCTGAGGGCCAGGTCGGTATTGGAGAGGCGGAGGATCGGTTGTCCTTTTTTCATGACGGTGCCGTCTTCCACAAATTTTTCTTCCACACGCCCTCCTTCAAGGGCATCGAGGTAAATGGTGGTGATGGGGAGTACTACGCCATTCACGGGGATGAATTCCTGGAAAGTGCCTTTCTTCACTTCGCTGATGGTGATCCTTTCCAGGTTCACATTCAGGCGGCTCTTACCGGAAGTCAGCATATAACTGGCAGTGATGAGGATAAGGATGGCAACAACGCCGAAGATGGTCAGCAGCTTTTTGGTGGTCCATTTCTTTTTGGCAATAACTCGATCCACGGTATGATAGTTTTAAGATTGATTACTTGTTTAAAAAAGCCGCCCGGTGGTTCAGGCCGGGCGACCCTGATCTTTTAAAAACAGAACTTATGAGACAAACTAACTGTGACTGTGTTATCACAACGCTGTGCCAGAATAGAACGATAGTGAGAACCAGTTAGTTAGAGCCGGACTTCAGAGGGGCATGTACAGTTGTGTTACACTTTGTGTCCGCTTTTGATACAGTGGCCCCGGCATGTCTTTCCATTGTAAAAAATTGTTTGCCATGGCTTTGTATTTATGGTATAATTGTAGTTGGGATATGTTGCATAAAACAGAATATTTATTTTTTTACCATGTCGCTGAAGAATGCCTCGATACTAGTTATAGACGATGACCAGGATGTACTGACCGCTGTAAGATTACTGCTGAAAACAGAAGCCAAAGAGGTGGTCACGGAAAAGAATCCCGAGAATATACATTCCATTTTATCCAAACAGAGCTTTGATGTGATCCTGCTGGATATGAACTTCAAGAGCTCCATCAATACGGGCAATGAAGGCATTTACTGGCTGGGGAAGATCAAAGAACTGAAGTCCGAGGCTGCCGTGATCATGATCACAGCCTACGGGGATATCGACCTGGCCGTGCGCTCATTGAAAGAAGGGGCTGCAGACTTTGTAGTGAAGCCCTGGCATAACGAAAAGCTCCTTACCACCATCCGCGAAGCCCTCAAAAGAAAGGGAAAGGCGGCATCCACGCCCAGTTTCAGGCCGGATTCCGTGATCGGTACGGAACTCCTGGGAGAATCTGAAGTGATGCAGGATATCTTTTATAAAGTGGAGAAGATCGCGCCCACAGATGCCAATATCCTCATACTGGGGGAGAACGGCACCGGAAAGGACCTGATAGCGAAAGCCATCCACCAGCAATCCCTCCGATCGGAAAAAGTATATGTAAAAGTGGATGTGGGCGCCCTCACGGAGAGCCTCTTCGAGAGCGAATTGTTCGGTCACAAGAAAGGTGCGTTCACGGATGCCCGTGAGGACAGGATCGGCAGGTTCGAGGCAGCCACCGGCGGCACCCTGTTCCTGGACGAGATCGGAAATATCGGCCTGCACCAGCAAGCCAAACTGCTCAGCGTTCTCCAGAACAGGCAGGTGGTGAAACTGGGCACCAATACACCCGTAGATATCAATATCCGCCTGATCTGCGCCACCAACTTGCCATTGAATGAACTGGCCAATGAAAGCCGCTTCAGGAAGGATCTCATCTATCGTATCAATACCGTGGAGATCATGGTGCCGCCCTTACGGAAACGGGGGAACGATATCATCCTCCTGGCCAAACATTTCAGCAGGATATACAGCAATAAATACCTGAAACCCGTACTGGAGTTCGATACCAGGGCCATGGAAAAATTACTGGGCTATCATTACCCCGGTAATATCCGGGAATTGCAATACACCATCGAGAGAGCGGTGATCATGGCCGATGGCAATGTGCTGCAGGCCAGTGATCTCATCTTTTCACCCATCGAATCATCTCCCGCCATGCAGCAGGATGAACCGGATGAGCTCAAACTGAGCGCCGTGGAAAAGAATACCATCCTGCGGGTGATTGAAAAACATAATGGCAATATCACCAAGGCAGCAAAAGAGCTCGGTCTGACGCGCACTGCATTGTACCGCCGCCTGAGCAAATATGATATCTGACAATGAAATTCTTCAAAACCACAGAGTGGAGGATACTTTCGAGGGTGCTGGGGCTATTTATCACCATCACCATTACCTGCCTGATCATCATCAAGGGATGGTATGTGTACCTGGTGATCGCTTTGCCGGTGATCATTGCGCAGTTGGTGGATTTTTACAAACTCCAACGCAAGGCGCATGATGAGCTGGGACAGTTCGTGGAGTCTGTGCATTACCGTGATTTTTCCCGTTACTTCGATGTAAAGCATGCTCCCGTTGATCTGCAACCGCTGCGCCAGGGTTTCAACGATATCAATACCACCATCAAGGATATCAGTCGCGAGCGCGAAACACAGTACCAGTATTTACAAAAGATACTGGAACTGATAGACACGGGCATCCTCATGTACCGGGAGGATGATGGAACGGTGGTTTGGATGAATGAAGCCTTGAAACAAATGTTGCAACTGCCTTATCTCAAAACCATCCATAGTTTGAAGCGTCGGGATGCTGAGCTGTATGAACAGGTGAGTGAGCTGAAGCCTGGTGATAGCAAGATCGGAACGGCACACCTGGAGAAGTCGCCATTCAAGGTATTGCTTTCCGCTACCGCTTTCAATACGGATAGCGTCAAATACAAGCTGGTCGCATTCCAGAACGTGAATGAAGCGTTGGATGAAACGGAATCCAAAGCCTGGCAGAAACTGCTCAGTGTGATGACGCACGAGATCATGAATTCCATCGCCCCCATATCCTCACTGGCGGCCACTTTGAAGGGCAGGCTGCAGGAATCGGCCAGGCAGCTCGATAATAGCACTGGTGTGCTGGACGACCTGGAGTTGGGTATCGATACCATCAAGAGAAGGAGTGAAGGGCTGTTGAAATTTGCCGAGACCTATCGTAACCTCAATAAGATCACCACTCCCAACCTGAAGAAAGTGTATGTGCGGGATCTCTTCGAGAACCTGCACCTGCTGATGCAGCCTACACTGCAAGCCAAAAAGATAGAAGTGGAAGTGATCCTCAAAGACCCGGACCTGATGCTGGATGCAGATACCAACCTGGTGGAGCAGGTGCTGATCAATCTACTGGTGAATGCCATCGAGGCGGTGAAAGATGTGGCCGAGCCGCATATCATCTTGAGTGCCTACCTGGCATCCAACCGGAGAACAGTGATCCGCATCTCGGACAATGGAACGGGGATGAGTGAAGAGGTACAGGAAAAGATCTTCATTCCTTTCTTCAGTACCAAGAAAAGCGGGAGTGGTATCGGGCTGAGCCTCTGCAAACAGATCATGATGCTGCACCGTGGGCATATCCAGGTGCAGAGTGCAGAAGGAGAGGGAACGGCCTTCATTCTACAATTCTAAAATATCGGAGGTCCCTTTAGGCGTTCTTCAATACGCGCTTGCCGAGCCAGCTATCCTTCAACGGCACCATCCAGTTGTTCTCCAATTCATCTTTTGTTTGCACCACATTGTTGAAGAAGATGGTATCCTCATCGATGAATTTGTTCTCCAGCGCATATTTCACCTGCGACTGTGGCAACAACTGCACTTTGTCTTTTATGATGAAGGCCAGGTTGAGCCTGTCGAACATATGTACTTTGAAAGCTTCTTCAATGTCCTTGATCAGGCGTACGGAGCTGTCTGTGCTGCAGCCGCTCACGCCGGTGGCGTTCTCATCGGCCATGAGGATGATGAATTGTCCGAAGAACAGGGTACCGAATCCTTTCACGGGCGTGCCGTGGGATTTCCAGTTGGCGGTAAAATGATTGAGCAGATCTTCCAGTTGCAGGGCTTCTCCCATGGAGAACAGCCTGCTGCTCTGGTACACCCATACTCTCGAATCCGCTGCAAAATCAGCCGGTAATAACTCTTTGTAATTCCAGTTCATGCGGCAAAGATACGAATGCTATTCCATGGATTGGGCAACCAGTTCGGCCACGTCCAGTACCTGAACATCTCCTTCTTTTTCCTGGTTCTTGACGCCATCGGTCAGCATGGTATTACAGAAGGGGCAGGCGGCTGCGATAACGGTGGAGCCTGTTTCCAGGGCTTCATTGGCGCGCTCGAAGTTGATACGCTCAGTCCCTTTCTCTTCTTCCTTGAACATTTGGGCGCCACCGGCTCCGCAGCAGAGGCCTTTGCTACGGCAACGTTTCATTTCCACCAGCTCTGCGTCCAGGGTTTCCAGCACTTTACGGGGAGCTTCGTAGATATCGTTGGCGCGGCCCAGGTAACAACTGTCGTGGAAAGTGATGCGTTTACCTTTGAAGGTGCCGCCTTCTTTGAGGCGGATCTTGCCCTCATCGATCAGTTGTTGAAGAAGGGTGGTATGATGGATCACTTCGTAGGTACCGCCGAGGACGGGGTACTCATTTTTGAAGATATTGAAGCAGTGGGGACAGGTAGTAACGATTTTCTTGATACCGTATCCATTCAGGATCTGGATATTCTGGTAGGCCATCATCTGGAACATGAATTCATTTCCCGATCTCCTGGCGGGGTCGCCTGTACACATTTCTTCTTTTCCCAGGATGGCGAAACTGATACCGGCCTTGTGCAGAATAGAGGCAAATGCTTTGGTGATCTTCTGAGCGCGCTGATCAAAACTACCTGAACACCCTACCCAGAACAGTATATCGGGGTTCTGGCCATTTGCCATCATTTCGGCCATGCTTGGTACATGCATTCAACTAAAATTTTTGTAAATCTACAGTAAAACTTCAAAAGGCAGTACATATTGCATAACATTGAGACCCAAATCAAAAGCTGGCACGTTATTTATAGTTTGTATTCAAGGGACTTAGTTCCTGATCCTCCGGAAAACCGTCCAAACCCTCTGCCCGGGTAATAGCAAAAATTCGCTTAATACAAACTTTCGACCGATGCAATTACAACAGGCTGTCAACAACATCTTTGTTCAGCTTGCCGGTACATTGGAGCAGTTGTCCGTGCAAGAGTATATCCAACCCTGTAAAACCCTTTCAGATCACACCATCGGGCAGCATGTCCGGCATATCATTGAACTGTTCCAATGCCTGGAACTGGGCTATCAGAGTGGGACCGTCAATTATGAAAAGAGAAAACGGGACATACTGATCGAAACAGATAAAGTACTTGCCGGGGCCCTGTTGAGCGATATCCATCAGAACCTGGACCGTGCCGACCGGAAACTGGTTCTGGAAGCAGCTTACGATGAGCATTCCGATATCCCTGTACAGATCGGCACCAATTATTACCGCGAAGTGGCCTATAATCTTGAGCATACCATTCACCATATGGCCCTGATCAGGATCGGCATCCATGAAGTGGCAGCGATCGCCCTTCCAGACAACTTCGGCGTGGCATCATCCACCGTTAAGTATAAGCAACAATGTGCACAGTAACTTTTGTTCCTACAGGCGATACCCTGTACCTGACCTCCAACAGAGATGAAAAGAACTGGCGGCCCTCCGCAGCAGCCCCCGCCATTATCGAATACCCTTCAGGTTCCATCCTTTTTCCTAAAGATCCCCATGCCGGCGGCACCTGGATCGCCGCCCATGAAAACGGCAATGCCCTCGTATTCCTCAATGGTGGCTTTGTGGCACATTCACCACAACCTCCGTACAGGAAGAGCAGGGGACTGATACTGCTGGATCTGCTGGACAGCCATTCTCCCGTCAATAGTTTCATGGCCATCAACCTCAATAAGATCGAGCCTTTCACGGCTGTGCTCTGGGAAGATAAACTGCTCTTCGAATGTCGCTGGGATGGTAAGCGCAAGCACCGGAAAGACCTCAATGAAGAAAAGGCCCATATCTGGAGCTCGGTTACGCTCTATGAAGAACCGGTGATCAATAAACGAAAAGCCTGGTTCGAAGAATGGATGCGATCCAACCAGGAGCCCGATGGAGATGCCATCATGCATTTCCACCAATTTACGGGGGATGGCGACAAGCACAATGACCTGCTGATGGATCGCGAAGGCAAGGTTTGTACCGTCAGCGTTACCCAACTGCAACTAGGCAGCGCCGGCACAACCATGCAGTACCTCGATCTGCAAAATGGTGAATCGGCATCCGTATCTTTATCATTGGAAAAAACATTGGCTGACAGTAAATGAATTTTTTTCAAAGCCTATTCCATCGTCCGTTCTTCATCCGGCTATTCAACTGGGAATACTGGAGCTTCCCCGCTGTGTATGCCTGTATCTATCCCATCTGGTTCCTCCTATGCCTGCGCGCCCGCAGCCTTTTCTTTTTTGCCGCCGCCAATCCCAGGATCCGCAACGGAGGCTTTCTGAACGAGTCCAAGCAAGAGATCGCGCCCATGATACCCGCGGCCTGGCATCCGAATACCGTCTTCTTTTCCATTCCCTGCAATGGCGATATCGTAATCCATGAACTGGAACGGAATGGACTTCGGTTCCCGCTGATCGGCAAGCCCAATGTAGGTGGCAGAGGCAGGGGAGTGAAAGTATTGAAAGATGAAAGCGATGTAAGGGCCTATGTAAGCACGGCCTTTCTCGATTTCCATATACAGGAATATGTTCCCTACAAAAATGAAGTAGGCATCTTCTATTGCCGCTATCCCAATCAGGAGCGTGGGTGCATCACCGGTATCGTGGAGAAAGAGTTCATGAGCGTAACCGGTAACGGGCAACATTCCATCCGGGAATTGCTTCTTCAGAACAAGCGTGCCCTCATGTACATGCAAAGCTTCGAGAATATCCATGGTGATGAACTGGGCACCATACTCCCCAATGGAGAAAAGCGGGTGATCTCTCCCTTCGGGAACCACTCGCGCGGCGCCCTGTTCCTCGATATCAGCCATCGCAGCGATGAAGCGTTCACGCATACTATCGATACCCTTTGCCGCCAGATCCCGGATTTTTATTACGGCCGGCT
>JAGIAP010000054.1:0-2658 GCA_017744805.1 Chitinophagaceae bacterium | reverse complement strand
GCGCGAATGGTGCGCAGCGTCCTGCCGCCCTGCTGCGCGCGCAGCGCTGCGTCCGTGACGATGGCGCAGCCGGCCGCGTCGTCAATGGCGCCGGTGCCGAGCCCACCCATATCTATGATCCGAAACATTCCCTTTTCTTTGCATGGAAGGAGATCGTTCGCCACTGGATCATTCTGAACAGGATCAGTCGCCAGAATCGGAAAAATGGACATCGATACCTTTCGCTTCGCGAAGGCATCCAGATGTTCCGGGAGAACAAAGCCCTTTCCGAAAAGCTGGCCGCCATGACGGAATGATGATCCCATAAAGAGTTCCATTCATCAATATCACAGTCTCTCATGCAGCTACTCCGCATACTCTGTGTTGGTCTTGGTATCAGCTTCCTCGGCACCCTGCCATTAGGAACACTGAACGTGGCCGCCATGCAAATAGCCGTTACAGATGGAGTACAACCTGCTCTTGCCTTTTCATCAGGCGCCCTGCTGGTAGAAGTAGGCTATGTGCGCCTCTCCCTCGTTGCCATGGACTGGGTACGAAAACAAGAAAAGATCTTCAAATTCCTCAACTGGTTCACCCTGCTCATCATCATCGCCCTGGCAATATCCTCATTCATCGCCGCCGCACATCCCTCCGGCGATGGCAAGAACGTGATCCTCAGCAATACCATGCCCCGCTTCTTCCTCGGCATCACCATGAGCGCCATCAACCCGGTTCAGATCCCTTTCTGGTTCGGCTGGAGCACTGTGCTCTTTGCCAAAGAGATCCTGCTGCCCAAATCATCACATTACAATGCATATATCTGCGGGATCGGCATCGGTACATTTCTCGGTAACTGCGTCTTCATCTTTGGAGGGAGGGTGATGGTGGGGGCGCTCAATGCCAACCAGAACATCCTCAATTATATCATTGGAGGGGTGTTTGCGGTTACGGCAATTGTGCAGGCTTACCGGATGATTGGAGCAAAAAAGAAATCTATATCGTAATTGTTGTTGCTGTGGTCCTGGGCGTGGTCGTCGAAGGGATATGAACGCCGGCTGGGAAATGAACCGGCGCGGGAGGATATTCATTGGACTTTGGTGGGGAAAGATGGGGCGGTGGTGCTGAGCCGGGCTTCTTCGCTTACATTTCGCAAGGCCGGCTTTTCATATCCCTTCGACTGATGTCTCCGGACGTGCAGCACTGATGGTACAATAAGGGCGATATCTTTTTGGGTACAATCAGAGGAAAGCAAGTGGTAAATTGCCAAAGGGCGCAATAGGTGCTCGTGATGCGGTTGGTGATGGCCGATAGTTGGCTTGAGCGTGGAGGGAAGAGAATGGTGGTACAGGTGCATCTGGCCGGGTAAATGGGATCAGTTGCAGCACATTGAGGTTGCTGGCCCGGAGGGTATTTGTAATAACGGCTTTGGAAACGTAAGCGAAAAAGCTCAATAGAATTACCAAACCCCTGATCTTTCCCCACAAAGTTCAATAAATATCCTCCCGCGCTGGTTCGTTTCACAGCCGGATTACATATACCCACGGGCCTAAAAAAAGTATGGAGACTTACACGCTTTCAGTCCATTTGTCGCGGTCTTCAGGGCTCATTTTCCAGGGGGCGAAATTGTTCTCGATATTGCTGAACATAGTGTTCCATTCCTGTGGCGCATTGCTCTCGTCCATGATGAGATAGCGACGCAATTGCAGGATGATCTCGAGCGGGCTGATGCTTACGGGGCATTCCTGAACACAGGCATTACAGGTTGTGCACGCACGAAGCTCTTCGGTGGTGATATAATCGTGGAGCAATGATTTGTTGTCGTCCTGGAAGCTGCCATTCTTGTCGATATTCCTGCCTACCTCTTCGGCACGGTCGCGGGTATCCATCATGATCTTGCGGGGACTGAGGGCCTTGCCGGTTTGAGTGGCAGGGCAGGCCGCCGAGCAGCGACCGCATTCAGTACAGCTATAGGCATCCAGCAGGTTGCGCCAGCTCAGGTCCATTACATCTTTGGCGCCGAATTTATCAGGAGCAACGGCATTGGCAGGCGCCAGTTCCGGTTGCATGGCATACAATACTTCGTTCTGGATGGCAGGCATATTTTCCATTTTCCCTTTTGGCTCCAGTCTTGCGAAATAAGCGTTCGGGAAAGCGAGGATGATATGCAGGTGCTTCGAATAGGGGAGATAGTTAAGGAAGGCAAGAACGCCCAGGATATGCAGCCACCAGCAGCCTCTTTCGAGAGCGAGAAGCCCTTCGTTGCTCATTCCGTTGAGCAGGGGATGCATGAATTGGGAGATCGCGAAATTGCCTGTGGGATGTTCCCCGAAATGCCCGAATCCTCTTTGTTGAAGAAGGGTATCGGCGGCGTTGAGGGTGAGGAAAAGCGCCATGAGCACGATCTCGGTGATGAGGATATAATTGGCATCACTGCGCGGCCATCCATCGAGGTCGTGACTGATAAATCTTTTCAGCTTCAGGATATTGCGGCGTATAAGGAAGATGGCGCATGCAAGCAGAACGCCCAGTGCCAGCACTTCAAACGCATTGATCAAAAAAGAATAGAAGCCGCCGAGCCAGGGGGCGAAAAGGCGGTGAGTGCCTAGGATACCGTCGAGGATGATCTCGAGCATCTCGATATTGATGATCACAAATCCGGCATATACCACAAAATGGAGC
>JAGIAP010000549.1 GCA_017744805.1 Chitinophagaceae bacterium | reverse complement strand
CATGTACGATGAGCTCAATCTCGGAGAGATTGCAGAGCAATTAGGCTACAGCAGTGTACAATATCTGTCTAGCCAGTTCCGGAAAGTGACTGGCCTCACCCCTTCCCATTTTAAGCAGATCAAAGAGAATAAGCGAAAGCCCCTCGACAAGGTTTCCGGGTAATTGTATAAATCTTATCCGTTATTATGTAAAACAGTTTTGCCCCGGGATTGCCATCTTGCAGCATAAACCTATCGATATGCAAGGCAGCAATAAGATCTATATAAAGGGCATGGTGTGCGACCGTTGTATTTCCACTATCAAACATGAATTGTCCCAATTACATGTACCCGTTACGGAAGTGCAACTGGGTGAGCTCACTTCCCTGTCCACCCTCTCCGTGGAGGATATCGGCGCCATCCGGGAAGTGCTATTACCATTGGGTTTCACCCTCCTGGAAGACAAAAGGATAAAAATGGTGCGCGAAGTAAGGGCATTGGTTGAGCTAGTGTATTCAGGCAACTGGGATTTTGAAACAGGCTTTACATTTTCAGCCCTGGTCAGGGAAAGGATCAACAGGGATTATGAATGGGTCAGCACCGTTTTTGCAGCGCTTGAAGGCTCCACACTGGAAAGATATATCATCAATTACCGTATCGAAAAAGTAAAGGAATTACTGGTGTATTCACCACAAACCCTCACGGATATCGCATTCTGCCTGGGCTTCAGTAGTGTCTCCCATCTTTCTGCACAATTCAGGAATGAGACCGGCCTGACGCCTTCGCATTTCAAAAAGATCAGACAAGAGAAATCTTCCATCAGCAAGATCAGCGGATAACCCTATGTCTAAACTATATATCTGGAGAGCAGCTTCCGTTGTACAGGAAACCAGCGACACCATTACGATAAGATTCAATACAGGCAATGAATATTTCCTGTATAAAGCGGGTCAGTTCGTGAACCTGACCATCCTGATCGATGGTAATCCGGTTACCCGTTCCTATTCCCTTAGCTCAGTTCCCGGACTGGATGCCGCGCCTTCCATAACGGTAAAAAAGATACAGGGAGGATTGATGAGCAGCTATATCGTTGACCATTATACGAGTATTGACCATTGGCAGGTAGAAGGACCATATGGGTCTTTTACCCCTCCTTCGCAATGTAGCCAGGTGGTGATCCTCACAGCAGGTAGCGGCATCACCCCGGTTTATCCCATCGCCGTATCGGTATTGCGCTCGCAACTGGCGGCCCGGGTTACTATCATCTACTCCAATCGTACAGCAGGCTCTATCATTTTCCGGAAACAGCTTGAACAACTGAAAGAGCGGTTCGGAGAAAGGGTCAATATCATTCATGTTTTGTCGCAGGATGGAGAACAGCTACTCCATGGCTGCGATGAATTGATCACAGGGAGGCTCAACAGGATCATCCTCAAAAAGTTGATCAAAAAATATGTAGATACACCTGCATCAGCCCACTATTTTATTTGCGGTCCCTCTTTGCTCATCAAACTACACCAGGACTGCCTGCAATCACTGACTGTTCCTACCGGTAACATATATGAAGAATGGTACCACCCCGAAGCAACTGCTGCAGCCATAGAACTTCCCACACAGATGCATGAAGTGATGTTCCATTTTTATGAGCAGTCCAATTTGTTGGAAGTACAACCGGGTTCCAATATCCTGCACACAGCGTTGCAGGAGAGGATCGCTGTTCCCAATTCTTGTAATAATGGAACTTGTGGTAAATGTGCCGCTAAACTAACATCTGGCAATATCGTGATGAAACAGAATTATGTACTTCGGAAAGAAGAGCTGGAAGCAGGCCTTGTACTGCTTTGCCAGAGTTATCCACTAAATAGCGATGTAACGGTAGAGATCGGATCATAGTAAATAATCTAAAACAAAACATATGGAAACTGTACAATTCAAAACGAATATCAAATGCTCAGGATGTGTAGCCAAGGCCACACCTTTCCTGAATGAAGCAGCAGGCGAAGACAACTGGGAAGTGGATGTGAACAACCCCGACAAATTACTGACTGTTTCAAAGGATGAAGTAAAAATAGCCGAAATAAAACAGGCTGTTGAAAAAGCCGGATTCACGGCAGTGGAGATCGCTTAATTGGTAAAACGGGCTTGATGCCCGTTTTTTTATTCCCCCACCAACTCCACTAACACAGGCGCCTTCACGCACTATCAAAGTATAAATCTTACCGTTCAAAGTATAACGCTTCCATCCCCTTCCCCCGCTACTTTTGAATTCAATCTGAAACCTGATTAAACAATAACCGTATGCAAACAACCGCAATCAAATCAGCAACGATGTATGAAAAGAGATGGGTAGCGCTCGCACTTTTATGTACTGCACAATTCATGGTGATCATGGATACGAGTATCATAGGAGTAGCATTGCCTGCCATCAAAAATGATCTGGGCTATTCGCAAAGTGGCCTGCCATGGATCTTCAATGCCTATGTGATCTTGTTCGGCAGTACCCTGTTGCTTGGTGGGCGGCTCTCCGACCTGTTCGGTGCCAGAAAAATATTCATATGGGGCTTTGTGATCCTTTCGGCAGCTTCGTTGATGGCAGGACTGGCGTGGTCTCCGGCATCCCTGAATATCGCGAGAGCATTGCAGGGAATGGGCTCGGCATTGATCGCACCTGCTTCCATGACTTTACTGATGACCACTTTCACGGCCCCTAAAGAACTAGGTAAGGCTTTTGGCTTCTGGGGAGCGGCTGCAGCAGCGGGGGGATCAGCCGGTGTATTTCTCGGAGGCGTGATCACAGAATGGATGAGCTGGCCCTGGATCTTCTATATCAATATTCCTGCAGGTATCCTTGTTATGGCAATGAGCCCTGTCTATTTACAG
>JAGIAP010000548.1:2626-2860 GCA_017744805.1 Chitinophagaceae bacterium | reverse complement strand
AGTCGAAGTGGAGGATCTCGAAAAGCATTTCGTCCCCGCTGTAGGGAATATCGTGTTCGGTGGCCAGGTAGCGGAGCAGCAACATCATCTTGTGTACGATGGGCAGTTCCAGGATATTGATATTGCGCTTACTGTACACCGGTATATTGCGGAGAAGCAGGTAGGTAGCCAGTTCTTCACCGTATTTGTTCTCTTTATAGATCACGCTGATGCGCCCCGGCGCTACGCCTTGTA
>JAGIAP010000548.1:0-2616 GCA_017744805.1 Chitinophagaceae bacterium | reverse complement strand
ATCGATGCCTTTATTAATTAATTCTTCCACCTGCAGGGTAATGCCGATCATTTCCTGGCGCTGTGATTCATACTCTTTGATGGCGGGCATATGTTCCAATACCCTCATTTCGGGGTGCGATGCGCAGAGCTCTTTGGTAAGTCCGGGGATCTGTCGGATCAGCCTGTCCCTGTTACGATTGATGAGGGATTGTGCTATATTCAATATCGGCTGGGTGGATCGATAGTTTTTGGTGAGCACCACTTTCAGCAGATCGTCCTTGTAAGTATGTGCGAGCTGCAACATATTCTCTACGTTGGCGCCCTGGAAGCGATAGATACTTTGGTCATCATCTCCCACCACAAAAATATTCGGCGTGTCCCAGTAGCTGAGCAATAGTTCTACCAGGCGGTTCTGCGTACCTGAAGTATCCTGGTATTCGTCTACGAGGATGTACAGGAATTGTTCCTGGTAGCGGGCCAGCATGGTCTTGTTCTCTTCAAAGCTGCGGATCACCCAGTTGATCATATCATCAAAATCGTACCGGTTGCGGTCCCGCATCAGTTTCTGGAAATTATCGAATTCCAGGACGGCCGCGCGGAGCTTTTCCATTTTTTCTTTTTCCTCATCTATCTTGTCCTGCTTGAGGTCTCCGGCTTTGAATTGCTTGTATGCTTTCTTGTACGTGAAGCCATCGCGATGGGGAAGATCGTTGAGGTATTCGTCTATTTTGGAATTGATGAATGCCGGCGACCACCCTTCTTTCTTCATCGTACTGAAGAGGCTTTGAAGATTCTTGATCTCAAAATATACATCGCCCCTGTATCTTTTCAGGGGATGGTTCTTAGGGAAGGCATCTATCAGTTGCGTGAACATTTCGATCCTTTCCAGGTCGGATACGGGATCGAGGGCTGTTTTCTCGAATAGTGAAAGATTTTCCTGGATGATATCGTTACAAAAAGCGTGGAAAGTATAAATGTTTACCTTGTAGGCATCAGGCCCGATAAAGCGGGTGAGCCTTTTGCGCATAGCCACCACTCCTGCCTCGGTGTAGGTGAGACAGAGGATATTCTGTGGAAGTGAGTCAGTTTCAAGCAGGATCTTACCAATGCGGCTCGCGAGGATCTGTGTTTTTCCAGTTCCCGGGCCGGCGATCACCATTACAGGGCCTTCAATAGTATCAACTGCCAGCTTCTGCTCTTCGTTCAGATGGGCGTATTCTGCCTGGAATTTCTCCAGGAGTTGCTCTCGGCGTATGGACATATATTAACAAAGATAGTAGAATCGATTGTTACAGAGACGATTCCGGAATGAGGGTGGAAAGGCTGTGCTTATTGTTAATTGTACATGGTAATTTATGCCGTTAACTAATTGAATTCCAACGAAGAGATTTTTCTAACAATTGATAGCAAGTAGCTTACGATTGAAAATTTATGCTTATTTTAGAAAAGGGAAAGATTCTAGTTCCGGGAATATTTTCCATGCTTTTACGTTTATTGATCAGTCAATCCAACATAATGAAAAATCAGAACGCACTCAGGATCTTTATCCTAGAAGATGATCTGTGGTACGGTTCTATGCTGCAGCATTATCTTTCATTGAATCCTGATTACGAAGTAAAACGATTCGACAAACCAGGAGATCTGTTCAACCAACTGCACGAAAGCCCTGATGTTATAACCCTCGACTATTTCATGCCCGATATGGACGGCAGTGTGGTGTTGAAGAAAATAAGGGAGATCAATCAAGAAGTTAAGGTAGTGATCATTTCAGGTCAGGAGGACCTGCGCACCGCTGTGAGCCTGGTTACCGGCGGAGCCTTCGATTATATTGTGAAAGATGAAGATACTAAGGACAGACTTTGGAATGTATTGCTTCATCTGAAAGAAATTGTGGGATTGAAAAAGAAGATCGCAGTGCTGGAAGCAGAGGTGGGGAAAAGAAATGATTATTCCAGGTATCTCCTGGGCAAGAGTGAATGTATGGAGAAGGTGTTTGCCATGATCGGCAAGGCTTCAGGCTCCAATATCACCGTGTCCATCTCCGGCGAGACCGGTACCGGTAAAGAGATGGTTGCCAAGGCCATCCACTTCAATTCAGATCGCAGTAAAAAGCCCTTCATCACCGTCAATATGGCCGCTATTCCACGTGAGTTGGTGGAAAGTGAATTATTTGGTCATGAAAAGGGTTCTTTCACGGGCGCGGTTACCCGAAGAATTGGTAAATTTGAGGAGGCGCACCAGGGCACTTTGTTCCTGGATGAGATCGGCGAGCTGGACATCAGCCTGCAAGCCAAGTTGCTTCGCGTGTTGCAGGAGCGGGAGATCACCAGGATCGGAAGCAACGAAGTGATCCCGGTTAACGTAAGGATCATAGTGGCCACTCATCGCGACCTGATGGAAGAAGTGCAAAAGAAAACATTCCGGGAAGACTTGTATTATCGATTGATCGGTCTTCCTGTAAAGATGCCACCGCTTCGTGAGCGGGGCAATGATATCCTGATCCTGGCCAAATCTTTCCTGGATCAGTTCTGTGACGCCAATAACCTTCCTAAAAAGAATCTCTCACCCGAAGCCGCCAGAAAGCTGATGCAGTATGAGTTTCCCGGGAATGTACGGGAGTTGCGCTCCATCATGG
>JAGIAP010000547.1:228-2892 GCA_017744805.1 Chitinophagaceae bacterium | reverse complement strand
AAGTACTTGAGTACAAACGCTACAAGGAAGCCGCCGTTCAGATGGCTGAAATGGAAGCCATGCGTATGCTGATGGTCCGCCGTGGGAATCTCTCCAAAGAGCTTTCCCAGATCGGTGAAGAGTCAGGAGAAGGCACGGAGATCCAAACCATCACGCTCTTCAAGCTCATGAAGACTTTCGAGCGCGTGATGAAACGCCTGGAACAACGCAATAACAAACCTGTTCACACCGTAGTCCGCTACAACTACACCATGGAAGAAAGCCGTGAGTATATGTTGAGCAGTGTTCGTAAAAGCAAAACGGTCCCTTTCGAGAAGATCTTCAATAAAGCAAATGACCGCATTCAGGCCATCTTCCTGTTCCTGAGTATGCTGGAGCTGGTTCAGTTGAAATACCTCACCATCATGGTAGGGGAAGGCAGGAACAATTTCATTGTAGAATACAATGAGAACAGGGAAGAAGATGAATTTGGACTGGATGGATTGCCGAATGGGTTGATGGCCGCAGGAAATGAAAATGCACAGCAATTCGGCGAAGAGTTTGAAGAAGAGTTTGAGAATGACCTGGAAGAGGAAGAAGAGGAGGAATTCAAAGGGGCTGATGTTGAGAATAAAATGGAAATTGAAGAAGAGGAGGTGGATGAGGAAGATGATGAAATAGAGGATGAAGATGAGGACGAAGATGAAGGTGAGGAGAGCGAAGAGAATGATGAAGACGACAATGCTGATAAGAAATAATTCAGCAACTCATATACCTGAAGCCCGCCACCGGCGGGCTTTTCTATGGCCAGGACCATCATTCAATTAGCCATGGGCCAGGTTTGATCTTATTAAGAAATGTACCGCAGAAGAAACAATAAGCTTTAAGAAAAATCTAATTACGATTATCTATTAACGTTATGACTCAGGCATCTTCAGCACATAACTGGTGCTTCTGCCACCGGCGGCTTCCTTTTCCAGGATCCCTTTGGAGATCAGATCCTGTATATCCCTGATCGCTGTATCCTGTGAGCATTTGGCGATCTTTGCCCATTTTGAGGAATTGAGCTTCCCGTCAGATCCATCCAACATTTCGTTAAGCAACAGACGCTGCCTTTCGTTTAAGCTATTGGTGACCGGCTGGTCCCAGAATCTCGTTTTCCTGAATATGATCGCCAGGGTATTACCGGATGCAATGATGGATCTGTTCAAACATTGTAAAAACCATGATATCCATTCGGTAATATCGAGCTCATCTTTTTGCGTGGATTCGAGAATACTGTAGTAATCCTTTCTCTCCAGTTTAATTTGGTTCGACATGCTGTAAAACCGGAGTGCAGTGCCATCCGATCGGGTCAATAACATATCGGCGATGGTTCTGGCTATCCGCCCATTGCCATCATCGAAAGGATGTATGGTAACGAACCATAGATGTGCAATGGCTGCTTTCAATACCGGATCCAGTTGTTGATCTGCATTGAACCAGTGGAGGAATTTTTCCATTTCGGATTCTAGCCTATCTGAATCCGGTGCCTGGAAATGTACAGTTTTCCTTCCCATGGGCCCGGATACTACCTGCATTGGATCATCCTTCGCATTATTTCTCCAGTTGCCGGTGGTGATCTTATACATGCCGCTGTAACCGGTAGGGAAAAGCGAGGCATGCCATCCCAATAATCTCGATCTTGTAAGTGGTTTTTCAAACCCCTGGGTGGCATCCAGCATCATTTCTACGATGCCATCCACGTTCCTGTCTGACGGGACCAAACCAGCGATATCCAGTCCAAGCTTTCTGGAAATAGAAGATCTTACCTGCTCTTTGCTCAGGAATTCCCCTTCAATCTCACTGGAACTAACGATCTCGAGTGTCAGGTTTTGAAGAGAGGTTTCGGTTTGAAGATGAAAGCCAAGGCTTTCCAATGCCCCCAACAGGCGGCCCTGCCGGTGCCTTACCGTGGTGAGTAGGGGCATGATCTGCTCCAGATCCCAACGGAATACTGGCCAGTTTCGAAGCTGATGGATGTACCGGTTGCTCATTATCTTCGCAAATATGCGGTGAATATAAGCATTAATCGGCTCAAAATATGAGTTTGCGGAGTTGTGATCACCGGGATTGTGTCATCTCCGTAAATATGCGGAGCTTATTCATAAACTTGCATCAATATTGGTTTAGGGCTTTTATCCAGGATCTTTGCCAGTTTTTTCAGAAAATCGGCCGATACCGTAGGGCAGCCATCGCTCTGGCAAATGGGATAAGGATCCACTTCATTATTGGGGACGCATTCATGGGAGTGCAATACCACAAACCTTTTGAAGGCATTGTTATTGGTGGCATCCAGGCCATATAGTTTATATGCCAATCCAAAACTACCCTGGTAAGGATTGCCAATTTTGTATTTGCCCAGGCTGGTGCAACCGCAACCGACTTCATTGCCATACTTCCTTCCATTGAGCCAGTTCTGGTTGCATCGCCCATGGGCAACAAGGCCGCTGCTGATCACTGAATTCCGCTTCATATCGTAAATGAAAAAGCGGTTCTTACCTGATCCGATCTTCATATCTATCAGGAAACAGATCTCTGTGTTGTAATTATTGGCTTTGGCATAGCTGGCCAATGCAGTGCCTTTCATCTGCAATTTGCGCATAAGCGAGCTGGTGGGAGCAGCCGCTTTCACCGGCGTCTTAC
>JAGIAP010000547.1:0-218 GCA_017744805.1 Chitinophagaceae bacterium | reverse complement strand
AATTACCATGACTCGCTGGCGATCAGTAATACAAGCAATAGGATAAATGAAGTGAGAAGGATCTTTTTCATTCAGATGGGGTTTATCGGACATACCATGCCTCTTCAGGCAATGATGCCGAAACTACAAACCCTCCATAAGATTCAAAAGGAAGAATTACAATTTAACGTTTACTTGCATTTGCTCGCCCACCATATCACGGATGGTAGCTGCAATGC
>JAGIAP010000546.1 GCA_017744805.1 Chitinophagaceae bacterium | reverse complement strand
CCCCAGTCTTCATTTTTCTTGAATTCCGGATTTCCATCTATGGAAACCAACACTGCGGGAACATTCGAATAAATAACTTTCGGGGGCTTGTTGTTGATCTCAGAGGCAAGCTGATTCTGTTGGGTATTCAGTTGTAATGCTTGTTGTAGCTGATCGTAACGGAAAGAGATATCCTGGTTGGGGATCTGTTCTGTGAGGGATTGTTTGATATCATCCAACTGATCATCACTTACATCTTCGGGCAATTTGAGAGAAGTGATGGTTGCCGAAGTAACGGTTACTTTATTATTATTGGTAACGGTGTTGGCAGTGATCCAGGCCATTCCGAAAACGGGGTCTGTTTTACCGCTGGTGATCACCGAAACGGCAGCTCTTGCTTTGAGGGTATTCTCTGCAAATGATTCCGGCTGCCATTCATAAAGTTTCAGGTTAGCGCCCTGTGCGTCGATGGCTTTGGGCCAACTAGTCTGGGCCGAGACGGGCTGGGTCAAAATGACCAGCCCAATCGCACATAAGAATGTATAAAGGAGCTTCATACCGGGAAAATTTAGGTTTTGGGAATAACCGAACTCAGTTTAGACCGGTCATTTGGCAAATGTTTAATGCGTGCACGTCATAAACATGTTAAAACAACCGTCAGAAATGAATGCGATCTATCCTAATCTACACAAATTAGACGCCGCAGACTGTTAGAGGCTTGTAAATTCAAGCCCCGGATATGGTAAAGGAACGTTAAGTATTGACAGTTAGTGTGCTTCCAGCCAGTTTTTGCCTCCCCCGATCTCCGCGAGTACGGGAACCTCGTTGGGTAGTGGCAGGGCATTGCGCATACATTCCAGGATCAATGGTTTGATGGTATCCACTTCATCCAGTGTAGCATCGAAGATCAACTCGTCATGCACCTGCAGGATCATTTTCGATTTGAAATTATGCTTCCTGAACTCCTGGTGCAATTTGATCATTGCCAGTTTGATCATATCGGCGGCAGTTCCCTGGATGGGTGAGTTGATGGCGTTACGTTCGGCAAATCCTCTCACAGTGAAGTTGGAGGAATTGATATCGCGAAGCCAGCGTTTCCTGCCCATCAATGTTTGCACGTAGCCGGTTTCCCTGGCAAAATTGATGGTATCATCCATATACTTCTGGATATTGGAGAACTGCTTCTTGTAATTATCGATGATCTCCCTGGCTTCGGTCCTGCTGATGCCGAGGTTATCGGCCAAACCGAATGCACCCTGGCCATAGATGATACCGAAGTTCACACTCTTGGCTTTGTAGCGCATTTCCTTGGTGACTTCGGACTCTTCTACGTTATATACTTTAGCCGCGGTAGCGGTATGGATATCTTTCCCGAGTTTGAAGGCCTCGCACATGGCCGGGTCACCACTGATGGCGGCTACGATGCGCAATTCGATCTGCGAATAGTCGGCAGAAAGAAGGATATGATTGCTGTCCCGCGGAATGAAGGCCTTCCGGATCTCCTTGCCCCGATCGGTACGGACAGGGATATTCTGCAGGTTCGGGTTATTGCTCGACAAACGGCCTGTAACAGCCACAGCCTGCGCATAGGAAGTATGCACGCGCCCCGTTTTTTTGTTGATCATTTGCGGGAGGGCATCTACATAGGTTGAGCGTAACTTGGTGAGCTCGCGGTATGCAAGAATATCTTCCACTATTTTGTTTTGTCCGGCGAGCTTTAGCAGCACATCTTCACCGGTAGCATATTGACCTGTCTTGGTTTTTTTAGCCTTGGGATCGAGCTGGAGCTTTTCAAAGAGGACTTCGCCGAGTTGTTTGGGCGAACCGAGATTGAATTTTACACCAGCCTGTTCGAATACATTCTCTTCTGCCTGTTTGGCTTCCTGTTCCAGTTGAATGGAGTATTCTTTGAGGAAGTCCTCATCGATGCGCACACCCTCAACCTCCATGGCAGTAAGCACTTTCACCAGCGGGTTCTCCACTTCGTGGAATACTTTTTCCACGTCCTTTGTTTTGAGCAAAGGTGCAAACACCTGTTTCAACTGAAGCGTGATATCGGCATCTTCCGCAGCATAATCGGTGATCTTGCTCAATTCCACATCGCGCATATTGCCCTGGGTCTTGCCTTTCTTTCCGATCAGTTCATCGATATGGATCGGTTCGTAGCCGAGGTATTGCACACTGAGGATATCCATACTGCGCTTGCCATCAGGCTCAATCACATAATGGGCGAGCATGGTATCGAAGATATCCCCCTTGAGCTCGTAGCCATACCATTTCAAAACGAGCATATCGTATTTGAGATTCTGACCGATCCATGTGATTTTGGTGTTCCCGAAAAGAGGCGCAAATCTTTGCAGAAGTTTTTTCGTTTGTTCCTGGTCGGGAGAACAGGGAACATAGTAGGCCTCACCCACTTTATAGGAGAAGCTCATGCCTACAAGCTGGGCGTCATTGGCATCGAGATTGGTGGTTTCGGTATCGAAACAGATCTCGGGTTGTTCCATCAATTCTTTGATGAGGGAATCGATGGCAGCATCTTCCGTGATAGCGCGATACTGGTGTGCTGTGTTGTGGATCGTTTTTCCTGCATGGAGGGATTCTGTGCTGGGGCTGCGATCTTCATCAACGGCCTCTTCTTCTTTTTTACTTTTTCCTTTGGTGGCTGCGCCTTCCACAGCGTTGCCGAAAAGATCGGTCTGCACGCCCTGTGGCGCTGCGCCTGGAATGATATTGAAGCTTTCGCCGAGGATCCTTTTGCCGATGGTCTTGAATTCAAGTTCTCCGAAGATCTCGGCAAGCAGGTCTTTATTGATCTCTTTTACTTTGAAGTCTTCTTCATGGAACTCGACGGGTACATCTGTGATGATGGTGGCGAGTTTCTTTGAAAGGATGGCTGAGTTGGCGCCATTGCGGACTTTTTCTCCGAGCGCGCCTTTGATCTTGTCTGCGTTCTCGAGAACA
>JAGIAP010000545.1 GCA_017744805.1 Chitinophagaceae bacterium | reverse complement strand
GATTTCTCTTTCAAATAATAAAACAGAAGCCACCTCCGGGTGGCTTTTTTTGTCCGGCCATTAAAATCCAATATTTTTACCCAAACTTACTTTCGCATGGATGTAAAAATCGACGATACCTGGAAGGAAGCCCTGAAGAATGAATTCCCGAAAACCTATTTTCTGGAGATCGCCACTTTTCTGCGCACGGAGAAGATGACCGGCAAGACCATCTACCCTCCCGGTGGTCAGATCTTCAATGCTTTCAACCTTACTCATTTCGACAATGTGAAAGTGGTGATACTGGGTCAGGACCCCTATCACGGTCCCGGACAAGCGCATGGGCTTTGTTTCTCCGTAGCGCCGGGCATCAAGCCACCTCCCTCGCTGGTGAATATTTTCAAGGAGCTGAAAAGCGACCTGGGGCTGCCGATCCCCAATCATGGCACCCTCACCAAATGGGCTGAACAGGGAGTGCTGATGTTGAATGCCAGCCTCACCGTTCGTGCAGGAGAGCCGATGAGCCATTCCAAGATCGGCTGGGCGCAGTTCACCAATGCCGTTATCAAAAAGATCTCCGATGAAAAGGAAAATGTAGTATTCCTGCTATGGGGTAAGTTTGCCCAGGAAAAGCAGGAGTTGATCGATGCTACCCGTCATCACCTGATATTGAAAGCGGCGCATCCTTCGCCTTATTCTGCTGATTCGGGCTTTTTCGGTTGCAAGCATTTTTCCAAAACCAATCAATTCCTGGTACAGAACGGCATCGATCCCATCGATTGGGCGCTTTGATCTATCTTTGCCGCAACTATGCGTATTCTGAAATCCATCATTGGAAGGATCATGGCGCTATGGGCAGCCATCTTGTTCATCGTGACCCTGCTGGTATTCATGATCCCTTTTCTGCTTTTCTCTTATTTTCAAAAAGACCCTGCCAAAACGAACCGTTTCCTGAAAATGGCGCGTGTATGGATGCAGGTATTCCTGAACGGGATCGGTTGTCCGCTGAAAGTATCCGGTCAGCAGCATTTCCAAAAAGGCGAGAACTATGTGGTGGTCTGCAATCACAATTCCCTGATGGATGTTCCTATCAGTTCTCCCTTCATTCCGGGGGGTAACAAAACCATCGCCAAGATCGAAATGGCGAAGATCCCCGTATTTGGGCTGATCTATCAAACCGGCAGTGTGCTGGTTGACCGGAAGGATGAATCCAGTCGCAAGGGCAGTTACGCCAAAATGAAGAATGTACTGGCGATGGGTTTACATATGTGCATCTACCCTGAAGGTACCCGCAACACCTCCGATAAGCCACTCAAACCCTTCCACGACGGCGCTTTCAGGCTCAGCATCGAAACCGGCAAGGCCATCGTTCCCGCCCTTATCTTCAATACCCGCAAAGTATTACCCGCTTCGATCCCCTTCTACCTGATGCCGCATCGTCTCTACTTCGATTTCCTCCCCCCCGTAAAACCACTTCCCAATGAGACCACGGCGGAGCTCCGGGACAGGGTACACAAGATCATGGAAGCGCATTATGTGCAGTTTGCGGGTAAGCGGTGAGCGCTGTTCCATTTCCAAAAGCAGAACATATAAAACTGCTTATGATCAATAAAATATTGCGTACTGATAATAAGGAATAAGCGCTGACGCACCCTCACCATCCCCTCTCTCCCCCTCTCAATGTGCTGCAGCAAAGGGATATTTTCTTCGTCCGGCCTTCGAAACGTAAGCGAAGAAGCTCATCAGAATTACCAAACCTCTCATCTCACTCCACCACAGCCCAATAATCCCACAAAAGCGCTGGTTCGTTTCGCCAGCCGGCGAAGCCAATATCCCTTTGCAAAGACAATATCCCTTTGCAAAGCACATCACCCCCTCCCGTTATTGCCCGTAGAAGAATCTCGTCCTATTGATCTTCAGATCCCTTAGCAATCCGCTTTTCGGATTGATGGTGATATTGAAGGTCCGGTACAACCCTACCGGGGTAACGTTGATGGACATCTGCCAACAGTGCATTTCGCGACTAAGCGAGAGAGTTAGCGATTGAATAGATGAAGTTTTGAAATCATAGTAGGAGCTCGCGCCCATTTTCCATCTTGGCGTGAGGTTGAAATCGCCGTTCACATTGATACTGGCATTGGAAATGGTTTCCCAGCCTTTGTAGTCGGTACGGAACTGCCTGGAGAAATTATAGGAGAATGAAAGATTGACTGACCAGGGGATATTGAAATCCGCAAACTCATTCGGGTTGCGCCTTGCATAAGCCAACTGCGCCTGCTGTTCTTCCACTGTGAGCGGTGGAAGACCGGAATCCTTTTCTGCATCGGCCTGTTCTTTGGCCTTGGCTTCGTCTTTGGGTTTGCTCTGGAAAGTGGTGGAGATAGACACGCTTCCGCTGGTGATACGACCAGGTTTGAAACCATTACCGCCAGACCACATATATTTATCTATCCGGTATCCTGAGCTGTCTACCTGGTATGGGTCCATTACAGCACCTGCCGTGATATTGATCTTTTCAAAGAGCGTGCTTCGAGCATACAAGCTGAAAGGCGCCAGTTTGAAGGAGTCCGCTACCAGGTTATAACTACTGTTGAAGCCGAAACCATCGATAAGCCTGATCTTTTTGATACCGCCGTTGGCCGTATCTTTCTTGCTGCGGACCTTGGCTTCGATATTATTATCGATACCGAACCCGATACCACCAAATACCCCTTCCGAGAACGGACCATAGATACTTCCTTCATAATAGGAGAAGCGATATTTCCTGCCGGCACTATCCACCCTGGCATCATACCAATCTTTGGCGGCCAGGTCTGGCTTATAGCTCAGAGATAAGCTGGGACGGATCACGTGACGGATGGCCTGGAACTTACTGTTCTTGCCAAAGCCCTGGAACTTACCATACATGGCTGTATTGAAACCGAGGCTGAATGAGATATCACGGCTCTGGTAGAAACCGTTGGCA
>JAGIAP010000544.1 GCA_017744805.1 Chitinophagaceae bacterium | reverse complement strand
TCCCACAACTGCGCTGGTTCGTTTTACAGCCGGCGTACAGATCCCCTTTTCAGCCCAGCCTTAAACAAAACAAGAAAGCCTGCTCGACAAGAACAGGCTTTCACCATATTTAAAATAAGCTGAATTAATCGTCTCTTATGCTTTCGCAGCAGCACCAGTGAGAACGCGTTTTTCCTTGATCCTCGCACTCTTACCACTACGCTCACGGAGGAAGTACAGTTTAGCACGACGAACACGACCAGTCTTGTTCAGTTCGATTGAATCAATGTTAGGGCTGTAGATAGGGAAAGTTCTTTCTACACCTACACCATCGGAGATCTTACGTACAGTGAAAGTAGCGGTCTGGGCAGTTCCCTGGCGTTTGATCACATCGCCACGGAAGCTCTGGATACGCTCTTTACCACCTTCAATGATCTTATAGTTAACAGTGATATTATCACCTGCTTTGAATTTCGGGAATTCTTTCTTTCCGGTCAACTGCTCGTGTACATATTGAACTGCTGCGTTCATGACTTCTTAATTTAAGGGAGGCAAAGGTAATGAGAATCGATGTATTTATTGCACTTTTTACACTTTTTGCACTATTTTTTTTCGGTGCTCATTGTCCTGGTGCTTCCTTTTTACCTAAAAATCAACCCGTTGTTATAAAATATTATTCTTGATCTTTTTCTTATCTGGCTACATTCACGGCCCTTTTCTCCCTGATCACGGTCACTTTGATCTGTCCGGGATAGGTCATTTCGGTCATGATCTTCTGTGCGATCTCGAAAGAGAGCTTATCTGAATCTGCATCACTCACTTTTTCAGCTTCAACGATCACGCGGAGCTCACGGCCGGCCTGGATGGCATAGGCTTTTTCCACTCCCTGGTAAGCCATGGCAAGGGCTTCCAGTTCCTTGATACGTTGAAGGTATTGTTGCATGATCTCGCGTCGGGCGCCAGGTCTTGCACCGCTGATAGCGTCACAGGCCTGAACGATGGGAGCGATCACATACGCCATTTCCATTTCATCGTGGTGGGCGCCGATAGCATTCACTACTGCGGGGTTCTCACCATATTTTTCAGCCAGCTTGGCTCCGAGGAGAGCGTGGCTCAGTTCAGTTTCTTCGTCGGGCACTTTACCGATATCGTGCAGGAGACCCGCACGTTTGGCCAGTTTGGGGTTCAGGCCGAGCTCGGCTGCCATGATACCACAGAGATTGGCCACCTCGCGGCTGTGCATCAGCAGGTTCTGACCGTAAGAGGAACGGAAGCGCATCTTTCCTACCAGTCTTACCAGTTCCTTGTGCAGGCCGTGGATACCCAGTTCGATCACGGTACGCTCACCGATCTCCATTACCTGCTCTTCGATCTGGCGACGGGTTTTCTCTACTACCTCTTCGATACGGGCGGGGTGGATACGACCATCGGCAACCAGCCTTTGCAAGCTGAGACGGGCGATCTCCCTGCGGAGAGGATCGAATGAAGAGAGGATGATGGCTTCAGGAGTATCGTCAACGATCAGGTCAACGCCGGTAGCGGCTTCGATAGCGCGGATATTACGTCCTTCACGACCGATGATCTGTCCTTTGATCTCATCGCTTTCCAGGTTGAAAACTGTGATGGAGTTCTCGATAGCCTGTTCAGCGGCAGTACGTTGTATAGATTGGATGATGATCTTGCGGGCTTCCTTGTTGGCTTTCTGCTTGGCATCGTCGATGATCTCCTGCTGCAGGGCCAGGGCCTGGGTATGGGCTTCCTGTTTGAGGCTCTCAACCAGTTGTGATTTGGCTTCCTCAGCGGTGAGGCCGGCAATCTTTTCAAGCCTGCGGATATGCTCTTCCTGGTGTTTTTCCAGTTCGGTCCTTTTCAGGTTCACCACTTCGATCTGGCGGTTGAGGTTATCCTTGATAGCGTCGTTCTCTTTGATCTGCTTCTCTGTCTGTTCTACTTTCTGGTTGATGGTCTGCTCTTTCTGCCTGATCCTTCCTTCGGCCTCGTTGATCTTCTTGTTGCGCTCCAGTACATCCTTGTCGTGTTCTGCCTTCAGTTGTACAAATTTCTCCTTGGCTTCCAGCAGTCTTTCTTTCTTCAGGTTCTCAGCGTTGGTCTGGGCGTCTGCGAGGATCTTTTTGGCTTGTGATTCTGCGTCGTCTATCTGTTTCTGAGTATTCTTGGCGAAGATGAACTTACCCGCTACAATTCCAACGGCAAGCGACACTCCTCCAATTATATAGGTTAATGCATCCATTTTGTTTAAAATGTTTTATTAGTTCTACCATGTTTAGTGACCCCGATATGTATAGTATTTTCTCCATACGTGAGGCTAATGTGCGAAAGTAAGGAAATTACGGAATGATTCCCGGAACTGAACATATGAAGGGCAATAATTGTTAGCGGGAGCCCTCACAAAACCGATGGCAGGAAAATAAAAATGGCCTGTTGCAGCCATGCAACAGGCCTGGAAACATCAACTTTTATTGTTATTCGATGACGATCTTCCTGATACTTTGATTACTGTAGTCTGCAATGTAGATACTGCCGTCCCTGGTTACGGTGGCACCTTCCGGAAGCCGGAAACTAGCATTGGATCCCGTTCCGTCTGAGTTTCCATACTGGCCAGGACCCTTGCCGGCGATAGTGCAAACCCAGCCTGCCTTGCTGATCCGGCGGATAGCATTGTTGTCGCGGTCCACCACAATGATATTTCCTTCAAGGTCCGTGGCTATACCTGTGAGGAATTGGAATTGCGCCAGATTCTTTACATTGTCTGAATGCCCCTGGATGCCACTACCAGCCACTGTTGTAACTATTCCGGCAGGAGTGATCTTGCGTACTTTGTGATTGTATTGATCCCCGAGAAGTATATTTCCGTCCGCATCCAATCTCAAAACTGCAGGAATTTGGAAACTAGCGGCAGTACCGGTACCATCATTTGAACCTGCACTTCCATTTCCCGCCAGGGTTGTTA
>JAGIAP010000543.1 GCA_017744805.1 Chitinophagaceae bacterium | reverse complement strand
GTTTTGTACTGATCATCCTCATGAAAGGAAATAAAGGAGAAGCATCCCGCATCACTTTCCTTATTGTAGGTATCTGGTGGTTCGGGTTTGCCCAGATCACTTTCAGAAGACTTCCCAAGTCCACTCCCAGCAACCAGGTGCATGAGAAGAGCATCTTCACGGAAGGGTTCAGGGAGATGAAGAAAGTATATTCACAGGTAAGCAAATTGCCGATCCTCAAACGCTTCCTTCGTGGATTCTTCTTTTATAGCATGGGCGTACAAACCGTTATGCTGGCCGCTACGCTTTTTGGCGCCAAATTGCTGGAGCTGGATCAAACCAAACTCATTCTCACGGCAGTTGCCATTCAACTGGTTGCCATCCTCGGCGCATGGGGAATGGCGCGACTTTCGGCAAGACTGGGAAATATCAAAGTACTGATGGGCGTAGTGCTCTTCTGGATACTTATCTGTGTAGGTGCTTATTTCACGGCAGAAGTGAAAGAAAAAGGCGGCGATCCTGAGAACCTGTTCTATGTACTGGCCATTTGTGTTGGCCTGGTGATGGGCGGTATTCAATCACTCAGTCGCTCCACCTATTCCAAACTGATGCCTGAAACAAAGGATACTGCTTCTTTCTTCAGTTACTACGACCTCACAGAGAAGGTAGCCATTGTGATCGGCATGTTCTCTTTCGGATATATTGAAGAACTGACCAGGCATCATGGAGGCATGAAGAATTCCGTACTTTCATTGGTCGTATTCTTCTTCATTGGTTTCATCTGGCTGATCGCTGCCCTGATGAAACAGAAACAATTAAACAAAGCCAATCAATAACCTGTTTATATCGCCATGAAACTGTACACGATCCACACCGGAAATTTCAAGCTCGACGGAGGCGCCATGTTCGGCGTAGTTCCTAAAACCATCTGGAACAAACTCAATCCTTCCGATGAACTCAATTTATGTAGCTGGGCCATGCGCTGCCTGCTCATCGAAGACGGTAACAGATTGATCCTCGTAGATAATGGGATTGGCGATAAACAAGACGCAAAATTCTTTGGCCACTACCATCTGCATGGTGATCAAACGCTGGATAAATCCCTGGCAGCATATGGCTTCCACAGGGATGATATCACCGATGTGTTCCTGACCCATTTGCATTTTGATCATTGCGGAGGAAGTATCGTTCGTGAAGGCGACAAACTGGTTCCGGCATTTAAGAACGCGACCTACTGGAGCAATCTGCGCCACTGGGAATGGGCTACACAACCCAATGAGCGGGAAAAAGCCTCCTTTTTGAAAGATAATATCCTTCCGATCCAGGAAAGTGGGCAACTGAAATTCATCGAGCCGGTTGATGGGATTGGATTTGCCGAAGGCATCTCCATTCGATATGTACACGGACATACAGATGCGATGATGTTACCGCAGATCAGTTACAAAGGCAAGACGATCGTTTTCATGGCGGATCTGTTGCCAAGCATCGGGCATATCCCCATCCCTTATGTGATGGCATATGATATGTTCCCGCTGACTACCTTGCATGAGAAACAGAAGTTCCTGAAAGAGGCCCTGGATAAAGAATATATATTATTCTTTGAGCATGATCCGTTGTATGAGTGCTGTACGTTGGGAATGACGGAGAAGGGGATCAGACAGAAAGAGATGTTCAAATTGAGCGAGATATAATGAAACAAGGCGCCTGATCAGGCGCTTTTTTTATTGTTTAGATCTACAAGCTTTTTAACCCAGTCCGGTGCTATCCAGTCAGCATATAATTTCATGACACCTTTATCGACATACAATATTTTCTTCGGTATCCGCTGTTCGTCTTCATTCGAAATGGAATTATCGAATAGTGTAATTGTATCGAACTCATTAAAGAATTTGTAAAGATTCAAATAACCGTGTTCGAAGTTATATATGATAGAATCTTCAAAAACCCGGTGTCCGCCTTTCGTCACCCTAAGCCATACCCTTTGAATACATTCTGCTACAGAACTCATTCCAATAAAAAGCAAATGAACATTGTAGCCAGCTGTCCTAAATTCCCTCAGAGATTTTGCAGGATCGGAAGAGCTAAAATTGGTTTCGAAAGCAAAACTTCTTTTTTCTCTAATTGCATGCTCCTTTGACTGCCTGAATTCATGCTCATCAACACGATCCTGCAACAAATCGCTTCCTATTTCAGGATATTTTTCTTTTAAAGCACTAACATATTTATCTCCATCAAAAACCTCACAGTCAACCTTAACCAATTTGGCAGAGAATAAGCTCTTTCCTGCTCCATTCAGACCAGCGATAATGAAGAGATTAAGTCCCTCTTTTGGTAGCATTAAAGTTGAAGAAGAATAGTTATTGAAGAGTCTGTTTGATCCTGTTCAATGAGGAAGAGTTTTCCGTCAGGATACTTATGAATGAATTGGTTTGCTTTTACACAAAGTTCATTTCTGAATATTTGGGGAATATTCTTTTTTGCCTGCGAAGCTAATTCTGCCTCCAGCGTTGCCTTAAGGTCGGCCTCAAGAGCCGGATCAGAAAAGTCTTCAATTTTATTTGCCTTCTTTTTTGCAGACATATCACTCAATTGAATAACAAATTTACGAATTAATAAATATGACTTGCAGACATATCATTACAAAAACAAAAGGGCTGACCCAAGAGTGTAGATGAATTTACTTTGTAAGTGCCCATTCAACCTGCATACTTGTAACTGTTGCAGTACTGTTTTGTAGCTATTGCAGCGCTGTAATAAGGCAGTAGCATGACTGTATTCTAACAACAATCACACTTTCGTGGTGGAGATAAGTTGGACTTGGTCTGGAGATACCCTGGACTTGAGTAGAAGGAAATTCATTAAAATTCAGGGGCTCTTTTATGGATTTCGGGCATCTTGCCCTTACCGGCCAATTACGGAGATACTGCGGCCAATCCCTCACCTGACTCCCGTCCGGGCGGCCCCTGTGGCCTTCATAAACT
>JAGIAP010000542.1 GCA_017744805.1 Chitinophagaceae bacterium | reverse complement strand
CGGTAGTGCTTAGCTGGTCGGCCACGGGCATGATATCGAAATTATAACTGGTCTTGTTCTCCGCGCCATCATCCATTCTCAAAAAAATGGACCCCTGCATATATTTCTCTTTACCGTCGTCCCTTGTGATCCGGTACGTAGCTTGAAGATAAAGTGGTTGCGTTTTGATAGTAGCCATATTGAAGGCCTGCTTCAATGGCAACTGATCCGTTTCGATCCTTCCATAAATAAAATCGGCAGAACTGAACTCAGATCGGCTTCCCTCATGACCATTACCAAATGGCTTGTTTGAGAAGTACATTTTTCCTTTTTGATTCTGTGCAACCACAGATTCTATGGATGACAAACCTGTACTCATGATGAATAAAAGTGTTTTGATGATCGTTATACACTTCATCGGTAGTTGATTGAATTAGAGTATAAAGAAGAAAAAGTGACCTGTTCCTCAATTCCTGTTGATAGCATCCACAACTTTGGAAATGTCCAGAACGCCGTAATTGAAAACATGTTTGGTGCCATCAGCCAGCGTGAGTATGGCCTTCTTGGCCAGAAAACTTTTTTCCACTTCCACAAGTACAATTTCCTGTTTCGGGATTTCCAGATATCCTTCACTGCCCCATTTCACGAACATCGCTTCACTGAGCAATCCTTTGGCGGAAACATCATATTTAGCATCATATAGTAATCGCTTGTTGGTAACGGTCAGCTTACCATTGAACTTGCCGCCTCCGGGAGGCTGATAGATGATGGTCCATGTATCTATTTTCTCTTCTCCGGGTTGCATTGTAATTTTCATATCATTAGGTTTTAGTGCATTATTCCTGTTCAGGATTTATCTGCATTCATACTTGTAATTATAGATCGAGGTCCGGCTGCCATCGGCAATACTCAGGGAAATCACCTTCCCATCGCTATCGAAGCTATGAGTATGGATCAGCTTGTCAGGTCCTATTATATATGATTTGAGTAAATTCTTAGGCCGCAGGTACTCCCAAAAACTATAGTCGGCAATATCCAGTTGCCTGTCGTGGCGTCTATCGGAATAGTAGGTCATCATCACTATTCGCGAACCATCATTGTATGAGACAGGATTTCCATTCTCCCAGTTGTAGGTTGTTACATTGGTATGGGAAGTGTTTGAATAGACCATGGTAATCCTGATCAGTCGTTCTCCTTCATAAGTGTACAACGTATTGTACCATGGAGTACCGGATGGATCCTGTTCCGTTCGCACAGATTCCGCCAATCCGTTTGCCATCAGGGTTACAATCTGCTTTTGGGCAAACTCACCATCGATGGTTTGCAGGATCACTATTTTGTTGCCGCTATACTCGAAGTTGTATTGGGTTGTGCCTTGTTTAACCTGTTGAAGTTTTCCGTTCTTATCATACGAGAATTCCTTGATCGCACTACTGGTAGATGTCACCTCACTGATCCGGCAAACAGGATCGGCCCCTTTGCTTTTGCTACAACCGGCAACTCCGGAGGCGATGATGGTGATAAAAAAAAGAAGATATTTCACAATGGCAGATTGAAGGTTGAAAGAATATTGGTCCTGTTTTCTTTCTCGAAATTACCTATGGGAGATACCGGGAAAAAGCATCACCTGAAAAACGGCGGCATTGCTTTTATTAACGGTAGTCTAGTCTTGAAAAAAATTTGCTTCCATATTGAGTAGCTGGCGGATTCCGGTATGCCATTGGCGGAGGCCGGATAGCCATTGGGGATTACTGTTATGCATCACCCGGAGGCCCCGTCAAATGAGGGTTTTAGTGAGTATCTTTAATTGAACGGGCTAGCTGTGATACACCCGGAAATCTATGCTTCGGCCATTTATTTTTGTCATATTGTGCCTACTCGCGTATGCGATCCCCGCGCATACACAAAGCTTCGACGAAAAGGATTTTGTTCTTTACACGTCGAAGGATGGCTTGTCGGACAACCGGGTCACCAGTGTATTGCAAGACCGGTATGGATATCTGTGGATCGCTACCAGCAAAGGCCTCAACCGGTTCGATGGCAACAGTTTCCTTCAGTTCTATTCAGACACCAGCAGCAATAGCCTGGTCAATGACCATATCAAACAACTGAAATGGCTGGGACCAGATCAACTGGGCTGCATCACTGGCACAGGGCTGCATTTGATCCGGACAGGCACCCTGCAACAAAGGAATATCCTGATCCCCCCGGGCCCCCTTAACCTGCCCTATATCGTGAACAATATTCATGGAGCAGCAGCCGATGATCAGGGCAACCTCTTTATCCTTACCTCCACAGGGTTCTATCAGTATGATCCTGATGATAACCTGGTTTTCAGGTATGATCATTATAAGCAAGCAGACGCTTCCCGGCTGGAAATCCCCTTCGGTAGAAATGATGGGCTGATCAGCCCTGAGCCCGGCCTGTTGCTGATTGCCACCACCGCTGGCCCCTATATCTACTATATTCCCAAAAAAGAGCTCCATGCCATCGGCAACCATGATGCGTCTCTTTACAGGAAGATCGCGCGGGATAGCGGCCTCGTCCATTTTATGCATTGCAGCAACGGATCCTTCAGCGTAATTGCAGAAGGCGCTACGGAACTGGCCTGGTTCGATCTGGAAAAAAAGAAAAAAGAACAAATGCTGTCCGGTATCTCAAAGCCGGATGAATGGTTCAACTGGAGAAGCAGGATCATTCCGGTCAACGACAGCCTCTACATTATCTCATCGATGCAGAAAGGTTTTTTCCTGATGAAAGCCGATAAGGACAAAGGCATTTATCAGATCCTCCCCAAACTCTATTTACCGGACTATAATTGCACTGGTTTTCTTTTCGACAAGCGTAAGCGCTTATGGATTGCAACAGACCGGGGCCTGCTCAGGCAAAGGAAAAATGCAGGGCATCTCTCCAAAACGGTCATCCCTTCTGAACAAGGGCCATCCGGAAGTCCGGTCGGTATCAGATGTATCACAGGCTCAGGC
>JAGIAP010000541.1 GCA_017744805.1 Chitinophagaceae bacterium | reverse complement strand
GTTTCCCGGCCTTTGCATGAACCACCAGGTTCCTGTTAGCAATACCAGCAGCACAGAAGCTGCGGCTATATATCTACGTAAGTTATTCCGACGGACCATCTTCACAACCTTTGCGGGTTGCTGTGCTTTTACTTTGCTGAGGATCGCATTGGGCAGTTGCTCAAAATAACCGGCTGGTACTTCGTAAAGCGGCGCCTGTTTCAGGTTACTCAGAACGGGAGAGAAATCACCCAACTCTTCCTGAACAAAGGCTACTGCCCTGGTTTCTGCCACGGTATTTTCTGCGAGATCTTTGAAATAATCCTCCGGTAAATGGTAAGGAGATTTTTTGGAAATGCTGCCAAGCAATGGCGATAATGCCTGCAATTCATCGGTTGCATTGGCTGAGCTGATCTTCACAATGGTCAGCGCATCCGATGGCAGTTGCCCGAAATAACCCTCCGGTACTTTATAAGGTACAGGAAGGGGATAGCTGGAAGCCAGCACCGGGCTTATTTCCTGCAATTCTTCCAATATGTTGTTCCTGCTTTCCATGAGCACTTGTATGACCTGATTTGTTAAGAGAAGTTTAATGGTTGAGGATATAATCTTCCACTTTCTTCACGGCATGGTGATAAGATGCTTTGAGTGCGCCTTCGGAAGTTTCCAGCACGCGACTCATTTCTTCGTAAGGCATCTCATCGTAATATCTCAGGGAGAATACGATCCTCTGCTTCTCCGGTAGTTGCTGGATGGCCAATTGTAATTTCCATTCCAGTTTATTGGCGTCGAAATCCTTGTCGGCTTTGATCTTGTTTTCCAGGTTGCTCTCGATCTCGTCCAGAGAAACGGAGGTCCTTTTTTTCTGCTGTTCCAGGTAAGAAAGACATTCGTTGGTGGCAATACGATACAGCCAGGTATAGAGCTGTGCATCTTCCCGGAAATTTTCGAGACCGTTCCAGACCTTGATGAACACATTCTGCAAAACATCGTTGGCATCCTCGTGTTCAACAACCATTCGCCTGACATGCCAGTACAGGCGCTCCTGGTATTTTTTGATGATGGCAGTAAAAGCGCTTTCCTTTGTTGATGGGTTACGGAATTGGATAAGCAGTTCACTGTCCTGAGTGGTTACCGCCATAGGTTAGCTATTTAATGGAGATTGGATTAAAGATACTGCAATTGGTTTAAATGATTGACTGGCAAGGTATTGTTAAAGAAATCCCAGCCAATTTCAAGTCCATTACGGATCAAAATACTGATAATCAGGGTAATAAAAAAGAGCTGTACCACCGGCACAGCCCTTTTTGAAATATCGGGAAGGAATTACTTCCTCTTCATTACTTTTTCCACTGCTTCGATGATGTTTGGCGTATCCAGACCGTACTTGGTGAGTAGTTGGTCGGGAGTGCCGCTTTCGCCGAAGGTATCATTGGTACCTACGTACTCGATGGGGATAGGGAAATGGCGACCTGCCACCTGTGCAATGCTGTCGCCCAGTCCACCGATGATATTATGCTCTTCAACGGTCACGGCGCATTTGGTTTTGCGGATCGACTTCAGCACAGCTTCTTCATCGAGCGGCTTGATAGTATGGATATTGATCAGTTCAACGCTGATGCCTTTTTCTTCGAGTGCTTTACCCGCTTCGATGGCTTTCCACACCATATGTCCGCAGGCGAAGATGGAAACATCTGTTCCTTCGGAGAACTGTTGTGCTTTACCGATAACGAAGGGTTGGTTCAGGTCTGTGAAAATGGGCCATGATGGGCGACCGAAACGGAGGTAAACGGGGCCTTGGTATTCAGCCACAGCCATGGTAGCCAGTTTGGTCTGGTTGTAATCGCAGGGGACGATCACGGTCATACCGGGCAACATTTTCATCATGCCGATATCTTCCAGGATCTGGTGGGTAGCACCATCTTCTCCGAGGGTAAGGCCTGCGTGTGATGCGCAGATCTTTACATTCTTGCCGGAGTAGGCGATGGACTGACGGATCTGGTCGTACACGCGGCCGGTAGAGAAATTGGCAAAAGTGGTAGTGAAGGGGATCTTTCCGCCGATGGTGAGGCCGGCTGCGATGCCCATCATATTCGCTTCTGCAATACCTACCTGGATGAAACGCTCAGGGAATTCTTTCATGAACTGGTTCAGCTTGAGTGAACCTGCCAGGTCAGCCGTAAGAGCGATAATATTGGGATTGGAGCGGGCTGCTTCAACGATGCCATCTCCGAAACCGCTGCGCGTATCTTTTTTACCTGTGGACTGAATATCTTTAAGCATGATATGAATTTGGTGTTGCAAAGTAAAGGAAAGTCTGGCTAATTCAGGTCAACGGGCTTGCTCTGATAGAATTTTTCATCCAGCTTGAGCCTTTGTTCCCATTTCCAGGCGGTAGACATCATGTCTTCCAGGCCATAACGGATATTCCATCCCAACTGGCTGACGGCATAATCGTTATTAGCATAGATGGCGATCACATCGCCCGGGCGGCGGGGCCCGATATTATAATTCAGCTTCACGCCACTCACTTTCTCGAAAGCCCTGATGGCTTCCAGAACGGTTACGCCATTGCCGGTCCCGAGGTTGAACACTTCGCAACGTTTGGAATTGCGGGCATCCATGAGGTATTTGATGGAAAGCGTATGTGCGTTGGCGATATCGCTGACATGGATGAAGTCGCGGATACAACTGCCATCCCTTGTATCGTAATCCGATCCATAAACGGTCATCTGGGGCAGTTTGCCGATGGCCGTTTGGGTAATGGCGGGGATCAGGTTGGCGGGCTTGCCGATGGGCAGTTCGCCAATGAGTATGCTGGGGTGTGCGCCTACCGGGTTGAAATAACGGAGAAGCACACACTGAGCGCTGGATGCTTTCGAGAATTCATTGATGATCTGTTCTCCCATTTGCTTGGTATAACCATATGGAGACTCTGCCGGTTTGGGAGGTGTAGTTTCTGTAACCGGGATATGATCAGGGTTTCCGTATAC
>JAGIAP010000540.1 GCA_017744805.1 Chitinophagaceae bacterium | reverse complement strand
ACAAACATCCTTATGGCACCGGTGTGGGACGATTACTGGATTACAATCGCCTTATCCAGAATTATCTTTCAGAGCAGGTGCTTACTTACAATAACAAATTCAACGACCTGGATGTAACGGCACTGGCCGGGTACTCTTTTCAAAAGCAGCATATCCGCAATTCCAATATCGACGCCCGTGGATTTGCCACTCCTTCTCTCGCGGTAGTATCCGTTGCCTCCGAGATATTCGAAGCAGGTGGGTCCCCCACCGAATATGCCCTGGAATCCTATTTCAGCAGGGGCACTCTCACTTACCGGGACAAATACATGTTCACTGCCACCCTGAGAACGGATGGATCTTCCAAATTCAGTCGCGATAAGCGCCGGGGCGTATTCCCCTCCGTTTCATTCGGCTGGAATGTATCGAAAGAGAAATTCTTACAACAGTCAGGTATCGATATGAAACTGAGAGCCAGTTTCGGGAAAACAGGAAACCAGGAAGGGATTGGCAGTTATGCCTATCTCGCAACTATGTCCGGAGGTCGGAACTATGGCCATGAAGGCGGCATCTCCGCCTCATCATTCGGCAACAAGGACCTCACCTGGGAAAAAGCGGATCAGTATGATCTCGGTTTCGATCTTTCCCTCTTCAGAAGAAAAGTGGATATCGCTTTCGATGCTTACTACAAAAAAACAACGGATCTCCTGTACAGCATGCCCGTTCATGCCACCACCGGCATGACCAGTATCATCACCAATATCGGATCGATGGAGAACAGGGGCGTAGAGCTTTCCATCTCCACCAATTTCAGTCTCGGTCCGGTGAAATGGACATCCAGCTTCAATATCGCACATAACCAGAACAAGATCCTCTCCCTGCTTGGAGATGACAAGCCCATCGCGATCGGCGATAACAGGGCCTTACAGGTGGGAAGGGATATCGGTTCATTCTATCTCTTCCAGATGGAAGGATTGTATCAGTACGATGGCGAAGTACCCAATCAGCAATTCGATCTCGGTGTTCGGGCGGGTGATGTAAAATGGACCGATGTGGATGGCAACAAGATCATCAATGATAACGACCGCGTGGTGACCGGTTCCTCCAATCCGAAATTCTTTGGTGGATGGAACAATAGTTTCCGTTTCAAGAATTTCCAGTTGGATATCCTCGCCACCTATATGTATGGCAATGATATCTATGCCGCCTGGAAACCCAATGGCATGGCCCGTGTAGGCTATCGCTTTGCACAACTGGAGGAATATGTGGTGAATCGCTGGACAGGTCCCGGAACCACCAATGTTTATCCACGCGCTATCGCCAGCGAAACCTTCAATACCAGGAACTCCACCCGATTCCTGGAAGACGGCTCCTTCATCCGCCTGCGTGCCGTAACCCTCTCCTATCAGTTCCCCAAACTCGTGCTCGGCAAACTGAACCTCGATGGACTGAGGGTATATGCACAGGCAGACAATCTTTTCCTCTGGACAAAATATTCCGGCTGGGATCCCGAAGTGAACAGCAATCTCGATCCTCGCTATTTTGGTGTAGATCTATTCAACAACCCGCAACCACGTACCTACAGCGTGGGTGTGAACATAAACTTTTTAAAGAAATAAGCATGAGAACAATATATGCCTTTGCCATCATCGCTATGGTAAGCCTGAGTTCCTGCGCAAAGAAACTCGATCTCTACCCTTACTCCGCCATTGCGCCGGATGCCATCACTCCTTCCGATCTTCCTGCACTCCGTATCGGGATGTACAACGATGTTCAGAACGATCCCGGTGTTCATTCCTGGATATTGTTCGATATCCTGGGAGGCGATCTGCACACCGCTTCCGGAGCGCCTTTCGACCTGATCAACTCTATGCTCACACCCCTGGGATCAGTGGTAGCCAACGGCTGGAACGGCTACTATGGCGCCCTCTTCCAGGTGAACAATGTAATAGATATCTGTGAAAGGATCGAACCGGCCACCAACCGGAATATGACACTCGGAGAAGCTTATTATTTCAGGTCATTCATCTACTATTGCCTGGTGACCCGCTGGGGCGGCGTACCCATCCTCAAAAAGAATACACTCGACAAACTGCCACGCAATTCAAAAGCCGAAGTATGGGCTTTCATAGAGGAAGACCTGAATAAGGCCAGCGCCCTGCTCGGTGGCTCCGTGAACTACTACTATGTTTCCAATGATGCCGTCACCGCCCTGAAAGCAAGAGTGATGCTCAGTCAGAATAAAATGTCCGAAGCAACAACACTGGCTGAAAGCCTTATCGGTTCCGGAAAATACAAGCTCGATTCCTTCGAGAAGATCTTCCGAAAACAAACCAATACGGAGATCATTTTCGCATTCGAGAATATCTCAGAAGAATCCAGCAACAATATTTCCGACCTCTTTTATTCCTATGCACACCCCAATAAAGGACAGGGCACCTATCGCGTGCTCCGTGACCTGGTGAACGCCTATGCAGCATCCGATAAAAGAAAGGATATCTCCATCACCAATATTGCCGGTACGGATTGCGTGAACAAATATCCAAGCGGACAAACAGGAAAAGACCCGGTGATCCTTTCAAGGATCGCAGAAATGTACCTGATCAGCGCAGAAGCACAGGGACGCGTGAATGGGATCGGGAGATTGAATGAGCTGCGCAATTTCCGTGGCCTGGCCAATGTTTCCGTGAGCTCCGACGATCAATACCAGGAAGCTATCCTGGCTGAAAGAAGGTTGGAACTGCTGGGAGAGAACTTCAGGTATTACGATCTCGTAAGGACCAATAAAGCAGTGAGCAAACTCGGGATCCTGGGTTATCAAACAGTACTTCCCATCCCCGGCAGGGAGTTGCAGTACAATACCTTGCTGGAGCCCAATACCGGATACTAATCTTTTAATTATCTACAATTATGAAACGCAATCCGCAACTGGCCCACCGACGATGGCGGCAAAGAACGCGCTGTTGCCAACGGTATCCTCATCATCTCAAAGGCTCAATAAA
>JAGIAP010000053.1:10191-20249 GCA_017744805.1 Chitinophagaceae bacterium | reverse complement strand
GGAGCGGCAGAGAAAGTACAACGTGCTTACCTGATCATAACAGGGTTGGTATTCGTGATCACGGTATTGGCGTCCATCGTTTGTTTCAGGGGTACTTTCACTAATCCTGTGCAGAAGAAATTCATCTATTTCAAATTCCATCCGCTCTGGTACAGGCTGCTGTTACTGGCCTTGTTGAAGGGCCTGGCCCAGGGTTTTTTGGTAACGGCCCCGGCCATGCTGATCATGCGGTTGCTGGGTAAGGAAGGTGCATTGGGAACGGCCCAATCCATTGGCGCTATCATTGCCGCCGTGATGATGTATGTGATCGGAAGGACCACCGGCCCCCAACATCGCGTCAAGATCTTTGCAGCAGGGTTGATCCTTTTTGCCATGGCGGCCTTTGCCAATGGCATCCTCTTCAATCAACTGGGCGTGATCCTCTTCATGCTCTTCCTGTTGCTGGCCAAACCGTTGATGGACCTGGCCTATTTCCCCATCCAGTTCAATGTGATTGATATTTTATCGAAGAAAGAGAACAGGAGCGAGTTTGCGTATATCCTCAATCATGAAGCGGGACTGTATGTGGGTAGGTTCATCGGTGCTGGCACTTTCCTGTTGCTGGCCTACGGCTACTCTACGGAAGTGGCCCTGCGATATGCCATCATCATCATTGCCGTGCTGCAACTCTGCTCCATCTGGGTGTCCAAACGGATCATCCGGGAATGCAAAGCCCTGAGCGGTGGTTCGGAAGAAGACAAGATCACGGCGCCTGTGCTCGATCCGGTGCATACTTTATAAATTTAATCCGTACAATTTTCCTGATAGTATGAAATATTCATTTTGGTTCTTATTGGCAGGTTTATACATAAGCGGTTGCTCGGACCCTGGCGGCAAACCGGTGGAACAGAAAAATATTGCAAGAGTGGATTCCATGTCCGCCATTCCGCAGCCGCTGAATATCATCGATTATGAACAGTTGGCCTTGCAGTTCGATAGTACCGTGTATGATCTCAATGCGCAGGGCGAATTCTGGCCATTGGTGTGGATCGATAGCAGCAGGAAGAATTATCCGCAGGATGTTGTGGGGATGTACACCGCCATTGGAGATGTACGCCAGGGCAGGAGCAATAACAAAGGTATGTTCCATGAGGCGCTTGCGAGTATGGGTGGCGTATTGGGCGGCACCCTGGTGGGGATCAACAAGGCCAACCAGGGCAATCTCGATTATGTGGGGATGCTCAAAAATTATTTCAACCGCGAAACTGGATGGAATATCATGATGAACAATACCTGCCCGGAAGTGGCGTTGCTGGGCGGCGGTTATGGTCGCGACTGGTGGTACGATGTGTACCCGAATGTATTGTTCTATGCCATCTATGAAAAATATCCGCATGCGCCGGGTTTCGATACCATTGCGCGCAGCATTGCCGATAAATTCTATCAGGCAGATTCCGTACTCGATGGGAACTACACTTTTTCATTTTTCGATTATGCGAAGCTGAAGCCTATGACCTCGCATATCTGTCCGCAACCCGATGCGGCGGCAGGCCATGCATATGTATTGTATGCTGCCTGGAAGAAATTCGGTGACGAAAAATACCTGAGAGCTGCAAAGAATGCCCTGAAAGCCTTGCAGTCCCAACCCTCCAATCCTACTTATGAAGTGCTGATGCCATTTGGCGCATACATGGCAGCCCGCATCAATGCCGAGCTGGGTGAAAAATACGACCTGGCAAAAATGCTCGACTGGAGCTTTGACGGCACGCCCAAATGCCGCGAGGGATGGGGCGTACTCACAGGCACCTGGAATGGCATGGATATTTCCGGCATTGTGGGAAGTACGGTTGATCATGGTGGTTATGGCTTCCTCATGAATACCTACGATGCTGCATGGCCGCTGGTGCCATTGGTCCGTTACGATCAGAGCCGGGCCAATGCCATCGGCAAATGGATGCTGCATGCAGCCAATGCGGCAAAGCTTTTCTACCCGGACCATATGCCTGCAGAGCACCAGACCTTGTATAACCGGAGAGCCATTACCAAAGGCGTGATCGGTTATGAAGGCATTGTGCAGCGAAGCACTTTTGATCAGTATGCCAGTATCAAAGCGCCCGTAGCACAGGGAGATGGTCCTAACTGGGTGCCGGGGAAGAACCCGGATGTATCACAGTTCAGCGTGTATGGAAGTGCGCATGTGGGCATCTTCGGAAGCATCATTCGTAAAACGAATGTGGAAGGCATCCTGCAGCTCAATCTCCTGGCCACCGATTTTTACCGGGCAGAGGCCTATCCCTCTTATCTCTACTACAATCCTTATGGAGAAATGAAGTCTGTACAGCTTTCATTAGAAAAGGGAAAATCATTCGATCTGTACAATACCGTTACCGGCAGTTTTGTGAAACGGAATGTTTCGGGAACGGCCACTATCGACATTCCGGCGGGTGAGTCGGCTATCATCATACTTGCACCGGTGAATGGAAAGCAATTGATCGATGGCAGTAAACTGAGCATCGATGGTGTAGTGGTGGATTATCATTATCAGCAGTAGCAATAGCAATGAAAAGCAAAGGGCTGCCTCGATTTGAGACAGCCCTTTTTTCTATAGCCCCGGATCAACTTAGTATTTATAGAAATTCTTCTTTGCATCGAGGATCGCGTTCTCACGTTGAGTTTTCAGGTCTCTGATCTTTGCCTTCCTGGCCTGTTTGGTCAGGTCTGAATCCATTCTTACAGATTTGATCTTATCTGCATAGTTGACCCTGATAGTAGAGATCTGAAGGTCCAACTGGCTGGGAGGTGTGGGATAAGAATACCAGGGGTATCCATAATAGCCACCCCAGGGACCATACCAGGGGTTATACCAGCCTCCGCCGATGAATACCCTGGGTCTGTAATAGCCACCATGCCATCCTCCGTGAGGGCCATGAGGTCCGCCGATATTGCTGGCGGCTGGCATTGCTGAAGCTGCGGTTGTAACAAAGGCAGCCAGCAGTATGATGATGATCTTTTTCATATAATCTGTTTTTGGAAGTCTGTTATTAAGACTGATCAAAGGGTGAAAAGATTGCTTGCTCCTGCCTGCTTTACAATTCAATAACAATGCTTAAAGGAGTGCAAAAAAAAGAGGCTTCCGTTATGGGAGCCTCTTGCATGGGGGGATGGATGGTTCTTACTTCATTATCTTATTTCACTGAAGAAGTATACCCCACCTTCCGGTGTTACCTGTAGCACAATATCTTTACCTCCTTTTGCCATCTCGATGAAGTAATTATCCGCATCTTCAAACTGCACGCCATACAATTCCATGTCTGTGTCGTTATACTCATTATCGTCGAACATGATCACCCTTCCTTTCTGATAACCAGCATATTTCTTGTTGATATATTTCTGAGCCGATAGTGGCAGATCGGCGAAGGTTTTGGTGAATACGGTGCCTACCAGTTCCGCATCACTATCATAATACGCGGTTTGCGGCACGCCATTCAGTGTAAAGCTCACAACATCAAAGAACTTCTCCCTTTTCCAGGTGGCATCCGGAACATCGCCAAAGTCGCCCAGGAAAGATTCCTTTGCCTGATAAGTGGGCTCAGTGCCTTCCAGTTTTTTCAGTTCCTTTCTTTCTTCTTTTCTTTCTGTATGTTTTTCATGCTTCATTTCTTTTTTTGATACCTGTACCATTTGAGTGCTTTGGGCGTTTGCGGCCAGTGTAACCACAGAGGCTGCAAATAGGATGAATAGCTTTTTCATGGTGTGATATTTTTATTTTGAACTATCATTTTTCTCTTGAACCGTCAATCGAAAAAATAGTTTAACTGCTGCTGCCCCACTAACAATCGGATAACAATTGAAGTTTGCTTGAAAAATACAGCGGATTGAAACTCAATATCAGAGGTTGTTTCAGCCGATTGAGCATATTTTATTGCTATTTCCGGAAAACCATTCGTTTTATTATCCGATAAAATTGTCAAACAAGAAAGAAATCAATTGTGATGATAAAGTTCTACGCACTGTTAGCCTGGTTACTGGTTTGGAATATTGGCGCTGATGCGCAAACCTTCTGGAAGAAGTATGCGCTGTCTAACAGCCATCAAGGCATAGATGATCTTATAGTAGTGAATGCGAATGAGTATGCATTTATCGTTCCCAATAAATTGATATTGACCGATGGGATGGGCAATATCAAAAAAAAATGGGAGCCTGCTGTCCCGGAGATGGGCTTTACAAACCTGATCAGGACTACCTCAGGGAAATTCATTGTTGCTTCCACTAAGCAAGAAGCTACGCCCGGTTTGTATCTGTTCATAGTAGATGCGCAAATGCAGCAGGTGAAAATGGTGAACATAGTAATTGATGACGGCCTCTTATCTCAAAAATTACTGGCTGGTGACAATGGGAATTTTTACCTGGTCTATGAAAAGCGTCAGCCTGGAAAGCCGGACCGGCTTGTGGTGCTCCAAATGAATGAGGATGGGCAGGAGAACTGGAAAAGGGAAATGCCGGAAGGCATCATGTACAAGTATGCAATTCAACCCGGCGAAAATGGAGGCATTGAACTGGCATTTTCAGGATTGCAGGACCAAATCTTGCAGGTTTGGAAATACACGGCAGCAGGCGATGTATCCAAATTGCCCATTATGCCGCTTGTTACGGATGATGAATGGAACTTGCCTGAATATTTTGCTAAAACTGCTGATGGGGGTTATTTTTTTGCAGGCACTGAACTGCCTGCTTCCTGGTATTCTTCCAATACGGAATTACTGGTAATGAGAACGGATGCTCGTGGCCAGGTACTATGGAAAAAGCTGATCGATCTGAATATGAACGATGAACTTATGGGGATGGAGGTAGATGCCACCGGGGTATACCTTCTTAGCATCTCCGGTGTAAATATGAACTTTTTCGATAAGGATGGCAAGCCCGATATGGCAGTTTCCCGGCTGGATTTGCAAGGAGAATTGAAATGGGTCAGGGCCTTTGGTAATAGCAAGAATGATTTTTGGGGTACTCATTTTGCGCTGGCTCCCGATGGAGTGCTGATAGGGGGAGTGGCTTCCTGGCCTGGTAGCGCATTTTCATCTCCTGTTCTCCTAAAAGCGGGGCTGGATGGCTCTTTTGAGGATCCTGCATTTTCCTTTCCGCTGCAATCCCCTTCATCATTGACAACCGTTCAGCTTCCCCTCCTCACCAAAACTCAGGAGTTGGTTCATATTTTACCCTTACAGGGAGGCGCTTACCTGGCAACAGGAAAATTGGTGGGGATTACTGAAGATGACTACTCGGCCTGTGTGTTCAAGGTCAATGAAGCAAAGCAGATTGAATGGTATCAGTTCTTTACAGAGAGGGTTTCAAAGCCAGGGCGTTTACAGCCCACTTCGGATGGGAACTATGCCTGTCTGCTTTGGGAATACGAGGATGCGCTCAGCTACACTTATTTGGTGAAACTGAGCCCAACCGGCAAAATCATTTGGAAGAAAAATATCCCAGGAAAAGCGGTTTGGGATATGACAACTACTGATGATGGCGGGTTTATGCTTTCCGGTAATTCCGTGCCGCAGGTAAGCGTTACAAAGATGGATGCCGATGGGAACGAAGTATGGACCAAATCACATTCCTACCCGAATTTTTCAATGACAGGGGATCTGATCCAGCCTACGAGTGATCAACATTTTATCATAGCAGGCATATTGAAGAATGGAGCTAATGAGGATGTAGGCATTTGTATGCTTAAGACTGATGCCAATGGAAATGCCAACTGGATAAGAGCATTCAAAAAAATTGATACACTGATACAGGCAAAATGTCTGATGGTCACTTCCGGTCATGTTCTGATCGGCGGCTTCTCCGAATCTTATATTTCTGGTAACAGAGATGCCTACCTGCTGAAATGCGACCTGTCCGGTAGTTTGATCTGGTCCGGCGTGTACGAAATCAGTGGCATGGATGTCATTAGTGCCATGCTGCCCGAAAGCGATACCGCTTACTATATTGCAGGCGCCACAGGAGAGCTTGCTTTTGGCCAAAAGCGGCAATATGGGTTTCTGGCAAATGTAAATAGCGATGGAACGATGAATGGCAAAAAGTTCTATGGCGAGGGTGGGCCAGTTTTTTCCATTACTGATGTTTTTGCTAATTCGGATGGAAAGATCAGGTTTGCGGGGCATAAACAATGGCAGTATGGAGCGGCACAACCTTTCTTCGGGGAAACCGATATGATTGTGCTGTCTGTGGGTGAGGAGCAACAGCCTGCAAGCATAACCCTGTTCCCTAATCCAGGCAAAGGAACTATCTGGCTAAAGATCAGGAATAATTATTCCGGTGAATTACGGATATCCATTACCGGTATTGATGGTAAATTGATGAATTCCATAACGTCCAGGAAGTACGGCGACGGTTTCAGTATCCCTTTGAATACGGGTGGTTTGCCCGGGGGAATATATGCCGTGGAGGTCCTGATGGGGAAGCTGCGGGTAGTGAGGAAAATAGTAGTATTGCCATGATACATCAAAGAACGCCCGCAGCAAATGGCGGGCGTTCCAGACTTCCTGTATCAATGTCTCCGGTTTCCCCGTTCTCCTCCGTTACCCGGGTTACCGCCTCCCCGCATGCCACCAGGCTCTGGCCTGATCATGCCTTCGGGAGCAGTTCTTGCAGGTAACCGGTCGATATTCTGCCTTTGCCTTTCCTGGTTCTCTTCCGTTCTGTCGTTGTTATTACGAACGGGACCGGTGAAATTATTGTCCATCCTTCTGAAGGATCTTGGTTGCGGGTTATTCACCATGGGCCTGTAGGTATTGATGGTATTGCCGTTGCGGACCGGAGCTCCCTTATCGCTCCTGTCGTGAACATTGGCCATATCGATCTTCCGGTTAGTGAATTTCTGTACTTCGGCCATATCGGGCCCTTTCGAGTAGTACTGCTTATGCAGCCGGGTGGTATTGAAGTTATTGATGATATTGATACGATTGATATTGTTCACTACTACCGTCCGGTTCTCTATATGATTGTAAATATTCCTATCGTAAATATGGCCTCTACTGCAAACGTTCCAGTAGATAGGGGCCGGTCTCCAGGCGCCGAAAGCGATGCCTACATTCACATCCGGCATCAGGGGAGCCCATGCATAGTAATCATCGAAGCTACCCCAGGTGACCCATGCGGGCGACCATTCATAGCCGGGTACCCAAAGCCATCCATACATATCGTCATAGATCCAGCGGCCGTAATGGAAGGGTGCCCAACCCCAGGGATAATCAGACATCCACATCCAACCCTGATCCGAGTAGTCCCAATGACCATTACTGAGATAGGGCCGGAAATTGCCTTCAACGGAGGGATGCCATACATGTCCGAAGGACGGATAGTCGATCCATGTTCCATATGGCGACAGATCATCGTAAAATGTCTGGTAGGAAATCCTGGCAGATACCGAAACCTGTGCCTTGGCCGTGTTTTGAAAGCCGGCCCAGCCCAGCATGATACCAAGTATCATCAGTATTTGCATGCTGATCTTTTTCATGATCGTAAATTTTATTTTTCAATGGAAGTACCTGGATAATTTGAACCAACCCTGACAAAAAAGTTTAATCAAAACCATGAGGTGTGGGCTGCTGGCATAAGCGTGATAACAGTAGAATAACATTATGCAGTAACTATATTGGTCTGCCATGATCTGGCCCCGGAATAATTGGTCAGTTTCCCAATTTAAATTTCAGATATTAAAGCTACTTTTATCCATCAGAACCCAGACCATTCCTTTAAATCTTACCTCAACGATATTCACTGCCCCTGTATGATGCGGAGGCAGTTGCCTTAACGATGCATTCCCGGCTCACCGATATTGAACTGATGCATTTGCTGAAAAGCGATGATGAAGCGGCTTTTAACGAGATATACAGCCGCTGGCATGGATTACTATTTGTATATGCAGCCCGCATGACCCGCAACGATCATGAAGCTGCCGATATGGTACAGGAGCTCTTCATGCAACTATGGGATAAGCGTGCCTCCATCGAGATCGGCAGTTCCCTCAAAGGCTGGCTATATACGGCCATCCGGTACAAATTCTTCGACAGACTGGATAAGAGAAAGACCCGGGCAGATCATCTGCGGGCCCTGCAACAGTTTGCAGAAGAAGGGCAGTCCAATACTGACGAGTACATGCGTCATAAGGAGCTGGAAACGCTGATAGAGAAAGGCATCACCGCCCTGCCTCCTAAAATGCAGGAGATATTTGCGCTCAGTAGAAAAGAAGAATTGAGCCATAAGGAGATCGCTTCCCGCCTTCAACTGACGGAAAAGACCGTCAAGAACCAGGTCCATAATGCATTGCGCATCCTACGGTCCAAACTCGGACTGTTCGGCTACCTGCTGGTTCTCTTCCGCTGATATTTTTTTTCTGTTCATCTGGGTCCTCCCATCATTTCATCCTACATCTATCCAGGAACCTTGTTGTAATTATCCTTTATGAAACAAATACCTGAAGATATACTCCGGAAATACCTGGATGGGAGCTGTACGGAAGAAGAGAAAGCCCTGGTGGAAAGCTGGCACCTGAAGGAGCTGGCAGACAGTGATCATTTGCCATCGAATGAAATGATAGAGCAGGTGCATCAAAGTACCGCTACCGCTTTGGCTGCCCATATTGCCGCATCGTCGCGGAAAAGCAGGATCCGCCGGATCTGGCCGGTGGCAGCTGCGGTGGCTGCCCTCTTCGTCATCTATGCAGGGATCCGTTTCTATTCTTTTTTCAAGCAGGATGAATTTGTGAGAGCTTCAATGGCAGAGGCCCGGGAACTGATCCCTGCAGGTCGCGATGGTGCCGTGCTCACCCTCGCGGATGGCAGCAAGCTATTGCTGGACAGTATCGGTAATGGTTTTGTCACTACCCAGAATGGCAGCAATATCAGTTTGAAGAAGGGACAGTTGCTCTATGAAAAAGCGAATACAGGAACTGAGGAGATCAGCTTCAATACCATTGCAACGCCCAGGGGCAGACAGTTCAAGGTGCTATTGCCCGATGGGAGTAAAGCCTGGCTGAATGCTGCATCCTCACTTCGTTATCCCACTTCCTTCAACGGCTCATCGAGAGAGGTGACCGTTTCCGGGGAAGTGTACCTGGAAGTGGCGAAGGATCCGTCGAGGCCCTTTGTGGTAGCTACGGACAACAGGTCCATGAAAGTAGAAGTGCTGGGAACGAGTTTCAATATCAATGCATACGATGACGAGCCTTCCATCAATACAACGCTCACAGAAGGAGTGGTGAAGATCGGTGATGGCGTTGGTGCATCATCTGTGGTGTTGCAACCCGGGCAACAGGCGCAGGTGAAGGCCGGTATGCCTGTTCGTACAGTGCCGGTGGAAGTGAACCAGGTGCTGGCCTGGAAGAATGGGGTGTTCAATTTCCAGGATGCCTCGCTGGAGAAGATCATGCGCCAGTTGGCGCGTTGGTACGATATAGAAGTGGAATACGAGAAAGGCATTCCCGACCTGGTCTTTGAAGGAGAAGTGAACAGGGACAACAGCCTTCAGGAAGTGATGAAAAGCCTGGAAGGATTGGGTGTAAGATACAAGCTCGAAGGAAAGAAGATGGTGATCCTCCGGTAATACTGTCAACATCAACGAAACATACAATTGCCTAAACCAAAACAATTCTAACGCTTATGAACATCTGAAAGAACTGATTGCCCATAAAAAAACGGAGCCGTTCGCGGCGGCCCCGTAAGCTGTTCCGGGCAATTCACAACAAATTTTACTGTTCGGTAATCATTATTGCAACCCAAAACATTTCTAAAGTTATGAAATTAACTTTTATTCCTGTTTTGCGCAATCCTGCTGCCCTTTCCGGACGGCGGCATTGCGCAGGACAACTGCTCAAAACCCTGTGGGTGATGAAAATAACTGCGATCATTTTACTGGTAGCCTGTCTACATGCTTCTGCCGGAACGTATTCGCAAAGTGTGACGCTGAAAGCGGATAATATGCCTCTGAGAGAAGTGATCAACGAGGTAAAAAAACAAACAGGCTTTTCCTTCTTCTTCAAAAAAGGGGCGCTGGACCAGACAAGTCCTGTAACCCTC
>JAGIAP010000053.1:0-10181 GCA_017744805.1 Chitinophagaceae bacterium | reverse complement strand
GTGCAGAATATGCCACTGGCCAGTTTCCTGGACATGGCCTTGAAAGATCAAACCCTCAAATACGAAATATCTGTAAAGACTGTTACCCTGGTGGCAGCGCCTGCCATGCTGAGTTACGACAAACTGCAGGACAAATGGGCGGTGTTCCAGGAGATCGAAGGGCAGGTACTGGGTGCTGATGGGCAACCATTGGCCGGCGCCTCCGTGAAGATCAAAGGATCGGCAGCAGGCGTATCTACCGATGGCAGTGGCCGGTTCAGGATCAATGCCGAGCCCGGACAAACACTGGTGGTATCATATGTAGGTTACACCGACTATATGATAAAGATCGGCAAAACATCTTCCTTCTCCATCCGTATGACCCTTGCGGAAACTGCCATGGATGTAGTGGTGGTGAACAAAGGATATTATACCGAAAAGAAAAAGCTTTCTACCGGTAATGTATCCACGGTAAAAGCGGTGGATATCGAAAGGCAACCGGTGAGCAATCCTTTGGCCACCTTGCAGGGACGGGTGCCTGGCATGGTGATCACGCAAACTACCGGTGTGCCTGGTGGCGCCTGGAAAGTACAGATCAGAGGCCGTAACAGTATCCGCAGTTCTTACAATGCCAATGAGCCCTTGTATGTGGTGGATGGAGTTCCTTATCCATCTTCCCTGATCAATGGCATGCAGGGCGCCCGATACGATATCAGTCTTGGAGGAAGCCCGCTCAACTTTGTTAATCCGCAGGACATCGAGTCTATCGATGTGCTCAAAGATGCGGATGCCACTTCCATCTATGGCTCACGCGCGGCCAATGGAGTGATCCTCATCACCACTAAAAAAGGAAAAGCAGGCAAGCCTTCAGTGAGTGTCAATATCGCCCAGGGGTTTGGCCAGGTGGGTAAATTCATGGAGCTCCTGAATACCCGCCAGTACCTCGATATGCGATATGAAGCATTTAAGAATTCCAATGTAGACTGGCGTTCTCCTACTTTCTATTATGCAGCAGATCTCAAGAACTACGATACCACCCGTCAAACCGACTGGCAGAAAGAATTAATAGGAGGAAAGGCCGGCTATACGGATGCCCAGGTGAGCATGAGTGGTGGCACCAATTTGGTGCAGTACATGATCGGGGGAGCTTATCACCGGGAAGGCACCGTTTACAATCAGAACGCCAACGATAAGCGGGGATCGATGTATTACAATATCAATGCGGCATCCCTCAATCAACGGCTGAAAGTAGGGCTCTCCGGCGGTTTTACGTCCAGCAAAAGTAATTTGCCTGCCTACGACCTGATGGATTATGCGCTGAATTTGCCGCCCATCAGTCCTGCCATTTACAATGCAGATGGCTCCCTCAACTGGGCAGCCGGCAACTGGCAGAACCCCATTGCCCGCTTCCGCCAGAAATATGAGAGGAAGGTCACCAACTTCTTCAGTAATCTTACTATCGGATACGAGATCGCCAAAGGGCTGGAACTGAAATCCAATTTCGGCTACTCCCAGATGTTAGTGAATGCCACTTCCAATCAACCTATCTCTTCTTACAATCCTACTTCCGGGATACAATCTGCTTCTGCCGATTTCAGCTCTTTCACGGCCAATACCTGGATAGTGGAGCCACAGCTCAGCTATAGCAGGGATATTTGGTTGGGAAGATTCACGGCCATGGTAGGATCTACCATTCAGCAGAGCCGGCAGAACGGTATGTTCGTGAATGCCACCGGGTATGTGAGCGATGCCTTGCTGGGATCGCTGGCAGCGGCGGGCACCATCACACCGATGAGCTCACAATCCCGTAGCAGCAAATTCAATTCCGTGTATGGAAGGTTGAACTATACGATCGATGATAAATACCTGCTGAACCTCACCATGAGAAGGGATGGATCCGACAGGTTCGGCCCCAATAACCGCTTCGGTAATTTTGGCGCCGCCGGTATCGGTTGGATCTGGAGCCAGGAGAACCTGGTTGCCGAACACCTGCCATTCATCAGCTTTGGTAAGCTGCGTGCCAGCTATGGAACTACAGGAAATGATGGCATCGAGGATTTCCAGTTCATCCGTACCTATACGGTCAGCAGCAATACGCCGCTTTTCCAAAGTGTGAGAGGGTTGGCGCCCTATAACCTCTTCAATCCTGATTACAAATGGGAAGAGAACAGGAAGCTGGAATTTGGACTGGAACTGGGTTTCCTGAAAGATAAGATCAACGCTTCTGCCAGCTACTACCGCAACCGTTCGGGCAATCAGTTGGTAGGTTATCGCGTTCCTTCCTTCACCGGGTTTAATACCGTAACGGCCAACTGGCCTGCGCTGGTAGAGAACAGTGGATGGGAGTTCACCTTGAACACCCAGAATGTACAACTGGGGCCGGTGAAATGGAGCAGCTATTTCAATATCGCCTGGAACCGCAACAAATTGGTGGAATTCCCCGGCATCGAGAATACGACCTATAAATCAACGCTCGTAGTTGGCCAACCCATCGATCTCACGATGGTGTATTCCTACGCAGGGATCGATCCCAATACGGGTATTTATCAGTTCAGAACAAAAGATGGCAAACTGGTGGATAACAATTATCCCAACTCTCTCAATTTCCTGTCTGATAAGATCACTTACCTGCGACTTACCCCTGATTATTACGGTGGTTTCCAGAATAATTTCAGCTATAAAGGATTTGAGCTGGATTTCCTGTTCCAGTTTGTGAAGCAACTTGGAAAAGAATACAGGGCGATTCAGAGCCCGGGTATCGGCACTACTGCCCAGGGTAACCAGAATGTGGATGTGTTGAACCGGTGGCAGAACAAAGGGGATGATACGAAGTATGCAAAGTTCGATGGGAATTACTCGCAATCGAACAATAACAATGCTTTTTCCCAGAGCGATGGGATCTATGGCGATGCCAGCTTCATCCGTTTGAAGAACCTGCAACTGAGCTACGATCTCACCAAACTGGTGAAGAGGAGAACAGGTATGCAGGTACTGAAGGTGTATGTGCAGGCCCAGAACCTGCTGACCATCACCTCTTATGTGGGAATGGATCCTGAGAACCAGAACGGCGCTTCATTACCGCCGCTTCGTGTGCTGACAGCCGGATTTAAACTAAACCTTTAATTGAAGTATCATGAGATCAATATACAGAACAGGAATCATAATTGCGGCCATGGCCATGCTGATGACAACGCCGGGCTGTAAGAAACTGGTAGACCCTGATGCGGCCCAGGAAAAGATCGGAGAGGAAACTGTTTATTCCAACGATAAAACAGCGGCTGCCGTCACCACCCGCTTATTGGCTGAAATGGCCTTCGTGTCTGAAAGCACCAATGGCTTTCCCATCAATATGGCCCTTGCTGCGGATGACCTGAAAGTGGCATCCTATGTGGCCAATTCTACCCAGCAATTGTATTTCAATACCAATATGTCCGATGGCACATTCTGGTGGAGCTACCTGTACAATTACGTGTATTATACCAATGATGTAATTGAGCATCTGTCCTCCTCTACGGCTGTTTCAGAAACCGTGAGGAAATACCTGATGGGCGAAGCTTATTTCGTGCGCGCATTTTGTTATTTCTATTTAGTGAATACCTATGGCGATGTGCCGCTGGTATTGTCCACCGATTGGACAAAAACGCAGAATATGGGTCGCACGCCCTCTGACCAGGTATGGGCGCAGATCAAGTCGGACCTGAAAGATGCGAAAGACCTGCTCAGCAAGGAGTACCTGCATTCCAATATGACACCCACCACGCTGGGCGACAGATACCGTCCCAACAAAGCGGTAGCCGCCGCCTTACTTGCCCGCGTATGCCTGTATACGAAAGATTATGTGAATGCTGAAAAAGAAGCTACAGAAGTGATCAACAACCCCGCTTATTCCTTTATCGATCTCAACAATGTATTCCTGAAGAATAGCAAAGAAACCATCTGGCAATTGCCTGCGATGACGCCGGGCGTGAATTCATTGGATGGATCTTCATTCATCCTGCGTAAGATCAACCCTTCCGATCCGCAGGGGCCTAATTCCACTACGCCTTTCCTGGCAAGCGATAACCTACTGGATGCTTTTGAGCCGGGTGACCTTCGCGCTACCAAATGGATCGGCGACAGTGCCGGGTACAAGTTCATCAACAAGTACAAATATCCTTTCGTGGATGCTACCAAAGCCAATGTGGAGGCTATCATGATGATGCGTTTGGGAGAGCAATACCTCATCCGTGCTGAGGCCCGTATCAAGAGCGGCCATGTACCGGATGGCATTGCCGATCTCAATGCGCTTCGTACAAGGGCAAGGGGCAACAATGCCGGGGATCTTCCCAATCTCGACCCTGGCATGGGCCAGCCTGCCGCCGAATTAGCAGTTGAGCATGAACGTCAGGTAGAGCTGTTTACGGAATGGGGCCATCGCTGGTTCGATCTCAAGCGTACCAACCGGCTGGATGCCGTGATGACCATCGCTACGCCGCTCAAGAATGGCAATATCAGCCAGTGGCAATCTTTCCATGCCCTGTTCCCGTTACCGGCGGGAGAGGTGGCCAATGCGCCAGGACTGAGAGGCCATCAGAATCCGGGGTACCCTCAAAACTAGATTACCACTATTTGATAACCAAAAAGCCAGGGGACTGTGTTCTACTACAGTCCTCCCAGGCTTTTGTTGCCCGGACATTTCCTGTAAACCATTTACGAAACATATAAGCATGAACATAGAGCCAATTGTGCGTGTAGAAAGATTGAGCCATCGCTACAGTGCCACCTGGGCCATCAGGGATATCAACTTCGAGATACATCAGACCGGTGTGCTCGGACTGTTGGGATCCAATGGTGCAGGAAAGAGTACTACCATGAATATCATGTGTGGTGTGCTGAACCAAACCGAGGGATTTGTTTATATCGATGGCATCGATATGCGCCGCAACCCTGAAGCTGCCAAGAGAAAGATCGGCTTCCTGCCGCAGGCTGCACCACTTCACTTAGACCTCACCGTTGATGAATACCTGGTGCATTGCGCATATATGAGACAGGTAGAAGAGAAAAACGTAAGGCCCTTTGTGGAAGAAGCCAAGGCCAGATGCGGGGTGGCGCATTTCAGCAAGCGACTGATCAAGAACCTATCCGGCGGATACCGCCAACGGGTGGGCATTGCGCAGGCCATCATTCACAAGCCCAGGCTGGTAGTGCTGGATGAGCCCACCAATGGCCTGGACCCCAACCAGATACTGGAAGTGCGGGCCCTGATCAAAGAGATCGCAGAAGAGCGCTCCGTTATCTTTTCTTCCCATATCCTTTCTGAAGTGCAAGCTACCTGCAAGAACATCAAGATGATAGAGCAGGGCAGGATGGTTTTTGCCGATACCATTGAAGCCTTCAACAATTATATCATTCCCAATAGCCTGATCATGACCCTGGACAATCCGCCTGCACTTGCAGCGCTGGAGAAGATCGAAGGCATCACCCGGGTGCTACCGCTTGCGGAGAACCAGTTCAGGCTTCACTTTGAGGGAAATACAAAGATCACTAACAGGATCGTGGAGCAGAGTGTGGCCGGAGGATGGCAGCTCTCTGCCATCAACCTGGAAAAAAGTTCGCTGGACGAAGTGTTTGCACAACTCTCCGGCAAGGCAAACACCATTAATTCATGAAAGGGGACCCATTACCCAAATCATTCAGGATGAAAACTATCAGGAAACTTGCAAAGACCGAGCTCAGCACATTGTTCTATTCACCCATTGCCTGGCTGGTGCTGATCGTGTTCACTTTTCAGGCCGGGCTAACGTTTACGGACAAGTTGAAATTATATGCAGGGTGGCAGGAAGCGGGCAGCAAGCTGAGCTTCATCACCTCCACCATTTTTGGTGGTGGTACGGGATTCTTTGCCGATATACAAAAGAATGTTTACCTCTATATTCCACTTCTCACCATGGGGCTGATCAGCAGGGAAACAGCCAGCGGCTCCATCAAATTATTGCTATCCTCTCCCGTAAAGATCCGTCAGATAGTGCTGGGTAAATACCTGGCCATGATCGCTTACTGCTTTCTGCTCATCTGTATCCTGGCATGCTTCGCCATTGCAGCGGCTTTCTCCATCGAAAATTTCGACTGGAAGCATGTCTGTTCCGGGCTCTTCGGCATCTACCTGCTGATCTGCGCCTATTCGGCTATCGGCCTCTTCATGAGTAGCCTCACCTCATACCAGGTAGTGGCAGCCGTTAGTACGCTCGTGGTGCTGGCAGCGCTGAATTATATAGGGTTGTTATGGCAGCACCTGGATTTTGTGCGGGACATCACTTATTTCCTGTCCATTTCCGGAAGGGCTGACCAGATGCGTGATGGCCTCATCACCAGCGGCGATCTTTCCTATTTCATCCTCGTGATCGTCCTTTTCCTGGGGCTAACCATATTGCTCCTGCATGCTGGCAGGGCCGCAAAGCCAGCCTGGGTAAAGGTTTCAAGATACCTGGGATTGATCATTACTGTTTTATTACTGGGATATATCAGTTCACGCCCCAAAATGCAATGGTATGCGGACATGACCGCTACCAAAACAAAAACGCTCACACCTGCCACGCAGGCGATCATCCGCTCACTGGATGAGCCCATCAAAGTGACCACTTTCGTGAACCTGCTGGATGATTTCTGGTATATGGGCATTCCCGCCAGCAGGAACCGGGATATCGCTTTCTGGGCGCCCTACCAACGTTTCATGCCAGGCCTGAAACTGGATTATCAATATTTCTATGATAGCTCGATGGCCGACTGGATGTACAAATACAATCTCGGCGCCAGCAACCGGCAACTGGCGGAAAAAATGGCGAAGGCAAGGGAGCTGAAACTAAGCATGTTCATGTCGCCCGATTCCATCCGTCAACGCATCGACCTGCGCCCTGAAGAGAATCGTTTTGTGCGGATGCTCGAATACAAAGGCAAACGATCCTTTTTGCGCGAATATGCGGGGGAGATGGATCCCAACCCGGGTGAAGCAGAATTTGCCGCCGCCATCAAAAGGTTATTGGTGCCTGCGCCCAAAGTAGGCTTCCTGGTGGGGGAGAATGAACGGGCTATCGATAAGGCAGGGGAGAAGGATTACCAGATGACCACCACTCAGTTGACCTATCGCAAAGCACTGGTGAACCAGGGATTTGATGTAACACAGATCAGCCTTGGTTCCACAGAAGTGCCCGATGATATCGCTGTGCTGGTGATCGCCGATCCCAAAAAAGAATTCGCTCCGGAAAAAATGGAAAAGATCCGCCGGTATATTGCCAAAGGAGGGAACCTGCTCATCGCAGGCGAGCCTGGCAAGCAGCCGGTGCTGAATCCTCTGCTCGCAGACCTGGGCGTTCAGATGACCGATGGCATGCTACTGCAACAGAGTAAGGATTTCTCTCCCGACCTGGTGCTGGGATTTTTTACCGAACAAGCTTCCGCGCAAAGCAAGGGCTATGCCATGATGTTTGCAGACAGCGCCAGGGTAAGCATGCCAGCCGCTTCCGGACTGCAATACAATACGGACGGTCCTTTCAGGATAATGCCGCTGTTGATTTCGGATAAGCGCTTCAGTTGGAACAAAACCGGCGACCTGAAAATGGACACCGGCTATGTTCAGTTCGATCCTGCAAAAGACAGCAAGCTGGCCCTCCCGCTGGCCTTGACCCTGAGCAGGCAAATAAATGGAAAAGAACAAAGGATCCTCGTTACCGGTGATGCCGACTGGCTGAGTGGGCAGGAAATGGGAAGATACAATGTGCGCGTATACAATTTCCCCTTCATGGTGGAAGTATTCAGATGGTTCTCCTATGATCAATACCCTGTGGATGTTTCAAGGCCCAGGAGTGCCGACAATAAACTCAAAGTGACCAAGGAAGGTGTAGCCATGCAAAAACTCTTGTTTCTTGGGTTGCTCCCCGCGCTGATGCTGACTGCCGGTATACTGCTGCTGGTGATCAGGAAGCGGAGGTAGCAGATCTGTGATCGATCATGGACCCGGTACGGATATTCCGTTACCGGGTTTTGTTTTTTATCTGCCAATTGGTATTTTCGACACATCAGAGAGATTACCACCAGCCACTCCTTTATTATAATACCTTATTCTGCAGCCATCCGGTGTTGATTTATTTTCGGCACCAGTATGATCACTGCGGAACCATTAGTCGTTCATTTGCCAAAAAATAGTAATACCAACCAAGTATTTTGAATTTTTTTTGGCGTTATGAGCTTATTAAGTGCTTTGTTAAGAGCCCTGTTAATGCACCAAAGCTATTTTGCTGTTGATAACGATGCCATTGCTATATGAAAAGGAACGAACCCTTTGAAAGGGTTGGTCGCATGTAGCTGACTGGTGTCGTAACCAAAGCTTTAACACCAGAATTTCTGCTTCATGAGATTAGCCCTGTTGCTGAGAACGGTCCTCACGTGCTGCCTTATTGCTGTCATTCCCATGGCAAAAGGACAATCCGTCTCCAATCTGAAATATATAGACCCACGTATCGGAAATGTAGGGGCCTTATTGGAGCCCACCCGGCCGCTTACCCATCTTCCCAACCAGGTGATCCGTTTCACCCCCCAGCGAAAAGATAATTTTGACGATCAGATCAGCTCCTTCCCGCTAACACTTGTCAGCCACAGACTGGGACAGGTTTTTTCCATTAAGCCTTTTGTTAAGCCCATTAATGCCGGTTCCTGGGATCAATTACAGACCTGGGACCACGAGTTGGAAATGGCCAGTCCCTGGTTCTATTCCACCTACCTCATCGATGAGGATGTCACCGTTGAATTTACACCCGGCAAAAAGACGGGCATCTTCCGTTTCCGGTTTCCTGCAGGTTCGGAACCAGCCCTTCTCTTCGGCAATTACAATAACGGCAATAACCAGTACAACTTTTCCGACACCGGGCTTACCGGTATGGAAATTTACCATGGTGATATCAAAGTATACCTCTACGGAAAATTCAGTACGGCCGGAAAACCCGGCGCACTGGAAAATGGAAGACCGGAAAACAGGAATTCCATTTCCGGAAACGATGTAAAGGCTTTTATCCAATTCCCCAAAGGAAGCTCAACCATCAGTTTTAAGTATGCTATCAGTTATATCAGTTCCGAACAGGCCAGGAAGAATTTCGATTCAGAATTGAAAGGACAGGACTTCAACAGCCTGCAGCAACAGGCCAGACAGATCTGGGAAAAGACCTTTTCCCAGATCAATGTGGAAGGGGGGACCGAAGCGCAGAAAAGAAGTTTTTATACTGCCCTCTATCGTTGCTATGAAAGGATGGTAGACATCACCGAAGACGGCGCCTATTTCAGCGGCTTCGACAAACAGATCCATAAAGATGATCGTCCTTTTTACACAGACGACTGGGCTTGGGATACCTACCTGGCGCATCATCCGCTTCGCGCCATCCTCAATCCTGCGCAGGAAGCGGACATGCTGCAATCCTATGTGCGCATGTATCAGCAGAGTGGCTGGATGCCCACTTTCCCCGTTCTCTTTGGTGATCATGCCTGTATGAACGGTTTTCACTCCAGCATCAGTTTCCTGGACGCCTACCGCAAGGGCATCACCGATTTTGATGTGAACACCGCTTATGAAGGCATGCGGAAAAATGCCACAGACGCCACCATGATCCCATGGATCAATGGCCCCAAAACCACGCTGGACGATTTCTATCACCAGAACGGCTGGTTCCCTGCCCTGCACCCGGGTGAAAAAGAGACCGAACCCAGGGTACATCCCTTCGAAAAACGCCAGGCAGTGGCCATCACCCTGGGGCATAGTTATGATGACTGGGCCCTTGGCCAACTGGCCAGTGACCTCAACAAAAAAGATGATGCTGCTCTCTTCCTGCAGCGCAGCAAGAATTACAACCACCTCTGGCATCCGGAAAAACAACTCTTCATGCCCAGGGATATGCAAGGTAACTGGATCAATATCGATCCGAAATTTTCCGGCGGTCCCGGCGGCCGCGACTATTATGATGAGAACAACGGCTACACCTACAAATGGCAGGTACAGCAGGATATTCCTGCACTTATTGAGCTGATGGGAGGAAAAGAAAAATTTGAAGCGCAGCTCGACAATCTCTTCCGGGAAGGACTGGGAAGATCGAAGTACGAATTCTGGGCAACCTTTCCCGATGCGACCGGACTAGTAGGTCAATTCAACATGGGGAATGAACCCAGTTTCCATATCCCATACC
>JAGIAP010000539.1 GCA_017744805.1 Chitinophagaceae bacterium | reverse complement strand
AAAATGAAAAGCTGCTATCAGTGTACCGTTCGTCTGGTACCGGCAAAACCGCCGCACACCGGACATTTACATACTATTCTTTCCCTCGTAAATATCCAACCGAATCAAGATTTCAAGTTATGATTTCGGGAGAATGACTTTCTTTTTTTTGCATCCCTCTAGTACATCTTTCCATCTCAGTTGTTTCTATTTATACAGGTCATATTTCGTTTGAACCGGGGATACGCCTGTTCCTTTCATTTTAAATTAATTCCCCATGAACAATCAGCAAGTGGCAGGTTCCTTCCATATTGCGAACCTTATCCTCAGGCACCTGAAAGGGTTGTCTACCGAGGAAGAGCAAAGAGAGTTACATTATTGGATCAACAGACATGAAGCCAATTATGACTTATTCGAATTATTGAAAGATAGTCAGGCAACACGCGAAAGCCTGCAGGCATTACGATCTTATTCTGCGGGAGAAGCCCTGCTCCGTTTTTTACGTAAAAACGAATGATACCTGCATCATTATCATTTGCTCCTCTTCATGGCACTGGGCGGAAATCCCATCCGCTTCTTGAAAGCAGCCGTGAAGCTGCTCACATTCTTGTAGCCCGTAGCAAACGCGATCTCATGGATGGGCGTATCCGTTTCCGTCAACAGGGCCCTCGCCTTTTCCATCCTGGCCTCCAGCAGGAAATCGAAGATGGTGACACCATACAACTGTTTGAACCCCTTCTTCAATTTGAAATCATTGATCCCTACTTTATGGGAAAGCTCTATCACCGTTAGCGGATGTTCCATATTCGCCAGCAGGTATTCCCGCGCTTCCCGGATCTTGTCGATATCATACTGGTGCAATCTGATCTCGGTGGCATTGGCCGTTCCCGGCGAGATGCGCGAGAAACTGAGCAACAATAACTCCGATACCTTATTGCGCAAATACAATTCCTTCACTTCTCCCGCATAGTGATTGTACAATACATCGCGAATGATAGTGATCATCTCGGGCGTAAGGCTGGTATGAGCCGCACTGAGCATGGCGGTCTCCCCATTGTCGTACTTCTCCAGGAACTGCTGCAGAGCCGTAAAGTACGGCGCATATACATCCAGGTAAGTACGATCAAACCCTATGGTTAAAGTGGCATATTCTTTCACATCGTCCAGGGATACTTTACAATCCAGGCTGGGCCCGCAGACCAGGTTCAGTTGTCCTTCGGACCATTTCACCGGCCCGATCTCCTCCAACTGAAACCGCATATGCCCACGAAGCACCATATGCAATACAAGCATGGGCGCATCGATGACCGCTTGCAGGCTTCCCGGTTTTTCCGCATTCAGTTGCTGATGCCAGATAGTGAACCAGGGAGCGCTGATCTCCGAAAAAAGTATCGTTCCCAATTCATCAGCCTTTACCAGTACCCTGCGGGCTCCGGGCAGGGATGTCTGGTTGTAAGAGGCCGGAATATCTGTGGTAAAGGACACAGGTCCCTTTCCAAATGTGGTGAGTTTAACATCCATATCTGTTCATATTGGCCGTTCCATAGCCGAAAAAAGTAAACGGATAAATCATCGTTTTTAGCACTACCATCGAGCAAGACAAACAGGAATAGCACAAGAGATCAGTTGTTGCAAAAGCCAGGGAGCAGTATGGAAAGAATAGATTGAAGCCGGGGTCAGAACCTCACTCTCATGGCTATTGCATTGATCTCTACAAGCAATATGCATAAAGTTAATCAGCTTTTCCGAGAGATAGCAAAAGACAGGTGATTTCACGGTGTTCCGGCTAAGTGAATACCTATAAAAACCGGTAAGTAATTGAGCGTATCGCGGCGAATTTTTGTTACTATTTGGCTTTGTTGCCAGCCATCCGGCGCAAAAGGCTCAGCATGGCTTCCTTATTCCAGTTGCTGAAGCGCCCGCGCTGGATCACCAGCGTGTTATCATCAGGGCTTTGCATGAAATAGTGGAAAACGAAACCAGCCTGCGGATTGTTCCATCCGATCATCTGGCCAAAACGGAGATCATTGAACACAAGGGTACTGTCGCCCCATTTCTCTACCGTATAATATCCCTGCGAGAAACGGATCAACCTATGCGTATCTTCCTCACCCTCCACAGGCTTCAGCAAATCTTTGTTGCGCGGAAAATAAGTGAAGAGCATCGAAGTATCGCGATCGAATAAACTGCGATACCCAAGGTGGTAACCCGCAGAATCCTCGAGTATCACATACCAGAGTATATTGTTCAATGGCGTAGGTGTACTGAGGTATCTTGTATAGTGAATATGTTGCTTTGCCGCCATTTGTTTCACTTCCCGGTCGGTGGCCAGTTTGCTTACCACACCAAAGCCGAGATAGAACACGCACATCACGATGGACATCCTCACCCAATTGAGCCTGGCCTGCCTGTTCTTGTTGCGCATCAGCAGCAAGGCCACAAACGCAACGCCCGGCCAGATGCTGAACAATGGATCTGCCACAAAGAGGATATGGAAACCAAAACGGTGATGGCTGAAAGGCTCGAACCACCCGGTGCCATAGGCGTTCATGGCATCCAGCACGATATGCACCACCATCTCCACGGCAAAGAATGCCAGCCATTTTTTCAACGAGATATCATGCGGTCTGTGCACCCTTTCCGCAATCAGCGCCATGAGGGGCGTTACCAGCAAAATGAAAAGAAAGGAATGGGTGAATCCCCGATGCGCCAGCAGATCGTTCACAGGGTTCAGCCAGAAAGATGCGATGAAGTCAATATCAGGCAGGCTCTGCATCAGAGCGCCCCAGAACATGGCTTTCTTGCCAACCTGTTTGCCTGCAAAAGCTTCTCCGATGCAGGCGCCGAGTACGATATGCGTGAGTGAATCCATAAGGCTTGTAGTCCAAAAATAACGGATTATAAGTATATTAGCTGACTAACTGTACACCAATTCCCCCAACCTCACATGACGTTATTGATTGTGTTTTTAGCTCTGATTGCCCTCATTCTGTTGGTTACATGGGGCAAGGTCAATCT
>JAGIAP010000538.1 GCA_017744805.1 Chitinophagaceae bacterium | reverse complement strand
GTACAGATTCTCATTTCAACAGGAAGTATTGGAAAAAATTACCGTAACAGACCTGCACCTGAGATCGCAAACCCTCACTGATCTGCTCGATCGCCTGAAGGCCAGGTTCGGGCTGCAGTACTGGGCGGACGGCACGTTGGTTTCATTCAAATATTCACCGGCGAAAGACAGCTCCACTCCCACCGTGAAAGCTGAGAACGGGTTGGTTACCGGGAAAATCATCGATGAAGAAACCAGTCAACCCGTATCCGGCGCCACCATCAGGATCAACAAAAAAGGCGCTATCACTACGGACGACGGATCATTTACCTTGTCTCTACCTGCAGGCAACTATGCAGCCCAGATCAGCTCAGTAGGATATATTGGAAAAGAAGTGAGTGGTATTCTCGTAAAAGCCAATGAATACTTTACACTCAATGCCACCCTTAAACGCCAGAAAGGACAGTTGGCTGAAGTAGTAGTGAAATCGTCTGCACGTAAAGAAGGTGTGAATGCGCATTATGCCCGGCAAAAGAATGCGGCATCGGTTACCGATGGCATCAGCGCTGAACAGATTGCCCGAACACCCGATAATGATATGGGGCAAGCACTGAAAAGGATCTCAGGGCTGACTACCGTCAATAATAAATCGGTGGTTGTTCGGGGAATGTCTGACCGCTATAACCAGGCCATGCTGGATGGTGTGGTCATTCCCAGTACTTCCATGAACAAACGAAATTTTTCATTCGATATCATTCCTACGGAAATGGTGAGCAATGTGGTGGTGAATAAAACAGCCACGCCAGACCTGAGCTCGGAGTTCTCCGGTGGACAGGTAAGTATCAATACGCTGGATATCCCCTCCACAAATTTCACGAGTATCAGTATCGGAACGGGTTTTGGCAGCCAGGCGATCGGGAAAGACTTTTACAGACTTGGCGAACGCCATACCAGTGAGATGTTCGGCCTGTTCCATTCATCAGCTAAAAAACCAGATGGGCTCCTCCCCTGGGTCTGGAATATGGATGCGATAACCCTGGATGCACCTCCCGGAGCCAGTGATAACCCAGTGCTGAACAACTGGCAACTGAACTTCGAAAGGCCTGATCTGAAATACAATGACCTTAACGCCATTGAACAATCGAAAAAATTGAATGCCGATGCGCTGAAAATGAACAAATACAAAGTGCAACCCAACCAAAATTACAGGCTGGCCCTGGGACGTGTTTACAAGTTGAAAGATAATCTGCAATTCGGCTTTTCCGCCAGCGCCAATATTCGCAATGAACAGAATATCGTTCATTACAATAATGTACGCGGGCAGAATTATGTAAACAGTTATATAGACAGTTCAAACTATGGCCAGAACGGCGCCGGAAATTCTTACCAGTTCAATAGTAGTAGTGGCCTTGTGGGCAACCTGGGCTTGCAGGGAAAAAACTTCAAGATTGCACTGAAGAATATGTATGCAAGAACGTATAGCGACAATTACAATGAAGCAGTAAGATTGAATTACAGGGATGAATCTAACCGGATCCGTAAAGAAATGTACCAGTTGCCGGAGGCGATGTCTTTACAACAGCATCAGCTTACAGGAGATTGGCAATTGCCGGGTGGTATCAGGTTTGAAGGGCTACTCGCCATTAATAAGATCCGCCAGGAAATTCTGGACGAAAGGAAATTTCAGTACCGGCTCTCTGCCCAAATCGGCGACAAATATTATTTCCAGAGCCCCAACCTGCTGATGCATTCCAGCTACTCCAACAATACGGTAGCATTGGATTCACATATGTGGACCAGCACCGATGAAATGGATTATAACTGGGGCGCCAATTTCTCGAAAATTTTCTGGAAAGAAACTGCCTTCAAAACCCTGATAAAAACGGGGTACCAGGGTTGGACCAAAAAACGCTCACTGGATGTGTTCCGCATGTTGCCGATGACGAGGTCGGCAAAGGCAGGTGAGATACTTCCGGAGATCCAGCAACCTTATGAAGTGCTGCTCAGTCCGGATAATATCGGTGCAGGAACAGGCCAGGCCTATTACTACGCAGAAAATATCGGTGGACGGGTTTTCAGCGGAGATATGAACTCGCACGCCATGTACCTGATGGCCGATCAGAAATTGTTCAGTAAACTGAGATTAGTGTATGGAGCAAGGCTCGAATACTACGACCTCAGCAACCGGCAGGCCGAGCTCCTGAAAAAAAGGTATGGTAACGATATCCCCGACTATATGAAGTTTGAGGAAGGAACCAATGAACAGGACTGGCAATTGCTGCCCTCCATCAATGCGACCTATAGTTTCACCAATACCCTCAACCTGCGGGCCAGTTACTCAAAAACAGCCATCAGACCTGATTTCAGGGAAACTTCCTTTTTCGGATTCTATGATTATGAGCTGGATGCCCATGTATCCGGGCAAGATGTAGTATCTACTTTGATTGACAATTATGATCTCAGGCTTGAATGGTATCCCAGTCCGGGTGAGATCATTTCTATCACAGGTTATTACAAGTACCTCGATAAACCGATAGAACTGGTGAACAACCCTGCTTTCCTGGATGGCAGTTATTATGTGTTTGCCAATATGGCGAAGGCAAAGAACTATGGCCTGGAAATGGAAATACGGAAAAACCTGTCCTTTATGGGTGACAAGTCATGGTTGTCTGATCTCTTTGTGTACGCCAATGGTACCCTGCTTAAATCGAAGGTCGACTTTGAAGGCCCCTGGCAATTCAGAACAGTGAATGGGGTGATAGAAAGATTCAAAGACCGGTTGCCGGGAATGGACCGTCCACTTATTGGTCAATCCCCCTGGTTGTTGAACCTGGGCATCGGTTACTGGGGAGAATATTTCGGTGTAACCGGCAGCTACAATCATCGCGGATACCGCAGCAACCTGATCAGTCAGCAACCTATGAATATAGAGTTTGAACAAGCTCCCAGGCTGCTCGACTTCCAGCTATATGGACGGTTCATGAAAAAGAAACTGGAATTGAAAATGAATATGGCAAATATCCTCAATGAAT
>JAGIAP010000537.1 GCA_017744805.1 Chitinophagaceae bacterium | reverse complement strand
CTAAAAAACCTCAAAAAAAGTTTGGTAATTCTTTTGATAATTCATTGGAATATTCATTAAAAAAATAAGAGCAAATGACACCATCGATCTTGATAGTTTCTCTTGTGTTTCTGGGCATCAGTATGCTAGTTTCCGGGGTGTTAAAAAGTAAGTTTAATTCATATTCAAAGATCCGGCTTGCCTCTGGTTTGTCCGGTAGTGAAGTAGCCCGGAAAATGCTCCGGGACAATGGGATTTATGACGTTCAGGTGGTTTCCGTGGACGGTTTTTTGAGCGATCACTACAATCCGGCCAATAAAACGGTCAATCTCAGCCCTGATGTGTACAATGGAGTGTCCATTTCAGCGGCGGCCGTGGCTGCCCACGAGTGCGGTCATGCAGTACAGCACGCTACCCAGTATCCCTGGCTGGCCATGCGGAGTAAGCTGGTGCCAGCGGTACAATTGAGCGCCAACCTGGTTAACTGGATCCTGCTCCTGGGCGTGATCATGATCAATACTTTCCCGCAATTATTACTGGTAGGTATCATTCTTTTCGCTCTAACTACTTTATTTTCAGTGATTACGCTCCCGGTAGAGTTCGATGCCAGCAAAAGGGCCCTCGCCTGGTTACAGCATACTAATATTACCACACCCCAGGAATTCCCCAAAGCCAAGGATGCCCTGAAATGGGCTGCCACTACCTATGTGGTTGCCGCCCTGGCTTCCATCGCTACCCTTGTACAATATATATTGATCTTCCTGGGCGGTAGCCGAAGCAGAGATTAAAGAAAAACAGCAATTTTTTAATATTCTGGTAAAGCCATGCAGCATCCTGCGTGGCTTTCCTGTCTCCGATATATAACAACACAAGCTAACGATTGCTGATTTATACTTTTTCATGTTAACGTTGCCATTTTCCTGAAAAGGAGAATGGTATCCCGGAAACGGGGATACTCTTACTCAAAACCAAACTGCAAAGAAAACTCTGGTTAACCACCGGAGTTTTTGATTTTTAGGGGATATCTCATGGCAATATGATTTGATAATTATCAATTCCGGGTAGCTGAAAATTCAGGTACGTTCTTTTCACAGTCGGTTTAAATTCTTTACAAGCCGGTAAGTCATTTGGGGGGATTGACGATTGGCTTGTTTTCCTTCCTGCTGAAATTCCCGACTTTTACTATAACACCCACACAAAACTGCAAACCTGTTATCGTCAGGTTCGCCCTGCGCATTACCATCCAAATAATTCTATCAAGAAAAGTTGGTTAATGCTTTTAAGGCGGACACATTTTTACTAATTTAAAAAAGGACGACTAACAACATTCTTTTTTACAAAACCAAACAGCTCCATGAGAAAATTGTATGGCCTCATGACCATGCTGCTATTGCTATGCTGGTCAATCTCGCAGGCCCAAACCAAAGATGTAACCGGGCAGGTTACAGACGCCAAAGACGGCACTCCTCTCCCCAAAGTGACAGTGAAGGTAAAAGGTTCGAATATCTCCACCACAACCGCACCCGATGGTTCCTTCTCCTTAAAAGTTCCCGCCAATGCATCCTTACTCGAATTCAGCTATGTTGGATATAATGATGTGGAGCTTCCCATTTCAGCAGTGATGAATGTGACAATGAGCGCGGGCGAAAAATCCCTGAACGAAGTGGTGGTAGTGGGATATGGCACCAAGATCAAAAAAGATGTGACCGGCTCGATCGTGAAAGTGGGCGCAAAAGAATTGGCCAACACGCCGGTTACCAGTTTTGAATCTGCTTTGCAGGGCCGCGCTGCCGGTGTGCTCATAGAACAGGGAAGCGGTAAGCTCGGTCAGGCCATCAAAGTGAGGATCCGTGGCGCCGCATCGGTTACGGGTGGCAACGATCCCCTGTATGTAGTGGATGGCATCCCGGTGATCACCACCAATCTGTCTTCCAACGGTGCACCTACCAATCCGCTCGCCGATCTCAACATCAACGATATCGAATCGGTGGAGATCCTGAAGGATGCATCATCGGCTGCCATCTATGGGGCCCGTGCTTCCAACGGTGTGGTGCTCATCACCACCAAACGGGGTAAGTCCGGAAGATCGAAAGTGGAATTCGGTTTCTACACTGGTTTGCAAAAACCAACCCGCAAGGTTGAATTCATGGATGCCCGGGAATATGTTGAAACGATCAGGGACGCCGCTGTGCGCAGGGCAAAATGGGAATTCAAGAACGGTCTCAGTTCTGCCCCTACAGAAGCGGCAGCCATCGCTAACAGGTTGGGACGTGTAGAAAATAACCTCACTTATTTTTCTGCCGATAACGACGACTGGAAAACTTATAAAGTGAATACAGACTGGCAGGATCAGGCCTTTCAGCGCGCACCCATCTCGCAATATGATATCAATCTTTCCGGAGGTAATGATAAGACCACTTTCTATATGGGCCTTCAATACCTCGATCAAAAGGGTATCATGATCCAGAATGCGCTCAAGAGATATACCGGAAGGTTGAATGTAGATCATAAGGCAAACAACTGGTTGAATGTAGGGATGAATATGAGCTTCGGCAGAACCATCACCAGCCGCCTCCCCAACGATAATGCTTTCTCCAATCCATTGCAGATAGTAGCATTGATGCCGGTTACCCCACTTATCGATCCCCGTACCGGTAAGCTCAGTGGCGCGGAAGATCCTACGCGGGACGATAATCCCGGTGGTCCCAACCTCGACTATCCTCTTTATTACAATCCTCTCCTGAATATCCAGGGCGCCACTTATCAAACCACCGTGTACAGAACGTTGGGTAACCTCTTTGCACAAGCGCAGATAGCCGATGGCCTTTCTTTCAGATCGGAGTTTGGCGTGGATGGCCTGTTGCAAAATGAAAAGGCCTATTATGGCCCCATCACTTATGTGAATACCCAATATGCCAAAGGTGGCGCCTTTACTACGGATGATCAGATCCTGAACCTGACCACCAATAACTTCCTGCGTTATGCAAAAGTTTTCAAAGAGGATCATAGCCTGGAAGCAGTGGCTGGTATGAGTTGGCAGCAATAC
>JAGIAP010000536.1 GCA_017744805.1 Chitinophagaceae bacterium | reverse complement strand
GTGTATTTCTTTACCAGTTTTGATTTGGCAACGATACTATCGATCTCGCTATCGGTGAGCACATCCATACGGCTCCTGGGAGACACCAGCATGGTATGTACCAGCGGAGTGGGGATACCTTTCTCATTCAGCATGGTGATGAGCGCTTCGCCGATACCCAACTGCGTAAGCAGGTCTTCCGTTTTATAGAATTCCGTTTCCGGGTAGTTCTGTGCGGCCTGTTTGATGGTCTTGCGATCCGCTGCTGTAAAGGCACGCAGGGCATGTTGCACTTTCAGGCCTAGCTGGCTCAGCACGCTGGCGGGCACATCCTGCGGGTTCTGTGTACAGAAGAAGATACCCACCCCTTTGGAACGGATCAGTTTGATCACGGTCTCGATCTGTTGCAGCAAAGCCTCCGTGGCTTCCTGGAATACCAGGTGCGCTTCATCGATGAACATCACCAGTTTGGGTTTGTCCAGATCACCAGCCTCAGGCAGTGTGGCATACAGTTCTGCCAGCATTTGCAGCATGAAGGTGCTGAAGAGCTTGGGGCGGTTCTGCATATCCGTTACACGAAGGATACTGATCATACCACGACCATCATCGCCGATGCGCATGAGGTCATCCACCTCAAAGGAAGGCTCACCGAAAAACACATCGGCTCCCTGTTGTTGCAGCTCTATCACTTTACGCAGGATGGTGCCTGTGCTGGTAGTGGCGATCTTGCCATAATCTTTCTCGATATCGGCCTTGCCTTCATTGCTGATATACTGAAGCACTTTGGTGAAATCCTTCAGGTCGAGCAACGGCATCTTATTATCGTCGCAATATTTGAAGATCATGGCCACGAGGCCCTGTTGTGTATCGTTGAGGTCGAGGATCTTGGAGAGCAGGATGGGGCCAAACTCTGAAACGGTGGCGCGAAGGCGAACACCTTTCTCATTACTGAGGGTCATCAGTTCAACGGGATAACCGCTGGGCGTCCAGGTTCCGCCGATCTTGGCCATACGGTCTTTGATCTTGTCGTTCTCCACACCGGGTTGTGCAATGCCGCTCAGGTCGCCCTTGATGTCCATCATCAATACCGGCACACTGGCATCACTGAGGCCTTCGGCCAGTACCTGGAGAGTTTTCGTTTTACCGGTACCGGTAGCCCCGGCAATCAGTCCGTGGCGGTTCATGGTTTTGAGAGGAAGCCTGATCTCTGCACCTGGCAGCACATTGCCATCGAGCATGGCGCCGCCGATCAGGAAGGATTCGCCTTTGAATGTATAACCGTCTTTGATCAACTGAAGGAAAGCATTCTGGTCAGCCATAATTTGATTTTGAAGTGGGGAAGGTACTGAAAATGAACCGAATCAGAAACGGCCTGTTTATTGTAACTTTATCCTGAGCAACCGGTAGGATGCCTTATTTCCAAACGGATGCAGCGATTGCCCTGCCGGAATAGTCACCCCGAAGTAACTGATACAAACCAATCAATACATTCCCATGAAACCGCGTGTGATACTGGCAATTCTGGCCCTGGTAACCCTGACCACCGGCAGTTGTAAAAAAGATAGTGGTAGCAAAGAGCCTTATAACCTGGCCAATACCGAATGGCAGGGAAAAGCAGATATGTACGGCCGGGATTTCAACCCCATGAAAGTATCTTTCAAAGAGAACCATATCCTGGAAGTAGTATTTGTTCCGGTGGACGACCCCAGTACTAAATTCACTTTCGCCGGCAGTTGGGCCAAAGCCGATGACTCGGACAATGTAGAGTTCCAGTTCACCAAGGGCCTCGAGACCGTCACCGGCAAGGCCACCCTCACAGACAACAATATGAAAATGGCCGATGGTAAATTCAAGACCAGTGGCGATGAGAACCTGGATGCAGGCAGCTTCGATATCACCCGTCAATGATCTCCAAACCTGCATGGTCCCTTCCTTCCAGGCATGGCGAATGCATTAATAATTAACAAAATATTACACGGCACTTGCCGGAACTGGTAAATGAATTAATTTTATTTACATCTACGAAACTAAATCTACCAACAATGGAAGGAAAGAAACCGAAAATCTTGTTATGTGAAGACGATACGAATCTGGGAAGTGTGTTGAAGAACTATCTTGAACTGAATGATTTCGACGTAACCCTTGAAAGGGACGGTCGCCTCGGATTGGCTGCCTTCCAGCGTGAGAAGTTTGATCTCTGTCTCCTCGATATCATGATGCCCCATATGGATGGCTTCACCCTGGCCGAAGAGATCCGCGACGTAGATCCTGATATTCCTCTCTTCTTCATCAGCGCGAAGACCATGAAAGAAGATATCATCCAGGGATATAAACTCGGCGCAGATGATTATATCACCAAACCCTTTGACAGTGAAGTGCTCCTCCTGAAAATTAAGGCCATCCTCAAACGCAATGAGGAAGTGACCAAGGAACAGGAGAACAAAGAATACGATCTCGCCAGCTATCATTTCAATCCCAAACTGCGCGAGCTCAGCCATGCAGGAAAAACACAAACGCTCTCTCCCAAAGAGAATGAGCTCCTGAAAATGCTGGCAGAACATATGAACGACCTGCTTCCCCGCGAACAGGCGCTCAAAAAGATCTGGGGTAGCGATACTTATTTCAATGGCCGCAGTATGGACGTGTATATCGCCAAGCTGAGGAAATATTTGAAGGAAGATGAGACCATCGAGATCGTGAACATTCACGGTAATGGATTCAGACTGGTTGTTCCTGTTGCATAAACAGGCCCGCACTATAAACGAAGAAAGGCTCTCTTAGGGGAGCCTTTCTTCGTTTATGACTTTCTATCGATTATCAGAACAATGTGCTTGCATTGCCACCTCTTATCTCCTTACCCAAATGCTCATACGCTTTCGGCGTTGCCTCACGGCCACGGGGTGTGCGTTTGATAAAACCTTCCTGTATCAGGAATGGCTCGTACACTTCTTCCAGGGTGCCCGTTTCCTCACCCACCGCCGTTGCGATGGTAGTGATGCCCACCGGCCCTCCCTTGAATTTTTCGATAATGGTAAGCAGGATACGATTGTCCATCTCATCCAACC
>JAGIAP010000535.1 GCA_017744805.1 Chitinophagaceae bacterium | reverse complement strand
TGCAATAAGCCGGTAAATGAATCTTTCATCAGGGTTCCCTGTTCAGTCATCAGGCTTTCCAATTGACCGAGGTTTTGATAGGGAATACTCATCCTTAAGTTGTAAATCTTTTTGGAGATATCCAATTTCATGAACAATTTTCCACTTCCCATCCAGGCATTCCTTGTACGGGTGGCCTCATCGGCGGAGTCAAGAATGCTCTTCATGGAAATAACGGTGTCTACCGCATGATCCAGGCCGGCAGCCATCAGTTCTTCTTCTCCGGCAAAGGATTGGATCAGGTCTATGAACTTGCTGAGATCCACTCGGGATTCGTAAACACCGCTACCATTCTCTGTGATCACAATATCTTCATCAATTTCAAAACAACTGATCATGAGGGCGATGAAACCAAATACCAGTGCAAGCCTGAGAAACTTCATAAACGGAGCTCATTTTGCACAAGGTAATGGATTTACACAATACTCAACTGGTACCAAAGGTTAAATGTAAGGCTTTGTCTGGGCAGCATCCGTATGAGTCCCATCCCGTTATTGAAGGCATTGGGGGCGCCACTCAGGTTCTCGATGGCGATGCTTTCCCGGTGGTCCGGCGTATAGATCTGGAGGTAAGGGTAGCGGTTATTGGTATAGAAGGCCAGTTGAAGACCATTCTCAGGATTGTACAATACGCAGTCCGGTATCCCGTCCTCATGGTCCAGCAGGAAGCAGGTGTCCAGGAAGCGGTCCCCGATGGGGGCGCCATTGAGGAAGGTATCATCAAAGAGGGTCTTGCCGGTTGGGACGATCTGTTCATTGGACTCCAGCATGGCATCGGACCGAAACTGCATTTCATACTGGTTGATCCTTCCACCCAGCGTGAAATAGGGATGCCAGCCGTCCTGCATGGGAATGAGCTCGTCCGTGAGATTGGTGATAGTTGTCTCCACCTGCAAGGCGCGATTGGGATGCAGCGCATATTTCACTTCGCAGATATAATCGAATGGATAGCCCGGATCATCTTTTTTATAATGGAACCTGAGCCTGACCGCCGCCTGGTGATCGTCCGTGAATGTATCCACCAGGTTGAAGGGCTTATTGTAAAGGAGGCCATGGATGGCTGTTCCATCACCAAAGCGATTAGCAAATTCATAAGTTCTTTCATCAAAACTGTACTGTCCATCCGGCAGTCTGCAAGCAAAAGGAGAAAGCTTTGCACTCTTGTAAGAAATGGCCAGGTTCCGCAACAGTTCTGACTTTCCGTAAAAATTATCGATGATATTGATCCTGCCTTCATTCAGTGGCACTTCAAACCCGTGAAGGAGGGCCCCGTAAGCAGGAAGTATACTGATTGTTGTGCCAGTTGCCTTATCTTGCAATCTGAGAAGTTCGAGGTCGTTATCCGTGGTGCGGTCGATCAGAAAACTCATAGAATCTGTTTATAGAATTTTTAAAATTAAACCATTTTCACAGATATGCCGATAGTAGAACGATTGCGTAAAAAATTCCGTGACCTCTATGGCCAGGAACCGATTGTGGTAGCAGCTCCGGGACGCGTGAACCTGATAGGAGAGCATACTGATTACAATGAGGGCTTCGTATTGCCCGGCGCAGTGGACAAACGAATGTACGTTGCCATTGCAAGCCAGCCTGAACCTGAGATCACTATCTACGCCAATCAATTTGAGGAGTCTTTCTCTTTCAACCCTGAACATACGCTCCAGCCCATTTCCGGCTGGATGAATTATTTGCTGGGCGTAACCCACCATATCAAGGCTGCCGGAAAAACTATCGGCGGTGCCCAGGTGCTGATCGACGGTGATATTCCTGTTGGCGCCGGTATGAGCTCCTCCGCGGCACTCTGCTCCGGATATGGCTTTGCCCTGAATGAATTGTTCAACCTGGGCCTTAGCCGCATGGAACTGGCCTTCATCGGTCAGAAAACCGAACATACATTCGTTGGCGTAAAATGTGGGATCATGGACCAGTTTGCGAGCTTGCATGGCAAAAGCGGCCATGTGATGAAGCTGGACTGCCGCAGCCTGGAATACGAATACATCCCCTTCGATTTCCCTGATCATAAGATCGTTCTGGTGAACAGCATGGTGTCCCATTCCCTCGCCGGATCAGAATACAATGTGCGTCGCCAGCAATGCGAGGAAGGGGTAAGCATCATCAAAAAGACCTATCACCATATCAACTCCCTCCGCGATGTGAGCCTGCAAATGCTGCAGGAACATCAGCACCTGATCAGCCCGGTTGTGTACGACAGATGTTGGTATGTTGTTACGGAAAAGGATCGTTTGCTGGAAGGCTGCGAAGCCCTTAGCCATGGCGACCTGGCCACATTCGGCAAACTGATGGTTGCTACGCATAATGGCCTCAGTAAGCAATATGCCGTTAGCTGCACCCAGCTCGATTTCCTGGCTGAGCGCGCCGGTTATATCAAAGGTGTGGAAGGATCCAGGATGATGGGCGGCGGTTTTGGTGGCTGTACCATCAATATCGTCAAAACTGAAATGGTAGATGATTTCAAAGCGCAGATCCAGAGATCATTCGAGCAGTTATTCCGTGTAACACCGGAAGTGTATATTACGCAGATCGAGGATGGCACGCATGTGGTGAACAGCGAAGTATATCATTGATCCATGATATTGAAAAGGAGCAGGGAGGTCAGTATATCGGCCTCCCTGCTCCTTTCTATGCAGCATCTCAATTTTGTGAATACAAATCTTTAATAGTCTTCATCGGCAAAAACATCTTACCCGATGTAGGTAGAAGTATGAAGCCATATTTGCCGTAAAAGCGCTGTGCTTTTTCATCGACAGGATCTACTATTATCGCTAAAGAGCCCACACTCTCTACTGTTCTTAGAGTTCTGTACAATGCATCCATTAGAAGAATCTCGCCATAACCCTGCCCTTTGATTGAAACGTCAATAGCCAAACGACCAAGCAATGTTGCCGGCAGATTTATATAGCTGGGCGGCAATTTCTTTTGCATTGTTTCTGGAAAATCCTCCCTTCTTATTGAATTCGCAGATAATGTGTAATATCCCTTAACCACATTC
>JAGIAP010000534.1:1100-3053 GCA_017744805.1 Chitinophagaceae bacterium | reverse complement strand
ATGGTATACAACTTAGTTTCGATACAACACAGATCAATACATTGCTGCAATTGGGATCCAATGGAAAGATCCAATTCAAATCGCCTTCTCCCTACCTGGATAGTGAAATTCCCAAAGGGATCTACCGGGCAGACCTGGACGATTATTATTCCATTCAGAATGAATTCCCCCGTGTATATGGGATTGGAGAGGGCGATCTGTCAAATGATGCGCCTGCCAAGCGGATCGCATGGGCGCGCCAATTGAAAGGCTTTCTGCTTTTCTTTGACCAGATGCTGGCGAATTATTTATCCCAGTTGAAAAATATCCGGTCGTTGTTCTCCTTATCCGTTCCGGAGTCCGCCGACCAACGCCATACCTATTTTGTGAATAAGCTGAGCTCTGTTCCTGATCTGAAAGATCTTCTACGTTTTCCGGTTGAAGAGGGCATAGTGGATGGGTTGGGTGAATCAGGGAGCATGCTGGCCTTCCCTTTCAATAAAACACAATGGATGCAATGGGAAGAAAGTGGAGAACTGAAAAAGAAGAATATTGAAAAACTGGAGCTCTTTGCCTACCATTCCATCGATGACAGGAAAACAGGTGTACAAACCTGGATAAATGATGTGCTCAGGGATAGCGTCGATACCCAGGTAATCATAAAGGATAATGGTTGTGTCTATTTCTACCTGAACAGTCCATCCAATGATTTCGTGCTCATCAGTAAGAAATATTACAAAAATGAGCAGGAGGCCAGGAATGCGGCTGCCACCATTCTTTACCTGGCTGGCCTCGAAAGCAATTATCGCTCTTATTTTCTTCCTGAAACACAGACCTACACCTTTGAGCTGGAGCTGAACCTGGCCAATTACGGATCTTACCTGCAGGAAATTGCAGAAACACCGGAGCAATACGCCGGTCGTAGAAGAGTATTCCTTCGTCATCTGTTGGCCAGATTTGCAGAACAGTTCACAGATTATGCCCTGCTCAGTTATGGATTCATGAATGCAGAAGAATTGGAAAAGAAGAATGCAGTATTCGGGGAAAGGTTCCTCAACAATTACAGCGATATCAGTAGTAATCGTGGAAGGGCATATGATTATGTCACAAATGGATGGAATAATGATAATATCTCCGGTTTTGAAAAAAGATTCAAAGCGCTGAGTGGCATCGGAGACTTGAGCAAACATAGCCTCTGCAATTTTGAAGTGGTAGAGCTGGATGCAAAATTCGTTTACCAACTGAGCCTGGGCGGACGCGAGCTCTTCGCTTCCAAAACAGACCATATCTCCCGGGAGAAAGCGGCCGAAGCTGCACAGGAACTATTCCGGCAACTTGCAGACAAGTCCATTTACAACACGCAGTATATCGAATACGATAAAGTGTATGCCGTTGAAATAACTGCCCCTTCCAGGGATTGCCTTCAACTCAGGGAGAAATTCCAGACCAAAGAAGAAGCAGAAAAAGTAGCGGAGCAAATGCCTGAGCTATTTGGAGAGAATGCTACAGCATCAGATGTATTCATTGCCAGTTACCAGTATTTTCCAAGACTTAGGAATAATGATAAGAGAATTGTGCGGGCCTTCATAAAAGAGAGTGAAAATGAGGACGAGATCCGCAAAGCAGCGTTGGAGGCCATTCCACAAACAGAAGATCGAACTATCTGGAAAGAAGGTGAGCTCACCAATATCAGGATCGGAAAGCTCCTGCATGATCAGCAAAACCCAACCATCTTCCTCGATCTGAATGATTTCAAGATCGATGTGAACAATACCATCGTGGACAAACCCGAGCTCTTTACCTATGAGCTGCTCGATAAAAGGAATCAGTTCAAGTTCAGCGCCATCAATGAGTTTGAAAATGACCGGGCGGCGCTGGAAGACAGTCATCTCTTACTCCAGTTGTTGATGGATGAAAAAAATATAGTCATCATCCAGGATAAGGCGTTTCAAAAATTCCATCTCCAGGTTGCCG
>JAGIAP010000534.1:0-1090 GCA_017744805.1 Chitinophagaceae bacterium | reverse complement strand
CCATTACGGCTACTCAGTATAATAGTCTGCCGGATGCGGAAAAAGCCAGGTTGGCCATCAGAAAGATCATAGATGGGTATCGCTATCACCTCACTGTGGATAAACTGCCCTATACTTATAAATTCAGTTATCAATTGGGTTATGGCGATACCAGGAATTTCAGTTTCAACAGTGTCCCGAAATATTTTAGTGAAGAAGAGGCGACGAAAGCTGCACAGGAATTCATAGATGCAGTGGACAATTTCCGGGTAAAATGGAATGCCGGTTCAAAGCAAGTGTTATTAGCGCATTCAAAAAACAAGGAGCAATCAGCGTATCTGATCAATAGAACGGTGCCCGATGAAGCGGCATTCAAACAATTGCAACAGGGTATACAGCAGGAGCTCGATCTTCAAAAAGAGATCCATCAACTCCGCATGGCAAAGGATGCCAAAGAGTTTATACAATATACAGACCGGGACCCACTCAGCCGGTTAGGCCAATATGTGTACAGGTTGGTGGATAAGGATGGGAAACTGGCAAGATACCTGCCTCCGGCTCCGGAAAAAAGCAGGGCCCAATGGTGGCGGAAGGAAGTGGCAGAGAGGGCAAGGGAAGGCTATAACTACCTGCAGATCTGCCTTAGCGGCGATAATGTAATTCAGCGAAAAGACGGCAAGTGCGGGGAAACAGCCTGGTTCTACCAGATCAAGGCCAGTGGCCATTACTACACTGGTGGCGAATGGGCAGGGCAGGAATTGGTAATGTTTGAAAGTGTCAAAGGATATGGCAGCGCAGAAGATGCGGCTAAGTCTTTTGATGACAACTATATGACCGTCCTCGCAAATGCATCGGAAAAGAAGAATTATGGAAAGGGAAAACCGATCAGCCTGGATCCCGGTGTTCAGCAAATGAATGACCAGGGACTACATAACTCGCCTTTGGTGTTTGTTCCCAAGGCTACGCTTGAAGAATTTGGTGGAGACGAGGCACACACTATCGATGCCCTCGTTAAAATGGCGCTCAGCTACCCGGTACGCCGAATCCTTTTCAGTGAGAAAAAAGGATCGGACTGGTTACAGTATTTTGGCTGCAATCCACAACCATACTT
>JAGIAP010000533.1 GCA_017744805.1 Chitinophagaceae bacterium | reverse complement strand
GGATATCCTGCAACTCCATCATTTCAGTAGCCTGCCCGTTGATCAGCTCATCAAGATGCTGGTCGAGTAAACTGAAGTATTTGTCTGCTACTTCCTGTTTGTACGATATTTTCTTTGTTGCCGGGATAAGCTCCTTTTTAGTGATGAAGGAATGATATAATGAAAATAATGAATATTCCCGAGCTGACAAAAACTGCTTGTTTTTCATGGCATCAGTCTGTATCGAAATTAAGCGGGTTCCCGGGTATTAATGGATGCTTTACAGGTTCGTGGAATGATCCGGGTTAGCCATTTAGTTTCTTTACGCTCCAATATAAGAACTCACTTAAACCTCCATCATGAAAAACTCGTACTTCTCATTTCACTGGCGATCCTGCATTGTACTGGTAGCAATGCTCAGTATCCTTTCCTGTAAGAAATCCGATTCTGCGGCTTCAAAAGAGCTTTCGATCGTTTCCTTTTCTCCTGCAGAAGCATCCGAAGGAGCCTCTGTCGTTATCAAAGGAATTGCTTTCTCTGATAACAGATCCCTGAACACTGTCAAGATCAATAATGTAATAGCCGCGGTAACAGCAACTGCAGCGGATGGCACTGAACTGACCATTACTGTGCCCGAAGATGCTTCAACCGGAAAGATAACAGTTACCGTAGGGGATAAAACTGTATCCTCTGCCACTGATCTTATTGTGAACCCGTTAGCGCCAGTCATAACGGCCATTGCTCCTTATAAAGGAGATATCGGAACGGAGGTGGTTATCACGGGTAACCATTTTTCTACTGCAAGCGAAGTGTATTTCGGGAATATCAAAGCCACTGATGTGACCTTTGTCGGAAAAACTTCCCTCAAAGCGAAAGTCCCTGCAGGTGTGCTCAATGGAAAGGTGAAAGTAAAAGTAGCTACACTTGAAGCCTTGAGTCCAACTGATTTTTGGGTAAGACCTGCCATTACGGATATCTTGCCCGAAGGGGCTGAAGAAAATGCCATTATGGAGATCACAGGCCGCAATTTCAGTACTGTGGTCAACGACAATACTGTTTTTTTCGGTCCCATACCTGCTACGGTGATAGGCGCTACTGCAGAGCGTTTGAGAGTGAGAGTGCCGATAGCCGCACCTAATGATTTTATCAAAGTGGTAGTGAAAGAACAGGAAGCCATAAGCGCCCTAAAATTCAGGTTATTGCCTACTTTATCTTCATTCTCTCCTGAAGCGGTTGACAGGAATGGTAGAGTGACCATTACCGGTAAAAATCTTTCCGGCTCTGAAGTTTATCTGAACAAGGTGAAACTTCAGGTAACTTATATCGATGCCACCACCATCGAGGTACAGATCCCTTCAGATGCCAATAATGGTAATTTGGTGGTGAGACAGGGAGGGCTGGATTTCCAGTTCTTTACAGAATTACGCATTGTGAACTTCTGGAAAGAACATGATCTGCAAGCATCTCCGGTGATCTACCGGCAGAGCAGCCAGTTTGTATACAATGGTAAGGTCTATTTCGCATTCGGGTACGATAATGCATCAACCGGAGCACTCATCTGGATGACCAAGGTCCGGAGCTATGATCCCATCAATAAAAAATGGAAAGAAGAATTCGATATTCCTGCCAAAGTTCCGGTGAGGCGTGAGCATTTCTCAGCTTTGATAGGTAACAAATGGTATTTCGGCGGAGGCGATAGCCCCGGCGGCAATGGGGTAGATAGTTGGGTGATGGACCTTTCACAGTCTGGGGACGGTGCATTCAAACAACTGACCAACTTGACCAAAGGCACTATGGGTGATCGTGCGTTTGTGTTGAATAATGAATTATATGTGGCCGCCCGCGCGTATGAAAAACAGATGCTCCGATTAGATCCGGCAGCCAACAATGGAAAGGGAAGCTGGAATGCGATAACGCCTATCGATATTACAGTCCCCATTCTGGATGGTATTACCACAGTTGGTAACAAAGCTTATTTTCTGGATGGCTATTCCAATTTTTATGAATTTGATCCAACTCTTCCTGCTATTACCACAAAGAGGTCATTACCTAATGGTAGCTATGCCGTAAATAGTTTGATCGGCTTCAACGGGAAATGCTACTGTAGTGATGGAAATACTTTCTGGGAGTATACTCCAGCGCAAAATAACTGGATAATCAAGGGGAATGCCCCTCCGGGCGAATTGAAAACCTTCATGGTTGGTAACAGGATATTCGGGTTTACATTTACTGGCCAGGTTTACGAATACATCTATCAATAAGTGGATAAAAAAATCTCTTACAGGATGCCTCAATAAATGAGGCGTCCTTTTTTTAGCTCATATGAAATGCTAATTACCGACTGCTATCAATTACGGCGCTTGTTCCTTCAAAAGTTTCGCCAGACAACAATACCCTGAGTGAAGGGAATATGACTAGCGTATCCTTCTTAACCAACAACAACACTGGAATAGACAATATCAAAGCCATACCTGCAAAATATACTATATATGATTCCTGTCGCATCTCAGACAAGAACAGAATGAAAGAGGTGAACAAGACCACCATTCCTGTATTCCTGGCAATCAGGATCCACAGTGCGTATCTTAATATAATCCTGTGATCATCCCCTGGGCCAGGCTGAAAGCCACTTCTGTAAAAAATAGTCGAGGATAAAGGAGAATACAGGATAACGGCGAGTGATATCGAGATCATACCTGCCTGATAATCCTCCCCCGAAAGAAGAGCTCCTGTAAGTATAAGTAACAAGATACTACCTGTTTTCCGTAAATACGCCATCACCCTGCCCAGGAATAATTGATCTGCATTCTTATACCCGTAAGAAAATCCCCAATTGAAATGTACTTGTGGTCCAGTGAACAAAAGACCGGTCGCATAGATCAGAAATACAAAACCCGGTATGTATTTATTATCGGCAAAGAATACGACACTTGCTATAGTGATCACAACTATTAGCAGGACTTGATAAAAAGGCAGTTTACGTTTCATGTCTATTTAATAAAATCAAAGGATAGCTACCGGAGCTGCCCTGAATGCCCTGGGGCTTTTGCCCGTATGTTTCTTGAAAAACAAATTGAAATATTGAGGGT
>JAGIAP010000532.1 GCA_017744805.1 Chitinophagaceae bacterium | reverse complement strand
ATGCAGGGTGTGGCCAGCATGACGGAACAATTGCAAAAGGAAACCCATAACCTGGTGTCTGCACTTAAGACATCGCATACCCGAGGTCGTTATGGCGAGATCGCCCTTCGCAGGGTGGTTGAATTTGCCGGCATGACCGAACATTGCGATTTCGAGGAGCAGGTATCTGTTGCCAGTGTGGAGGGTACCCTTCGCCCGGATATGATCATCCGCCTGCCGGAGAACAAGATCATCGTGGTGGATTCCAAAGTGCCACTCAGTGCCTATATGCGTGCGTTTGAAACGGATAATGAAGAAGAAAAAAGGCAGTTGTTATCGCAACATGCCCAGGCGGTAAGAGACCACCTACGTAATCTCAGTGGCAAATCATACTGGAGCCAGTTCAGCGAGTCTCCTGATTATGTTGTGCTGTACATGCAGATAGAATCTTCCTTCGGCGCCGCCCTGGCAGCCAATCCAAGCCTGATAGAGGAAGGGATCCGGAATAAGGTTGTATTTGCCACACCTACTACTTTGATCACCCTGCTACGGACGGTCGGTTTTGTATGGCAACAGGTAAGAGTAACCGAGAACATCGAGGAAATGCGTGGCGCCGGCGTGGAGCTTTACAACAGAACGGCTACTTTGTTGGGGCATTTCAGCAATATTGGCAATAGTCTCAATTCGGCAGTAAAGAATTATAACCAGGCGGTATCGTCACTGGAGAGCCGCTTCATTCCCCAGGCCAAAAAGCTCCAGGCGCTCAGCGGCTCGTTCACCAGCAAGGAAGTGCCCGATGTTGAGCCCGTGGAGCTCAATGCCAGGGCTGTAGCTGAAATGATGATCGAGAACAATAATAATCCGGTTACCTGATGCCGGGCAGTTCCCCTGTCGTAAAAAGACCTTCATTTGTCAATTTCACACCCGCTATTGACGCAGTCTGCAAGATAATTTTGTAACGAGGATAATTCTAATTAGCCCCGTACCAAAAATTGGCAAGAATGCGCAAAGTGATTGTATCGATGAATATTACGCTCGATGGCTATATGGCCGGCCCTAATGGCGAGCTGGACTGGCATTTCGAGTGTTGGGACCCCAATATGGGGGAGCGGCTGGCCAGAGAGCTGAGTATGGCCGATACGATCCTGTTGGGAAGGGTCACCTACCAGGCCATGGCAGAATTCTGGCCGGAGAAAACGTCCAATCCACTTTGTCCCAGGGAAGAATATGCTTATGCTGTAATGATGAACCATCACCGGAAAGCTGTATTCTCCAGGAGGCTCGACAAGGCTGAATGGTGCAATACCGATATCCTGAAAGATGATATCGAAGAGGGGATGGAAAAGCTGAGGATCGAAACGGAAGGGCAGCGAAAGAATATCATGATCTACGGAAGCGGAAGATTGGTAACTGCCCTCATCAAGCTGGATATGATAGATGAGTACCAGTTGTGGGTACACCCGGTACTCATCGGAAAAGGAAAGCCTTTCTTTGGAAAATATTTCGATCAGCAGGACCTGCAATTGCTTACCACTACTACTTTCCCATCAGGGGTGGTGCTGCTGCATTACCAGGTTTTACGTTAAGCTCTTTTGGCAATGGGCTCTGTTACTACATTTGCGGGAACGGCTTCTTTTCCGAAACGTTGTTCCTGCACTTTATCGTACTCCTTCACATAATCCGGGTTCTCCGTTCCCATCATACGATCCCAGTAACGAAAGTACAAACCATAATTTCCTTTGAATTTGCTATGGTGCAGGTTATGATGCACAGAGGTATTGATGATCTCGAAGAGAAAAGATCTCCTGAGGCTCTTCGGCATGATCTCGTACCCTAAATGTCCATACACATTGATGATAAAGGCTGCAATGGTGAACCAGAGGATACCGAGCCCATGCATGGGCATTACAAATACCAGTACTGCCAGTACCCCACCTTCGGCCACTGCTTCCAGGATGTGAAAGGAATAGGAGGTCCAGGGAGATGGATTGGTGGATTTATGATGTACCAGGTGAGTGTATTTGAAGATCTTCGGATGATGCATCAGGCGATGGAACCAGTAGAAATAGGTATCGTGGATCACGAGCGCCAGTGCTACGCTGACGGGTATCCACCAAATGGGGTAGTCAGTTAATTTGTCGTAGATCTGCGTATACTGCTTCACGGGAGTGGCGGCGAGGATCACGATAATGATGGTGAATACGAAAGTGGATTGCATCGAATGCCAGATCTCCCTCCAGAAATCTTTGCGCGCAGCTTTCCGCTGCTGGATCTTGAAATGCTTCAAGCGGTTGTTGAAGAAAAGATAGAAAAGCAGAAAAGGGATCCCTGCCAGAATAAAATAACGGACAGCAGAGATGCTGAAGATCTGAAGAAAGATTTTTGTTACCTGTTCCATGGCTATACCGGATAGTTTTGATGGAACAAATGTAGAGGCGGGGGCTGGCAGGAATGGTTAACAAAAGTTAATTAATGCTTTTTCTGTAATTGGATCCTTTTCCGGATGCGGCTCAGGCTCACGGGAGTGACGCCCAGCATGGATGCGAGATGCTTATCAGGCACACGGTTGACGATATTGAAACGGTCTGCGATCAGCTTCTGGTATCGTTCTTCGGGAGAAAGGAATACAAATGACTCGATCATATCCAGGGTTTCGGAAAGCATGCGCATGAGAAAGAAATTACGGAGCGGCTCAAATTTCGGTTGCTCACGCATGATCTGGTCCAGGGTATCATAGTCCACTTCGAGAATGGTGCAGTCTTCCAGTGCCCGATAGATGAACCGGGAGGGAATATGGTTGATGATGGTATCGTGTGAGGCGATGAACTGCCCCTCCCATCTGATATACAGCGTGGCCTCGTCCCCATTCTCTTTTACGGCATAGGCGCGCATCACACCTTTTTCGATAAAGGCCAGCTTTCGGCTTTTATCGCCGGTATTGATATAGACCTGGTTATTGGAAAGCTGAACAGTGCGCGTGGTGCTGAAGAGGGGCCTGGTTTCTTCGGCGGAAAGACCGGTCAGTTTTTGCAGGAATTCCTGCAGGATCTCTATGGCTGCAGAGTTTAAGTTCATGGCCGCAATATACCC
>JAGIAP010000531.1 GCA_017744805.1 Chitinophagaceae bacterium | reverse complement strand
AAAGAAATAGAGGGCGTTATTGTACCGGCCTCCACTCATAATAACAAAACGGTGGAGCAGATCCTGAACCAACTGGTAAGCAATAATGGATTTGTGATAGAGAAAAGAGGGATCGCCTGGTTTGTAAAAAAAGGAAATGAAAAAGCCGCTCAAGCTCCCCCCGCAAAAAAAGAGCCCGGCCGCGTCATGGGTAAATTACTGGACGAAGAAACCGGCCAACCCCTCACAGATGTAACTATCCGCATTGGCAACAAAGGTACCACCAGCGATGCAGATGGCGTTTTCACCATCACCCTGGCAGCAGGCAAATACGAAGCGGAAATTTCTTACGTGGGATACGGGAAAAAGATAATTACGGATATCGAAGTAAGAGAGAATGCAACTGCAGAGCTGAATATCACTTTAAGAAGAGAAAAGAATACATTGGAAGGTGTGGTAGTAAGATCTTCCGTTCGCAGGGAAACCACTGCCGCCTTGTATACGCGTCAGAAAAATGAAGCAGGTATTTCCAATGGTATCAGCCGCGAACAGATCTCTGCACTTCCGGACAAGAGCATCGGTGAAACGCTCAAACGCATCTCTGGTGTAAGCACCAATGATAACCGCCGCGTGGTAGTGCGCGGTATCGCCGAGCGCTACAATCTCGCCATGATGGATGGCGCCACCCTTCCCAGCACAGATGTACAGGTACGTGATTTCGAATTCGACATTATTCCCAGCAATCTTGTGGACAATGTGATCGTGAGCAAAACCGCTACCCCGGATATGAGCTTCGGCTTTGGGGGCGGCCTGGTTCAGATCAATACTATGGGTATCCCCAACTAAGACTTCACCACATTCAGTGCCGGCACCAAATACGTACAAGGCAGTACCGGTAAGGAATTCCTGGGATATGGACGTGGGAAGAACGATTACCTGGGATTCGATGATGGCAGCAGGGACCATTTCCCCAAAGACATTCGCATTTTCGATCTGCAGAATTATAAACCAACTGATCCATACAATTACCAACCACCCGCTGGTGTGGAAAAGATCACCGTCCAGATGATCGCGGAACAGAACAAAAAGATCGGTGGCCTGGAAAGATTGGGCACACGCGTTTATAATGCAGCCCCCGGTCAGAACTACCAGTTCAGCCTGGGAAGAAACTATCTTTTCGGCAAAGACCGTATCGGCTTTGTTGGCTCATTGAGTTACCGGAACGAACAGTCCATCGATGATATGGTCAACTTCGAGCGCGGTGATTTCAACAAACTGAATGGGAACAAATACGATGCAAAGACCGGCGGGGAATTAAGGCCCAATCGTGCCAAACAATACAATTTCACCACCACCTGGGGGGCGCTTTTCAATTTTGGCTGGAGCCGCAAGGGGCATTCGGTCACTGTCCGTAATTTCTATTCGCGGGTATTTGCCAACCAGTTTTTCCGCGTTGCCGGATGGGGCCAGGATATTGGCTTTGGGGACGACCCGGTAGTTCGGGAATATGATCGACCCAAATTCATCGATCTCCTGCAAAACAGGATCAATGGCGAACATAGTTTTGGTAAGTTCAAATTAGACTGGAGCATCGCACGTAATAAAGTCACCAATCATGAGCAGGACGCTACAGAAGCCTGGTTGGGCCCGGTAAAGACCGCCAACGATAAGATATACAATTATTCACCCGGCCTTACCACACAACCCGGCGTAGGGCAACTGAACAGGTCTGAGTACAAGTACGAAGAAACCAACCACCTGGCTGAGGTTGCTCTCAGCTATAAACTCAGTATCGGAAAACTGAACCAGGTAGTGAAAGCCGGTTACCAGTACCTCGAAAAAAAAGGAGATTATCACTGGAATATACTACCCATCGGCGTTGCCAATGGACTTAGCTCCATTTACAGTTACCAGCAGATACAATTCTGGAAAATGGATTTCGCCAATCCATTGAATGATCCTTACTACTATCCGGCAGACTTCAGCGCCAACAATTATTCCGGCAAGAACAATAACCAGGCAGTATTTGCCATGATGGACAATCGCTTTACCAACTGGTTACGCCTGGTATGGGGCTTCAGGGCCGAGTATTACAAATATGAAAAGATAAAGGATGCAGCAGCGGAGAGGATCGCGAAAAGCCTGATGCAGAATCTCGACAAACAAAAATATGTCGACCCCCAAACAGGCAACCTGGTACACCAGACCATCGATGCCAGTGCAGAAGAAAAAGAATGGCAGTATATGCCTTCTGCCAACCTGACCATTACCCCGCTCAAAAATTTCAATATCCGCGCTTCATTCGCCAAATCCGCCATCAGGCCTTCCCTGATCGAGAACTCCAGCTTTGCCCGCTTCAATTATCTCTATGGCAGGCTACAACGTAATACAGGCGTTATTTCTACCATCATCACCCATTATGATCTCAGGTTGGAGTGGTACCCGGGCGCCGGAGAAGTGCTGTCTGCCGGCTATTTCAGAAAACATTTCAAGAACCCGGTAGAAATGTATATGGATATCACTACCACCAGTGGCGCTGTAGAATTACTTACAGCCAACTCGGATTATGCCGATGTGGATGGACTGGAATTTGACCTCCGTAAGAACCTGAGCTTTATTAGTAAAGATGTAAAGTTCCTGGAAGATGTCTGGTTCAGCAGTAACCTTACCCTGCAACGCTCCGAAGTTCAGGCCAGCGCTTTCCGTTATGAAACTATGGGGGCCGGAAAGGACCAGAACAATGTCAGCTATTCCTATCGCTATAAAACCTTACTGAGAGAAAAGCGACCACTCTATGGGCAGGTACCCGTGCTGTACAATATCGGGCTGCAATACACCGGAGATCGCCTCGGAGCCAATATAGCGTTCAATCATTCGGGTTATAAGACCTTCACGGTGGGCATGCGCCCCGATTTTTCAGAATTCGAACGCCCCCGAAATCAACTGGATGCCCAGCTCAGTTACAAATTCACGAAAAACAAAAAAATAGAAGCCAGGCTGAACATGAGCAACCTGACAAACAGCCCCTACCGCTTTTTCGTGAACTCAGAGCAAACCTTCAAAATAAAACCAGGCTCCAGTATCATGACCATGAAAGAATGGTCGGATGTATATGAA
>JAGIAP010000530.1 GCA_017744805.1 Chitinophagaceae bacterium | reverse complement strand
GACGGCCTTCCTCGATGATGATATTACGCTCGTTGTTGATGTCATCGGTCAGATAAGAAACATTGTGCGCCCAGTCTTCGAGGATCTGGAAACCACTTTCGAGGTTACCGGGTTTGTCTGTAGGAATGGGAAGAATGTACACAGTCTGATCGAAAGCAGTAAAGGCATTGAGATCGGAACCGAATCCAACTCCGATATTCTGCAGGAAGGAAACGATCTCATTCTTCTTGAAATTCTTCGTTCCGTTGAAGGCCATATGCTCTGCCATATGCGCCAGCCCTTGCTGATCATCATCTTCCTGAATGGAGCCTGCATTCAGTACCAGTCGCAGTTCCACTTTTTGTTCAGGTTTCTTGTTTTGCCTGATGTAATACGTAAGACCGTTAGGCAGTTTGCCGGTCTTCACTTTGGGATCCAGGGGGATCTTGTCGGTAAGCTTCACTTGAGCCATCACGCTCACGGAACAAAGGACCACCAGTAATAGCAGGGTCCATTGCCTGAACGCGGTAACAGGTTTGTTCATAAACGAAATTTTAGTTGTGCAAATGTAGTGGAACCAAACATATGTTAGTTTCCGTTGGTGTAATAAAAAATGCAGTTAACCAATGCCTTGGATGGTATTCAGCAAGCTTTTAAGTTTTGTTTAACGCAGGCATATCGCTCGCATACGAAATTATTCGTTTACGTGTTTTGAGTACACTCCCTCAAACTTGTCTAGTACTGGGGCACCGGCGCCTCCATTTTTAGCATTGATCCCTCCTAACGGCAATGCCTATCGTCTATAAGAAAAAGGCCCACCAAAATTTTGGCAGGCCCATTCTCTGTATGATCATCCGGGAAGGATATTATTCAGACACTTCGGTAATGGCATGTCCTACACAACCACTTGGCATCTGTATGCGCAACATGGCAGCAATGGTTGCAGCGATATCGGTCATATAGGTTTCGCGGTTGGTCTTGCCTGTTTTGATCCCCCATCCGTAGAATACGAGCGGGATATGCGAATCATAAGGATTCCATAGACCATGCGTGGTACCGGTTGCACCGCCATCGAAATAGGCAGGCTGGAGCACAAACTGGATATCTCCGCAGCGACGGGGATAATATCCATTATTGATCCTTGTTCTGATGGTCTCATTCAGGGGAATGGTATTCAGGTCATCGAGGGCAAAAGCACGGGATACACCATTCTGATGACTGAGATAGTCCACGATCAGTTTCTTCACTGCTTTTTCATCCAGTTTCATGGAATCGATCAGCCCGTGGTTGAGTGTGATGATATTGTTCCAGGAACCCGTGATCAGCCTGGAAGAGCCAAAGGCAGCTTGCAACTGGGGCTCCAGTTCTTTGATCCATTTACCATCGTCCACAGTACCACCGGGAAGTCTGTTCTCGATATTGAAACCAGGTACATGGGATACACCATGGTCTGCACTGATAAAGAGCAGGTATTCACCTTTGCCTACTTTGGCATCCAGAAAATCGAAGAAAGAACCAAGCTCCTGGTCCAGGCGGAGATAATTGTCTTCCACCTCCATTGAATTAGGCCCGAAAGCATGGCCGATATAATCGGGAGAGGAGAAGCTTACAGCGAGGAAGTCCGTAATATTATCGGCGCCCAATTGTTCGTTGGTAACAGCAGCCTTCGCCATTTCAGCAGTGAGTGAGTTTCCGTAAGGTGTGCTGGCAACGGAGCCATAGTTCTTACCAACAAAACGATTGAGATCATAAGGGAAACCTTTCTGATCTGCGCCTAATGGTTTGGATTCATAAGACTTTTCATCGGCTGTGCTCTGCACGTAGGTATTGGCAGGATACAGCAGGTTCCAGCCCTGTGCATAATATTTATCAACCAGTTTCTGAGCATTGAAATCTTTCACCCACTGGGGAAGATCGTTCATATAAAAGGTAGAAGTGATAAAGTCGCCTGTTTTGCTATCGTACCAATAAGCGCCGTTGGCAGCATGGCCTGCAGGGAGAATGGCGCCGCGGTCCTTGATGGCTACGCCTACCACTTTGCTTCTGAAATTGGTGGCCAGTTTGAGCTCATCGGCAATGGTGGTGGCCAACATATTCTTAGGGCTCATCAAACCTGCGTCCGTGGTGGTCCCAACAGACTTAACAGATTTATCCTCAGCACAATAAACAACCCTCTTCAATTCGTTATCATACCAGTTATTGCCAGTGATGCCATGGATTGCTGGCACACTTCCTGTATACACACAGGTATGTCCGCAGGCAGTATAAGTTGGGGTATAGGGGATGAATGTGTTCTCACAGGTAAAACCTTTGTTAAGCAGGCGCTTGAAGCCTCCTTTCTCGGTGTAACGATCATAATACCTGTAGAGATAATCCCATCTCATTTGGTCCACTACGATACCTACAACTAATTTAGGGCGGTTGGGTACGTTGGGCTGGCCTTTTTTGGATTGTGCAAATGATTGAGCAGCAACCAGAACCAAAGCCAAAATGGCAATAAGTTTTCGCATGCGCTAGTGATTTGCGGCAAATGTAGTGATTAAACCATAAAAGGTAATTCCTGACAGAGCAATTCAAAAAACGTTATTTTTGCCCCATCGAAACGGCTACAAAAACATTCTATTTTTTAATAATTCAATAATATGGCAGACATTTTTGACAGATTGCTGAAAAACTCTGGTGGTCCCATCGGCCAACACCGCGAAAGAGCGCATGGTTATTTTGCTTTTCCAAAACTGGAAGGCGAGATCGGTAACAGAATGAAGTTCCGCGGCAAGGAAATGATCGTATGGAGCCTGAACAACTACCTTGGACTGGCCAATCATCCTGCAATCAGGAAGGTGGATGGTGATGCTGCTGCTCAATTTGGTCTGGCGCTCCCCATGGGTGCCCGCATGATGAGCGGTAACAGCAACTACCACGAGCAACTGGAAAGTGAGCTGGCTGCATTTGAAGGTAAAGAAGATGCAATCCTGTTCAATTTTGGATACCAGGGTATGGTGAGCCTCATCGATGTGCTTTGCAGCCGTCATGACGTGATCGTTTACGACGCAGAAAGCCATGCCTGCATCATCGACGGTCTCCGTCTCCATGTTGGACATAGCTATGTGTACAAACACAATGATAT
>JAGIAP010000052.1:15873-20343 GCA_017744805.1 Chitinophagaceae bacterium | reverse complement strand
GTACCTGATCATGTACGCGATCAGCAACCGGTTCAATAAGCAATGGGGACGAAAGATGATGGAAGACAATGCCGAGCTGGGCAGTCAATTGGTTGAGTCGCTCAACACCATCACTACCATCAAGCGGTTCGGGCTGGAAGAGCATGCCAATTTGAAAACGGAATCCAGGTTCATCAAATTGCTGAAAAGCATTTTCCAGACAGGCATCTTCAATGTGCATCTCGGGAATGCCGCCGCTTTCGTGAATGGCCTGCTGGTGGTTTCATTGCTTTGGGCCGGCGCGTATATGGTGGTGGGAAGATCGCTGAGTGCGGGGGAACTACTTTCTTTCTATGCGCTGGTGGGGTATTTCACCGGCCCGGCCATGAGCATCATCGGCGCCAATAAAAGCATGCAGGATGCATTGATAGCTGCAGACCGCCTTTTCGAGATCATGGACCTGGAACAGGAAGACAGCAATAACAAGATCAAACTAGAAGCAGGAAAAACCGGGGATATCATTTTCCACCAGGTGAGTTTCAGGTACGGCACACGGGTAGATGTGTTCAAAGGGCTGAACCTTGAAATACCACGCAATTCCATCACCGCCATTGTGGGAGAGAGCGGCAGCGGAAAATCTACCCTCATCTCACTTTTACAAAACCTCTATCCACTGAAGAGCGGACATATCACTATCGGCGATACCGATATCCGGTATTTCCACAATGAGTCACTTCGTCAACGAGTGAGCGTAGTGCCGCAACAGATAGACCTGTTTGCCGGATCCGTATTGGAAAATATTGCCGTGGGAGAATTTGAGCCCGATATGCAACGAGTGATCGATATCAGCAGGCAACTCGGCATCCTGGAATTTGTGGAGCAGTTGCCGGGAGGCTTCAACACCTGGCTGGGAGAGCATGGCGTGAATTTGTCCGGCGGGCAAAGGCAAAGGCTGGCGATCGCCCGCGCGCTTTACCGCGACCCGGATATCCTGATCCTGGATGAGGCCACTTCATCCCTCGACCCTATTGCCGATCAAATGGTGCAACTGGTATTGCAGCGACTGAGAAGGAACGGCAAAACGATCATCGTGATCGCCCATCGGCTCAGCACCGTGATGAATGCAGATAAGATAGTGGTATTGAAGAATGGGCAATTGCAGGGACAGGGATCGCATACGCAGTTGCTGGAAGGCAACAGGACCTATGCCGAATTATGGCAACACCACCAGGGCATGATGGTGGGCGCAGAAGGATAAACCTTTACAACGATCATATAACAGATTGAGAGAAACAACATTCTATGTACGAAACCCTTTGAATATGTTACAGACGACCATTAACCATACAGCCCGTGTGGCAGGAAAGATCCGTACGCTGAGGAGGAACAGGGAATACTCCCAGGAGTATATGGCATTACTGTTGAACATTTCACAGAATGCTTACAGCAGACTGGAGAACGGGAAAACACCCATCACCATCGACAGACTTTACCAGATCAGCACTATCCTTCAAACAAACCCTACTTCTTTGCTGGATGCCGAAGAGGTGGCTGTACAGGAATGGCAGCGCGCGAGGTATTGATCCTTCAGTCAGATCAGCATAGCCAGGAAAAATATTCCTATGTAAACGAAACAAAAGGGCCGGGACAAATCCCAGCCCTTTTTACACGTATGCCTGACAGTTATAGTGTCTCCACTACAACCCCATCCAATGTCCGGGATGGTCTTTTTTGACTGCTCCTTGTCTTTCGAAAACAGCCAGTTCATTGAAATTCTTTTACACAGTTGGAAGACTGAGTTTAGACAGGAATGCTGCCAGTCCACCAGCGATTGTGTTCACGGCAGAGGATGCACCTGCAGAAAGAATGAGCAGACTTGCAGAAGTTGCATTGGTAGCAGGAACCAGCACTGCATTCAATGTAGCGAGCAGATCGGCCAGGCCGGCGCCGCCATTGATTTCCATCAGCTCCTGATTGGTCAGGGCATTGAATTGATCTAAGCTTTTCATGATTACATTTTTAAAGTGAAGGAAGATTTAGCGTATTAAAATTCCCTTTAATCCGCTTATTTACCTAACCATGAATAGTTTAAATTATAGATGGATGTTGTATTTGAAAGAAAAAGGCTCCATCAACCTGGAGCCCTTTTACAGTATCTGAAAACCATGGCCAGATACTATATTCCCCGTCCAAAAAGTTTCAGTGGTAAGCGATGCCGGAAGGCGGGTAATTCCGGTTATTCATTACCGTTATCGATCTTTTTTCTGAATTAACGGCCGAGGTTACCAACATTACCCAATCCGCTCAGCAGATTGGCCACAAGTGTACTTACATTCATCAGTACACCCGTTACCGCACCAGACACGCCCACCAGGGTATTGCCCAGGCTGCTGCCAATTGTATTCAGATTGGTGAGATCGAGGTTAACTGGTATCCCCAGGATATTGGTGATAACATTATAACCTCCGTTGGTTTCCTTGCATTGCTGTTCAGTCAGCGGTTGAAAGTTTGTTGTATTCATGGTGATTGATTGTCTGTATCATACCGGGAGCAAAAAAGACCCGCCCCTTGTGAACGGGCCTTTTTGCTGTACGTTGAGGGCTATACTTTCCCATTTACATACATAAAAACCGATACTTGCTGATCAGTTGCAGAAGTCCCTTGACAGGAGGCTCCGCAAGTGACCACTCTGATTAAACAGGCAGCGGGAGATTACCCAACAGGCCTTTTACCAGGTTAAGAACAGTGAAGAGGATGGGACCAACGATAGGAAGAGAACTTACGATTCCGGTAAGTGTATTCAGGATACCGTCCAGTGCACCACCTCCGTTAATTTCCAGAGCTTCTTTCTCTGTCAATGGAGTGAATTGATTGCAGTTTTTCATAACATACATTTTTTTACGAAATGAATAGGATGCTGCTATAAAGTTGATGCTTCTACAGGGCATAACCTAACCATGGAAAAGCTAAATTATAGCTGTGAGTTGTAGGCATTCTGCCATCCATACCCCTTGTTTGCGAAACAGTTATCACCGCATTTACCCTCATTGCATTTTGTAGTTTTTTCGGGGCATACTAATTGCATGGAATTTGGTAAATTATTCCACACAATTACCAAATCACATGCGTACTACCTGGCTCATTCTGGTGTTGATGCTGCTGATCGGTGGCATCATGTATTTCCTTGCTCAAAAACCCCAAAGAACAACCGTTCATAATACGATCGCCTTCGGCAATACGCCTGATTCCATCCGCCAACGGACCATCCTCTATGTTGCTTACGACCCCGCACAAGTGTATTTCAGGGACAGTGCCTGGAGTACCGCCGACTCCACGCCTTTGAAGATCATTCCCCCCGATAGCGCCCTCAGCGCCTTCAACGGACATGGGTCAGCCACCTTCTACATAGATTACAATCACCAGTATTTTTATGATATCGAGATCAGCAAACCAGCTACAGGCCAACCCTTTGGACTTACCCTGGACCTGCAGCCCGACCCCGCCAACAATACCGTTCAATTGAGTGGCGTAGTGGATAGCCAGAATGGAAAGCTCGACTTCAGCGGGCCCATGATGAAGATGTTCAACGCCTTCGTGCTTAGCTATAATACAAAGATCCCCGACTCCCTCAGATCTGCAGACAGCAGCCTGGCAAAGGCGGAGAAACTGATCACGGTGATCAGGAAATGAATTGCAGGCTATTCCCAATAAAAAGGGCCTACCGATCGGTAAGCCCTTCCGTTGATTTCTAAACTGTTCTTTATTCCAGCACTTTCTCGATCCTCACCATCCTTCCCTCTTCATTCATGCCTTCTACTATCACTTTCAGTTTTTTGGAAATATCGTTGTTATAGAAAGTGAAGGTCACTTTCCGGTTAGATTTATCTGTCAGCAAATACGGCGCCCAGAATAAGGTGGTGCGCACATCCAGCACATCGTAGAGCGCGTTCTCCTTTGAATAGTCCGGAGAATAGAATTCTTTCGGTGCCGAGTAACCGACCATGGTCCTGCGCTCCATGCCACCAGGCACATTGGATGCAGACCTTCCTTCACCACCTTTCTTCGTGTACACGGCAATGGCGCCACCAGCGCCGCCACCGAAGGCACCAAAGAACGGAGGACGGAATACTTTCACGTATGCGATATCAGCCACCGGGGTACCCGACAGCATATTGGCATCTACCTGCATCTCGTTCAGGAAAAGCGTGGGCGTTTGTCCGCGCCAGGTAAGCCCCGGCCCATCAGGGCCACCAGCTCCCGTGATCTGCAGGCCAGGCACCCTTCCCTGCAGGAAGGTGAATACATCGCGGGCAGACATGGCGAAAGGATCATCCGTCATATCGAAGGAGTAAGCATCCCCTCCGGAGAACAGGCCGCTTGTATACTTCGAGTCCATGACCTGCGATTTCGTTTTCGTTTTGGCCGTTACGGTCACCGATTCCAGCGTCTTCACCCGCTTCGCGATCTCCGGCCGAAGCCTTTCCGCTTCCG
>JAGIAP010000052.1:0-15863 GCA_017744805.1 Chitinophagaceae bacterium | reverse complement strand
CGAAGCGATATAACGGCTACGCTTGAGCGCTTGTGAATCCAGCGGGTTGTAGATCCTCCACAGTGGATTGAAAGTGACCAGTGAAGGAGAGCGCATGGACCCGTTATTGAAATTCACCACCGCCGATTCGGTCAGCTTCTGGTTCTTGTTGAAAGAATAATAAAGCCGGACAGTATCGAAGAATACCAGTCCCTTCTCTTCAAATCTTCCCTGTTTGTCTACGGGCAACATGAACAATTGCCGGGAGGAATCCTTCGCTTCCATGAACAGGTTCAGCAAAGTGCCCTGTGGTATCTGGCTGGGATTGAGCCCTGCGAGCTCACCCTTGAGTGAAAGATAATTCTCGAGCGGGTATTTGATCAGCGGCAGTTTTCCGGCAGCGAGATCGTCCCAATTGAAACGGCGCCATCCATGTGTGAGCATCACGAGCTCCAGGTGCTGCTGTACCGAATCGGCCGTAGAAGAGAAATAATAAGCCGGTTGGAATATGAACCCTCTCAGTTCATCGGAGAGCAGGAAGCGACTGAAGATATCTTCTTTTCCATCATCGCTCACACCGAGATCGGTAACGGAAACGGAAAGATTGGAACGCAGTGTATCCGGTACTTCCACACTGATCACATTCTTACCACGCTTGTTCAGGTTCTTTCCATCATCGTGGATATCTGCCAGGAAGAGATAATCATTATTGTTCACGAATGTGATCCGCTCGGCCACTGGCTGCCAGTTGCTGTTGAAGAGCGTAACCTGCAGGATACCGCTGGGCAGATTGTCAGTAGGGATCATTCCGCTGGTCATGAAATTGGAGCTCAGGTCAACGGTGGCCTTGTATACCACCTGCTGATAGATATGGGCCACCACGAATACTTTCTTCAATTCCGGGCCTGCATCCATGGAACGCTTGATCACGAAGGAGCGGCGAAGACCGGTTCCGGTGATCTGCAGGGTGGCGCCCGAAGCTTTTACAGCGGGGAAGTCGGCCTTGTAACTTTTCCCTTTATCGTCTTTCCATTCTGCTGAATACACAGCACCTGCGGCGGGCTCCAGTTCAAATTTACCCATACCATCATGCGCACTTTCAAAACTGGCTACTGTTGCCCCTTTCGCATCTTTCAACACACCTTTCACTTTCACGGGGAACCCACGGCTGTCTGTTCCCTTGAATGCTACCGAGGTTCCCAGTCCGGCAATCAGGTCGCCCCCTTCAGGGAAGAATTTCAGAACGGGCGGCGCAGCTTCCGGTGCCGCAGCAGCATCGTTCTTAGTTACGATACGAATTGTTTTAGTATAGAGGAACGCCGAATCGAAATTCATCATCCAGTTGGTATACGCGCGGAATACCACTTCCGGCACATTGAAGTTCACCGGCAGGTCAAAACTGGAGGCCGTGGAAGATTCAAATACGGGAACCACCTTCCTCTGCAAGAGCTTCCCATTGGAAGGATCGATCAGCTCGGCATAAAAATTCTTACTGATATTGGAAGGCATGAAGCCCGCCTGGATATAGGCTTTGAACCAGATGGTCTCGCCGGGATTGTATACCCCTTTGTCGAAATGCACATGGATCTTTTCCTGCGGGAATTGTTCTCCATATACATTGATCATTGAATCTATCTTTTGTGCGTGGGAAGGGATGGCGCACACCATCAGCATCAGGATTGCCAGGTAAGGAAGAATAATTCGTTTCATGAGTATCACTTCTGGATGACAAATTACTGTGTTTATCATAGAATAGCGGCAATTTTTTTTGACGGAAAACTGTTAAAGAGATGTTGTTGTACCAAGCCCTCCCATACCATCTCCGATTATGGCAATTAATTGTGATATTTGAGCACTATGAACAGTACCACTGAAAATTCCGCATCGCTCTACCAGGAGTACCAGGCCGCCATGCGCCGTATTGCAGATATCCGCTATGCTTCAGCCGTTCTTCAATGGGACCAGGAGACCTATCTTCCTCCCAAAGGCGCCGGCTTCCGCGGGCAGCAGTTAGCCACCCTCTCAGAGATCGCCCATGAAGAATTCACCTCGGACAAACTGGGTGGACTGTTGCATGAGCTCTCATCCCGAAACGACCTGGATGAGGAACAGAAAAAGAATGTGACGCTTACCCTCGAAGATTACGATCGCAATAAAAAATTCACAGCCGCTTTTGTCCGTCATCTCACCGAAACCATCAACAAGAGTTTCCATAGCTGGATGGAAGCCCGGAAGGCAAACAGTTTTGCCATTTTTGCCGGAGACCTGGCCGAACTGGTGAAGCTGAAAAAAGAAGAAGCGGAGATACTCGGATACCAGCATCATTGCTACGATGCCCTGCTGAACGATTACGATAAAGGATCCAATGTACAATTGCTGGATAAGACATTCGATACCATCCGCGGCCCTTTGAAAGAGATGCTTCAGCAGATACAGGGCAAGCCGCAGGTGAACAATAGTTTCCTGCAACAGCATTTTCCCAAAGACAAACAATGGGATTTCGGCATGCAGTTGATCCGCGATATGGGTTACGACCTGGAAGCCGGTCGCCAGGATATTTCGGAACATCCCTTTACCACCAATTTCAATTGCCGCGATGTGCGGGTCACCACCCGGATAGATGTGAATGATCTCGGCAATATGGTCTGGAGCTGCATCCACGAAGCCGGCCATGCCCTCTATGAACAGGGATTGCCTGAACTACAATATGGCCTGCCCCTGGGCGAAGCCGCTTCCCTGGCCATCCATGAATCACAGTCGCGCCTCTGGGAAAATCATATAGGCCGGAGCCAGGCCTGGTGCCGCCATTACCTGCCCGTTCTGCAGCAGTATTTCCCCGAGCAACTGCAATCCGTAAACGCAGACGATTTTTATAAAGGCATCAACCAGGTAACGCCCTCGCTTATCCGTACCGAGGCCGATGAGCTCACCTATCATTTCCACGTGATGATCCGTTACGAGCTCGAAAAGAACCTGCTCGAAGGCACCATCACCACCGCTGATATTCCCTCTTTCTGGAATGAGAGCTATCTCAAATACATGAACGTAAAAGTGCCGGACGACAGGCAGGGTTGCCTCCAGGACGTGCATTGGAGCCATGGTAGCTTCGGTTATTTCCCAACCTACAGTATGGGAAGTTTTTACGCAGCACAATTTTTTGCCATGGCAGAAAAAGATATCCCGGGCCTTGATCAGCAGATACAAAAAGGGGATACCCATTCGTTATTGACCTGGCTGCGTCAGCAGATCCACCGTTACGGCAGGATGTACACCAGTGAGGAATTATGCAAAAAGGCAACGGGAGAAACGCTGAACATCAGCTACTTTCTGCAATACCTGCAACGTAAATACGGAAGTATTTACGCATAACGAATATCCAATATCTGTATGAAAAAAATAGTACCCCTTATCCTGCTGCTAGTGGCAGCAACCACCGGCTGCAAAAAAATGATCGATAAGAAGATCGAATCGATCCTCATGGAAGCCATAACCAGCGGCACCTGGTACATTGAGCAATACCGTGAGAATGCTACCGATATCACCAGCACCTTCAGTGAATATGAATTCCGGTTCCAGCGCGATGGGACGGTACAGGGGCTACGATCCGGCCTGGCGCCAGACAATGGCACCTGGTCTGGCAATGTGCAAAATGCTTCTATCAGTGCCAGCTTCCCTTCCGCAGCGGACCCACTCAAAAAAGTGAATGGCCTCTGGAAAATAACAGATAGCTATATGAACTATGTGGAAGCAGAAATGAATGTGCAGAACGGAAAGAATATCCTTCACCTTCGTAAAAAAGAATGAGACCACCATGATTTATTTGACTTAAATCAAACAAATAAATAAAAACACTTATAAAACCCTACAACCCTTTCCTGTAGAGCATTACACCCAAATTAAAATTTTATAATACCTGCCGGCACTTACGTGTAAACCCTTAGAAAAGACTTACCTTCCGTTCTCGGATCATCCAACTATCTTATAAGGGAACACCATCATGACACGTCGTACCGCCTGGCTAAACCTATGCCTGATTGTTATCCTATGTAACAGTCATGCGTATGCGCAAATAACTGCTGCCTTCACGGCAACCACCCAACAGGGATGCGCCCCTGTTATTGTACAATTCAATGATGTCTCCAAAGGCGGCCCCACCTGGTGGCGATGGGACCTGGGGAACGGCACAGTTTCCTTTCTTCAACATCCGGCAACTACCTATTTCAATCCCGGCACCTACACCATCAAACTGGTAGCAGGCAATGACGATCATAAGGATTCAATTACACTTACAGGTTATATTACGGTGAATGCATTGCCATCGGTGAACTTTTCAGCATCGGCCATCTCCGGCTGCTTTCCGCTCCCCGTGCAGCTTTCAGACCTCAGCGATCCTGGTAGCGGCACCATCAGTAGCTGGCAATGGGACTTCGGGGATGGCACCATTTCTACGGAACAAAGTCCTTCACATACATATACAACGGCAGGACAATTCAATATTTCCCTCCGGGTAAAAAACACCAATGGGTGTGAGCAAACCCTTACGCGTACCAATTATATCAGCCTTCAAAATGGGGTGAAAGCCGATTATATTTTTTCTTCTCCCAATAGTTGTAAGGCACCTGCCAGTATCCGCTTCACCAACCGGAGTGCAGGTACCGGCGCATTGACCTATCATTGGGACTTTGGAGATGGACAAATATCCTCCGATATAAATCCTGCGCACATCTATTCTGCTAACGGGGCCTATACGGTGAAACTGGTAGTGAAGAATGCCACGGGTTGCAGTGATTCCGTCATAAAAGTGAATACGATCAATATCGGGAATACAAAGGCCGACTTCAATACGCCGGCCCAGATCTGTGCGGGTCAGCCGGTCACTATCAATAATGCATCGGTGCCTGCTCCTGTTACATCGGCATGGACCTTCGGGGATGGCACCAATTCCACAGCCATGCACCCGGTAAAGGCTTTCAACCAACCCGGCACCTTCAATATCAAGCTGGTGGCTGGTTTCGGCAATTGCAAGGATAGTGTTACCAAATCTGTTCAGGTATTGGCCAAACCTGCTGCCGCCTTTACCGCCACCAATGCCATTGGGTGCAAGGCGCCACATTCCGTGGACTTCACGGACCAGACAACCGGCGCTGTGGGTTGGGAATGGGATTTCGGCGATGGTACCAAAGGCAGTGGGTCGACTGTTTCGCATACCTATACAAAGAATGGCAGTTTCGATGTAAAACTGGTTGTCAGCAATGCAGCCGGTTGCACCGATACCCTTATTAAGAAACAGGCAGTGCAGGTGTCGGCGCCTGTGGTCACCATTGGCGGTCTTCCCCTGGAAGGTTGTGTGCCCCTGGTGTTTCAACCAGCAGTAAAAGTAGTGTCGGCTGATGCGATCGCTTCCTGGCAATGGGATTTCGGAGATGGCGGCACTGGCTCAGAAATGAATTCCCAACATACGTATACAAATGAAGGGGTATTTACGGTAAAGCTGGTTTACACAACCAATGGTGGTTGTAAGGATTCGGTGGTGATCAAAGATGGCGTAAGGGCAGGTAATAAGCCTGTGCCGGCTTTTACGGCCACTCCTACGGATGTTTGTCCCAATATGCTCGTTTCATTCACGGATGGCAGCACTGGAAAAATAGACAAATGGGAATGGTATTTCGGTGATGGGGGAACGTCCACAGAGAAAGATCCCGGGCATTTCTTTACAGATACAGGTTACTTCCATGTAAAACTGATCGTAGCCAACAGTGGTTGCCGCGACTCGCTGACCATTAGGAAAGCAGTGCATGTAAAGCCACCCATCGCTCTTTTTAATGTTACCAGTAACTGTAATGATAAGCTCACCCGCATATTCAGTAACCAGTCGAAAGGTGCAGTGACCTGGACATGGGATTTTGGCGATGGACAAACATCCACCGAAAAAGACCCTGTTCACCGTTATGCAAAGGCAGGAATTTATAGTGTACGCTTGTCCGTTACCAATGGAGAATGCATGCAGGCTACACAGAAGCAGTTTGCTGTGATCGACGAAACTGCGGCATTTGAGATCAGCGCAACTGATGTATGCAAGGGCAGTTCGGTTTCTTTGAACGGTAAAACGACCAATCCACAACTCGTCACAACCTGGACCTGGCTCATTTTCAGGAATGGCGTTTTATATGCCAGTCCAACCGGCCAGCAACCTAAATTCATTTTCAATGATGCCGGTACATATACTATCCGGCTTAAGATAACCGACAGGAATGGCTGCCAGGACAGTGTCACCCAAACAGATATCCTTCGCGTTAATGGCCCCAGCGCCGCCTTCCAGCCTGCCAATCCATCTGTTTGCCCTGGCTCTACCATCGGCTTTAACGATCTCTCCGTTTCCGATGGCACGCATCCCATTACTCAATGGACCTGGGTTTACGGTGACGGCCAAACGGAAAACCTTACCAGCGGCCCATTTGAGCACACTTATACTACTCCCGGCGTATACAATATCATGCTGACGGTTACCGATTCCAAAGGCTGTTCACATTCCCGCACTTTGACCAAAGGAGTGAATATTTCCCGGCCTGCGGTAAAGTTCAATGCACCCGATACTTTGAGTTGCACTGGTGCGCCAGTTCGCTTTATCGATCAAACCGTGTCGGACGCAGGTCAATACACCTGGGATTTTGGCGATGGCAACAGCTCTGCCGCTACTGCGCCTTCCCACGCATATACAACGGAAGGTATTTACACCATCAAACTGGTGGTGAAAGACAGGATAGGCTGTTCTGATTCACTGATCAAAACTTCGTATATAGCTATCCGTAATCCAAAAGCAGCTTTCAGTGCCGATAAGACCACTACAAGCTGTCCTCCCCTGGTGAGCAGTTTCACCAATGAAAGCGAGCATTTCACCAAAGTGGTTTGGGATTTTGGAGATGGTACCGGTTCTAACCTGCCTGCTCCTTCTCACTTCTACACTTATCCGGGAACTTACAGGGCTAAACTATTGATCACAAGTGTAGGAGGCTGTAAGGATTCCGCCTTTGCCACTATGGATGTGAAGGGGCCTACCGGCAGTTTCAGCTACGACAGAACCACCGGATGTGCGCCCACTTCTATCCGGTTCACCGGTATCAGCAACAATGCTGCGAAGTTCATCTGGGATTTCAATGATGGCACCACCAATACCAGCGATGGGGCCAACTCCAGCCATGCCTATGCAACAATGGGAGTTTATCTCCCCAAAATGATACTCGAGGATCCCCAGGGATGCCGGGTTCCCATTCCCGGAAAGGACACGATCCGGATCTACGATGTGGATGCCTCCTTTGGCAATAATCTGCAACTGCTTTGCGATTCAGGCCGGGTCATGTTCAATGATCAGTCGGCTTCCAACGACCTGATCACCAGATACGATTGGAATTTTGGAGATGGCAGCAGTTCAACTGCCAAAGACCCGGTCCATTACTATAAACAGACAGGCCTGCACACCGTAACCCTGAAAGTGACAACCCGGATGGGATGTACAGACCAGGCGCAGCTTGCAAAGCCGGTGAAAGTAGTGGCGGCGCCGATGGCCGATATCACCAGCGCTGCAGGGGCCTGCGTTCCCGCAGTATTGAGCTTTGAGGGGAAATTGCTGAGGCCCGATACTTCTTCCCTCCAATGGAAATGGGATTTCCGGAATGGGGAAACTTCGCCGGCACAAATACCCGGATCCATCACATTTTCCAATGCCGGACAATATGCTGTTCAGCTCATCGTTTCCAATTCGTCAGGTTGTGCCGATACCGTTCTCAAAACCATTCATGCTTATCCTTTGCCTGCATTGGATGCAGGTTTGAACCAGGTTATTTGTCGCGGTGCAACTGCTTCGCTGTCTGCTACCGGGGCCAATACTTTTCAGTGGCAGACAGATAATACTTTAAGTTGTCTTCAATGTTCAACGCCTTTGGCATCACCTTTGGAGAATAGACTCTACCGGGTAAAAGGGATCAATGGATTTGGATGTGAAGCCACCGATTCAGTGCAGGTTACCGTAAAACAACCATTTACCATTTCCGCCCATCTCGGAGACACTCTCTGTAAAGGTGAATCAGTTCAATTATATGCTACCGGCGCGGAATTGTACGAATGGTACCCTTCCGCGGGGCTCGATAAAACCGGTATCGACCGTCCGAAGGCCAGGCCAGATGCATCCGTCACCTACCGTGTTGTGGGTAAAGATGACAATAATTGTTTTACAGACACTGCCTATATACCCGTGGTCGTTTATCCGTGGCCGGTGGTAGATGCAGGAGAGGACCTGAAAGTTGGATCAGGGTCTTCCGTAACTTTGAAGGGCAGTGTTTCACCTGATGTTACCAGTTACAGGTGGACACCGGCTACCGGCCTCAGTTGTACAGATTGCCTTACGCCTGTAGCGGCGCCAAAGCAAACCATCATGTACACACTGGAAGCCAGCAATGAAGGAGGATGTGTAAGCAGGGACATGGTTTCCTTACACGTGTTCTGCGATAACAGTAATCTCTTCCTCCCGAATACGTTCTCGCCCAACGCAGACGGGCATAATGACGTATTCTATCCCAGAGGAAAGGGCGTTTACAGCATCCGCGCCTTCAGGGTCTTCAATCGCTGGGGCGACCTGGTGTTTGAAAGGACCAATATCCAGCCCAACGACATCAGCAGCGGCTGGAACGGACTGCATAAGGGCAAGATGGCCCCGCCTGATGTGTACATCTATACGCTGGAAGTTGTATGCACCAACAACACAATATTCAATGAAAAAGGTAATATCACCCTGATCCGGTAATTACCCTCTTTTTTGATCCGTACCCTATTCAAGACTGTGAGCTTACCTTTTGTGACCATAATACTTCTTGCTTGAAAAGAACCTGGCTTTGTACAATCTTACTTCTGGCTTTGTTGCAGCAGGCTGCGGCACAGGCGCCCGTAGCTGCATTTTCTTCCAACCGACAGTCTGGCTGTGCTCCACTGGGGGTGACATTCAAAGACGAATCCAGCAATACTCCCAAATACTGGAGCTGGGATTTTGGCAATGGCGAATTCTCCAATTTGCAAAACCCTTCCATTACCTATGCCCAGCCGGGAACTTATAGTGTAACCCTTACAGTGAGGAATGGGGACGGCACCAATGCCATCACCAAAACAGGATATATCACCGTAAATGCGTCCCCGCAGGCCAACTTCGTTGCCAGCAGAACTATCGCCTGTGCTCCTGGCGCTATCCAGTTTACAGACAAAAGTGTACCCAATAACAGTCCTATTTCGGAATGGTACTGGGATTTCGGCGATGGCACCACATCCACTGCCCAGCATCCAACCAAAACTTATACAGATCCGGGATTCTACACCGTGTCGCTAAGGATCACTTCCGCATCGGGCTGCGTAGCCTCCCGTGCTTTTGCGAGATATATCCGGATAACAGGTGGCGTGACGGCAGATTTCAATTATTCCGCAGCAGCAACCTGTCGGCCGCCCTTCAATATCAATTTCTCCAATCAGACCAGTGGCCCCGGAAACCTCACCTATAAATGGAGTTTTGGGAATAGCACCAGTTCAACCGTAAAAGCCCCATCAGCCATCTATGCGGCGTCGGGAACTTACAATGTTACATTGACAGCAACCAGTGAGTTTGGTTGCTCCAATACAGTTTCTAAACCGGTAGTGCTGGGAACCACACCAACCGATTTCACTGCCCCCAATACAGCCTGTTTAAATAGTACAGTCAATTTCACCAATGGGTCCACGCCAGTGTCTGCCATTTGGTATTTTGGTGACGGAACTACTTCTGAAGATATCAATACCACACATATCTTTACCACACCTGGTACATATAGTGTAAAGCTGGTGAACACTTATGCGGAATGTAAAGACTCCATTACCAAATCATTGGTAGTTCCACAGGATCCAGTGGTCAGCTTCACTTCCCCGTTGGCAGTTGGTTGTAAGACACCGTTAACTGTTACCTTCAACAATACTTCTCCGGATGCAGCCAGTTGGCAATGGGATTTTGGCGATGGAGGAACGTCAACAGATCCCAACCCTTCACATATTTATAATACCACGGGAAGTTTTGATGTTACTCTAACCATTACGGACTCGAAAGGTTGCAGTAACAAATTGACGCAAACAGGATTCGTCAAGATCCGTAAGCCAGTTGTAGTGATTACTAATGCACCCACCGGCGGCTGTGCGCCCTTCACTTATACACCACGTCAGGCAGTAGATGCGCCGGATGGGATCAGCAATTATAGCTGGGATCTTGGAAATGGAGTAACAGCATCCGGCCCTAATCCTCCGCCCATTACCTATAATACGCCCGGTACTTATGCTCTTAGCCTTACTGTTACCACAAATTCCGGCTGTTCAGCAACTACCACGCAGGCGGAAGGGATCAAGGTTGGTACAAGATCACCGGCCACATTCACTACCAACCCAACAGATCTCTGTGCCAGCAATATTATCCAGTTCACCAATACAACAGCAGTATCTGATGAATGGAACTGGGATTTTGGTGATGGCACTACATCCTCACTAAAAAATCCTACTCACCGGTTTGCCGATACAGGGGAACATATCATTCGGCTCACAGCGTATAACCAGCGCTGTCCAAGCACTTCTACCGATGTCCGTGTGCATGTCAAACCTCCGGTAGCAAGTTTCACCACTACCCTGGATTGCATGTATCCCAGCCGGATCACTATTACCAACAAATCAAAAACCGATCCGGCATATGGCGCTATTACATATCATTGGGATTTTGGAGATCCATCCATCCCATCTTCATCAAACCGCGATCCGGGAACTATCAACTATCCCGGCAAGGGCCCTTATACCATCCAATTGACTGTTGAGAATGGGGCCTGTTCCCAAACGTTCTCAAAAACCATCAGCTTCGTGAATGAATCATCGGATTTTACGATCACTCCAACAACGGTATGTGTGAACCAACCAGCTACATTCACTGCCATCGTCAATAATCCATCTGACGTTTTTGAATACTGGTGGTACCTGAATGGCGTCAGAGTGACCACCACAACTGATCAAACAGTGCAGCTCTCAAGACCAACTGCCGGCTCATACAATGTGAGGCTCCAGGTTATTGATAAATTAGGATGCGGTTACGATAAGATCAAGCAGAATGCTCTCAAGGTTACAGGGCCCGGTGCAAAGTTCAGGCCTGCATCGAAAATCGCCTGCCGGAACACTCCTTTAACTTTCACCGATCAAACCGTATCCCTTGCACCGATCAGATCATGGGCTTTTGATTTTGGGGATGGACAATCACAAACATTCACTGCACCTCCATTCAGGCATAGCTATGCTGATACAGGTACCTTTGTTGTAAAGATGACCGTTACGGACAATAACAATTGTTCCGATACATATGAAACAACAGATACCATCCATGTTTACGGTCCATTCCCCGGATTCAAGGGGGATTTGCCCACTGTTTGCCCTGGATCCAATGTTCAGTTCACCGATACTTCTTCTGGCAATCTGATCCGCTGGCGATGGGACTTTGGTGACGGTAGCAGTGCTACAGGCCAAAATCCCATTCATGTTTTCAAAGGAGCGGACGCAACTGCCTTTACGGTCAAACTGGTGGTAACAGACAATAACGGATGCGCTGATTCGGTTACCCGGAATAGTTATATAACCCTCAAGAAGCCCAAACCTGCTTTCGATATTGAAGATTCTGTTACCATCTGTCCTCCCCTGGAAACTAAATTCATATCTAAAGCGCAAGACTATGAATCTTTCTACTGGGATTTTGGTGATGGCGGAGCTTCTTCACTAGACAACCCATCCCATTTCTACAATACATTTGGCACCTACACGGCCAAACTCTTTCTCTTCGGGATTGGAGGATGTTTGGATTCCGCCAGCCATATTGTTCGGGTGATCGATCCTGCAGCAACAACCAATATCGGTTACAGTGCCACAGCGGCCTGCGATACACTCACTGTTGACTTCACTATCACAACACCCGCCTATACCGCTTTCACTTTTACTTTTGGGGATGGCGCTACAGATAATTCACAATCCAAGAACCTCCGCCACACATATAGTACGCCCAACAATTATCGTCCTGCCATCACATTGCGCGACAGCATCGGATGCCAGGTCATAATCGGAGGAAGAAATACCATCCGCATCCTTGGCGCAGAGGTGATCTTCGGCATGGACAAGAAAAAATTCTGTGATGTGGGAGAAGTGTTCTTCACAGATTTCACCCGCCCCCGACAGGATCCGATCCTTTCACGCACCTGGGATTTTGGCGATGGCGTAACGTCCACAGACCAGAACCCTTCACACCGTTACACCGCCCCAGGAACCTATTATCCAAAACTTACTGCTGTAACGGATTTTGGATGTAAAAGCAATATGGTGGACACTGTCCGCATCTACCGCACACCTGCTCCACTGATCGATGGCGGACTCAATACTTGTATCAACCAGGACCTGACACTCATTGCAGGCCTGCAGGTGGCCGATACGGCCATCACGTGGAAATGGGATCCCGGTGGCAACGGCCCTACTACAGTAGTGAAGTACCAGCAAACAGGTACCTACACCGTTAAACTGCATGCTACCAACCTGCTCGGTTGCAGCGGCGATATCAGCAAGGATATCTTTGTTCCACCGCTTCCGGATATCAAATTTGCGGAAGAGCCCGTGATACCCGTTGGTGGTAACGTCACACTGCCCGCCAGCTATATAGGCGATATCGTTTCCTGGAGCTGGACGCCGACTACCAACCTGAGTTGTGCCGATTGCCCCAATCCTGTCGCCAGTCCCAAATACGATACAAAGTATATCGTACAGGTTACTGACAGTTATGGTTGTACGAACGCACAGGGGATTACCGTACATGTGCAATGCAACGACAAAAACTATTTCGTTCCCAATACCTTCTCTCCCAATAACGATGGACATAACGACCGGTTCTATCCGCGTGGAAGCAATATCACCCGTATCAGCAGTATGAAGATCTTCAACCGTTGGGGTGAGATACTTTTTGAGAGAAAGAATTTTGCAGCCAATGATCCGGCCGCAGGTTGGGATGGTACCTATAAAGGAAAGCCTGCCAACCCGGACGTATACATTTACGTGATAGAGTTCATTTGTGAGAATGCAGCCATTGTACCGTTCCGCGGTAATGTTACGCTGTTGAGATAACCTTACTGACCCGGAAACCTGAATCCTGTGATGCCATTATTCAATTATGAAATGATTTCTATGAAAACCCGATTGAAACCGAAGAGAATTGTGATGCTCATCTCGATGATGTGCGCTGCAGGGTGTTCCTGGGCACAGGACATTCATTTTTCCCAATTTTTTGAAGCGCCTCTTTTGCGCAATCCAAGCCTGGCTGGGATCTACACCGGAGATATCCGCGTGCAGGGCGTTTACCGCGATCAATGGAATAGCGTCACCAATGCCTATCGCACCGGCTCCGTCAATGCCGAATACAAAATGCCTGTTGGCAAGGGAGACGATTTCATTACGGCAGGCTTGCAGGTACTATACGACAAAGCCGGCACCGTTGGCCTCAGCACCACCCATCTGTTGCCTGCCCTCAATTACCACAAATCACTCAGCGATCAGAAAGTGATGTACCTTTCGCTGGGATTCATGGGCGGAATGGTGCGCAAAAGCCTCGATCTTACAAAGGTCACTACCGATGATCAATATGGCCCCGGTGGCTTCGATCCCACCCTTCCCAATGGCGAAGCACTCAATTCACCCAATTTCACCACCTGGGATGCCAGTGTGGGCATGAGCTTCAATACCACTTTCGGTGAGGGCCAACGCAACAGCATGTTCCTCGGAGGAGCTTACCATCACCTCAACCGCCCAAAGAATTCTTTCTACAAGAACCCTAACGTAGAGTTACAACCGAAATATGTTTTCTCTGCTGGTGTAAAAATGGATGTGGATGATTACTCCTTCTTCACCATCCAGGCAGACCATAGCATTCAGGGTAGTTTCAACGAGACCATCGCCGGCGCCCTCTATGGATACAAGATCGGTGATGATCCCGACAATCCACTGTACATCGTGCATGGCGGCGCCTTCCTCCGGTTGAGGGACGCATTGATCCCCGTGATCAAACTGGAAAAGAATCCTTTGAGCATCGCCATCAGTTACGACGTGAACGTTTCCCAACTCAAAACGGCCAGCCAGGGAAGAGGTGGATTTGAATTGAGTCTTTGCTGGATCGGATTCCTGGACAGGGGTGATCCCCAGCGGGCCCAGGTTTTGTGTCCAAAATTCTAATTACATTTGAGACCCATCAAAGGAAATGCATCATGAAAATTGAAACCGGACAGAAAGCCCCTGACTTCGTTCTCTATAATTCCGAAAAAAATAAAGTTGGGCTTTCCGACTTCAAAGGCAAAAACGTACTCCTCCTGTTCTTCCCCCAGGCTTTTACCGGCACCTGCACCAAAGAGCTTTGCAGCGTAAGGGATAATATTGCAGATTATGACAATGTGAATGCACAGGTACTCGGCATCAGTGTAGATTCCATTTTTACATTGGCCAAATACAAAGAAGAACAGAAACTCAATTTTCCCCTGCTCAGCGATTTCAATAAAGAAGTGTCTGAAGATTATGGAGCCCTCTACGATACTTTCGTGTTCGATATGAAAGGCGTTAGTAAGCGCTCCGCTTTTGTGGTGGATAAGGATGGTATTGTGAAATACGCACAAGTACTGGAAAATGCCGGAGATATCCCGGACTTCAAAGCGATCAACGAGGTACTGGCTACCTTGAGTTGATCATTTATTTGACCGATATCAAATAAAATATATTCAAAAATCGAAACTAACTGGCTATCAGATAGTTTCAGTTTCCGGGCAATAGCCGCAAAAGATTTGTTAAAGCAATTTAAAAGGCTGATTTGTAGTCAGGCATATAGGTAGAATTGGGAAATCAGTTGTAAATTTGAATAAATCGACCTATTTTGGATCGGACGAGAAAATATCATGCTGCATGAAGATTTTTTACGCACTATCCATTATCCTGTTCACTACGCTCCAGGCCAGCAGCCAGGAAAAGACGCCTTCACCGGAGAAACCGGTGACGAAGGTGGTTAAGTTCTATCCAAACCCTGCTACTTCCTACATCACATTCGATATTCAAAAAGAATCAGACAAGAATTTCACTTTCCAGATCTTCAATATGCTGGGCAAAAAAGTGTACGAGACCAATAACGTTACCTCCCGGAACGTGATCAGCCTTGCAGAATTCTATCGCGGATTGTACATCTTCCAACTGAAAGACAAATCAGGAAAACTGATCGACTCCGGAAAATTCCAGGTTTCCAAATAATCAGTTACAGCAAGCCATAAGCGATCAATCCGCCTGGATGATCAGGAACTTGAGATAATGCGTATTCTCCCATCCCCATACGATCGGGTGATCGGCTGATTGGGTTTGAAAGCACACCTGCCGGATCTTTCTCCTGGCATCTTTGGCGGCCATTTGAATGATCTCGAGGAAAAGATCGGGTTGAATGAGATTGGTGCAACTGGAAGTGACCAGGAACCCACCGGGCTTCACCAGTTTCATACCCCTTAGATTGATCTCCTTGTAACCCGTAATAGCTTTCTGGATATTCTCCCTGGTTTTGGTAAAGCTGGGTGGATCCAGCATCACCACATCATATTGTTTACCTTCTTTGGCCCATTGCTTGAGTTTATCGAAGGCGTTCTCGGCTTCGAACTTCACGATATCCTCTACCTTATTGAGGGCCGCATTTTTGTTGGCCTGAGCTACGGCATTTTCGCTGATATCCAGTCCCAGTACGGATTTGGCTCCATAAGCGGCTGCATGGATCTCGAAAGTGCCCGTGTAGGTGAAGGCTC
>JAGIAP010000529.1 GCA_017744805.1 Chitinophagaceae bacterium | reverse complement strand
GTTCAGGAATGAACTGTTTAAGCGTATTTTCATCTGTAATTTTATCGTATGCACCCGTCAGCAATTGCTCCGCCAGCTTGCTGTTCTCCCGGTAATAGTCGGAAATGGTCTTTTTTAATGACTTATTACCCTGAATTTGCCGCTCATAGTTATCGTAGATCCTTTGAGTCACTTCAGTTTTGCCCACAGGCGAATAGCCCAAACTGTCAAGCAGTGTATCTGTTCCCCACAGTGCCGCCAAAAAAGTTATCCTCGGATGATTGACCTGCGCGATCACTTTCAGCAGATCACACACAAATTCACTGTTGTAAAAAAAATATTGTTCAGACAGCTCCATGGTCTCAGCACCATACCTTTCAATTTCCCGTATATATGTATCCATCTGTATGCTGTTGATGATATGCAGGCTCGAAAGGTCCTCCAGCTTATTATAAATATGCTGCATGGTGGCGCCCATGGTATTATAGTCAGTCAGCCTCATGCGCAGACGGATATGATGCCGCGGGTCACCATACCGTATAAAGAACCATTGCCGGATAAGCCCCTCCTGTTGCAGCTTTTTCATCAGTGGGTATACTGCGTTGGTCAGAAGTGCATTCGACGACTCATGCGAGATATATAATTTAAAATACAGCCACTCCGATCCCGGAATGAATTGCCTTTTGATCTTGTTCGTAATATGGACCTTTTCACCTTTGGGTTCAGCCACCGGTTCCGTTTTCTTCCTGATGAAAGGGATAGACACCTCATTCGCATAGTAGCCACCCGTATCGTCCCTTACAAATAAAGGATTGGTAGTCCAGAGATTCTCGATAAGGCGCACATGCCTGTGTTGGGTAATTTCTTTGATCAGGTAGCGTACACAAAACTCCGTATCGAGGTCCAGCAACAAATGATTGTCACCTTCCACGAGGTAAACAGTGGCTGGCAGCTTTAGCTGATTTCGAAGTTTATCCATAGCCTGCTGCATGGATGGCCAGTCTTTTTTCCCTTTTACTTCAGCAATAGAAGCCAGGCCGATGTTCCACGTAGCAGTACTTAAGATTACATTTTTATACTCCACCCTGGGCAGGTAAGCCTGGTTTCTCAGAAAGCCCCAGTCCCAGTACATGGAACCCTGAATATCCTGAAATTGCAACTCACACAGGAAATTGTAAATAGGAAGCCCCTTGCTGAAGTTGTGCGCCGATGAAAGCCGGGGAACCACTTCCCTGTCATGCTTTTTCGAATAAAGCACCAGCCGTTTATTTTTGATGTACAGATACAGGTCGTCTATCATGATCTGGTTGTCGGCAGGTACGGTCGAAGAAGCGAGATAAGGAATTTCATACTTTCTCAATACCGGTCGTGCCAGTACATTGCCCACACGAGCCTGTGGCAGGTGAACAATTTCCGCAAATAGTTTACCGGGCTCGAATTGCTCCTCCTGTTCACACAATAGTTTTAGCTGCTCTTCCATGTCCGGATCCAGATTGGCAAACCTGCCAAGCAGATTGGCCCCCGAAGGACCACTGGCGGTTTTGAGCAGGATCTTATAATCCTCCTGGGTGCCAACGATACTGACAGTAGAGTTGAACGAGTGGGCGATCGGCGTGACGTTTTTGCCATATTGAACAAGATCTTCCTCCGTGATCACGATGGTGCTGTTACCGCTGGTAAGCCAGTGCTTATACTTTTGAAATTTATAATCCATGTACGCATCGAACTCGAAAGGGTTTTCCGGTTTGTACATGTCAGCGATACTCGAAGCCTTTTTATACCCAAGCCCTATTTCGGTATCCAGCGCTTCGGCCAGCGGAACGATCCGGTTTTCATACCGCTCTGAAAAAGCCCGTTTGAACGCATGTATTTTCCGGGTGTGCTCGTAGCCGGGATTCAGCCGGTGCAGCGCCTGTATCCCTTTCAGAATGTCATCCCGCATTACGTTCGATATGGTACAGGTCCGGGCAGGCCTGTAACAATCGATCTGAAACACACGGTTCTCACTGATCCGTATAGGATGCTGTTTCAGTTCGTTGAAGATCTCCTTATATGTATTGATATGATCTTTGGAACTGTCTATGCCCGCAATTTTGGTCAGAACGGGAGCAAGACTATTGATGATCGGAAGGTCCACATGGTATTTTTCCTGCAGTAATTGCAGCATCCGCTCAGGAAAGTTTTGCCCCGTAATCGTAGGGTCTGTCTCGCTCAGCAATACCTGGCTCTGAATAAGCTCTTCCACATAAGCTTCAGATTCCTCCCGCTCATGCCCCGCATCCATCACCAGCTGAATAATATCGTTGTAGCATAAGCCACCCTTACATTTTCTGAGGACGGAGTTGAGCACGGCATTCGTATCTATGCTCACCAGGTGATGCGTTCTCACATTGTTGCCCGAAAACCTGTACTCTGTATAACGAATCTTTTTACCCACCCGGTATATGCTGTTATTGGGAGTATACTTCAATACCTTGTATACAGCTGGTTCCTTCGATAATTGCAGCGCAAGCTCACCTACGTAATCCATGTCCAGCCGCATGCTCCGCTTTATCCCACTGCTGCTTTTGAGCGTAATCTCATGTTGATTATTCCAGAAGCCCGTTGTACAGCCCGCAAAAATTCCGAATGGAGTACACCGGGAACTCATGCGCACCATATACTTATACAAGGTTTCCTCCAGTTTCTGCACGGCGCTGGGTTTCACCTTTTCTCCGGCCATTACCCGGCACACCTGGCGATGAAGGTCGGCAGAAGCAATGTACAAAGCTTCGCCCACCAGCGGGTCCGTTTCTATAGCCTTGCACAGATACGCTACGAGACTAAAACCCTCCCTGCGCATATTGTCGAAAAGCGTGGGCAGATGACTATATGGAAGAAGCGGCGTTCTCACCACAAAAAAATCCGAAGTGAATTGTTCATGAAAAAATTTGGCATTCATCAGTCGGAAAAATTTAAGAAATTAACCATACTTTGTCCCATTCACTGTTCTCTTTTTCGCCAATAGACGACATCATGCAAAGCCCTATACCAATAACACCTTCAAGAAGGCCGTAGGACCGCAGATACCCCTTCTCGCCAAAAAATGATTTGTAGCCGGCTATGCCGTCATCAAAACCCGATAGGCTGAGAGAATGCCCTATCCAATACCT
>JAGIAP010000528.1 GCA_017744805.1 Chitinophagaceae bacterium | reverse complement strand
CGGCAGATCCTTTGCATAGGGCTGTCCTTTTACATCACCGAAAAGCAATGTTCCGGAATAATAGACGGTACTTAACAAGGCGATATCGCCTTCGAATATCCCCTTAAAATAGCTGTTTTCCAGTATTTGGGTAATGCTATCTGAATCCTGTTGCTGCGTTTTCATCTTAATATTGTTTGTGCTGCGCTGCACCACCATGTGCAGATCAACAAAGGTGCTTGATCATACTACTTTTGCTGTAATATTCATATTCAGGTCGAAATCATTATAGATCAGTTTATCGCCCAGGTCTTTGAAGAAATTGCCAGAGCGGAACTTAATGCCATACAAAGTCCGGTCTATCACGATCTTGCCGGTTGCAGTCAGGTTATCCCCATCGATCTGAACATTGGCATCAAAATTTACCGGATGGGTAATGCCCTTGATGGTAAGGTTGCCTTCTACATGATTGTCCTTTACTGATGTGATCTGGTAACTGGCTTCAGGGAATTCCGTGATCCCGAAAAAATCATCGGAAGCAAGGTGATTGGCAAACTGCTCATTGGCGGTAGGATCCCCGATGTCCAATATTTTGATGGAACTTGTATCTACCACAAATATGCCCCCTGTCAACTGATCATCCGTAACTGTGAGGAAGCCACTCTTGAAATCAATGGTCCCATTATGGGCACCGGTCACCTTACGACCGGTCCATTCAATATTGCTTTGTGCAATGGCGATATTGAAGATTTGCTTTTTCATTTCACAATGTTTAACTGTAACTCAAAGATCGGTAGAAGGCAGGGCGCAGTTACGTGATCTGGATCACATTTGAAAAAGCAGGATCGGAAGGTGATCTACATCACAAATCAGGGTTGATGGAGTCTGCTCAGGGTTTCGCGGGAAACGCCCAGGTAAGCAGCGATCAGGTGTTTGGGAACGATATTGTACAGTTCAGGATATTGGTTCATGAGCTCTTCATAACGGACCTTCACATTATTGTTCATAAAAGAAAGTAGCCTTTTATGGGCTGCTACATATCCTTTATTGGTCCGCCAGCGGAAGAAATATTCTGCAGGATGAAGTTCATGGCATAATTTCTCCCTATCCTCTCCGGACAAACAGAGCACTTCGGCATCTGTGATGCAGTCTACACTGATGGTAGCCCTCGTTTGGTTGTAAAGGGCATTGTAATCGGAGGCCCACCAGGTGGGCAAGGCAAACTGAAGAATGAACATTTTTACATCATCGTTGATGTAAAACGACTTCAGGCAGCCCTGAACAACAAAATATTCGTAATCTACTTTGTCGCCTTCGGAAATGATTGCCTGTCCCTTTTTGAAATATGCGGGCTTAAAGAATGAATAGAAATAATCGAACTGATCATCAGACAGGGATATGGTTTTGCCTACATGACCTTTCAGTATTTCTTTTGCCAGCATATGGATAGATTGATGACCAAAGATGCGATTATTTATGCCGCTACCGATAAAACGGGGAATGTATTTTGTGAGGATCCGCTGGTATCAATCGTCTTCCTCAATATCTTCATGCCGGTCGCCACCGAGACTATAATAATTGTTCTCCTCATCTTCTTCCCCGATAGCTTCGTCCAGGTCATCGGATCCGGGCTTTGTCAGGGGCGGAGAACTGCAATAAATTCCTATATTCATTGTGACATCAAAACCTGGTTACCCGGCATGATACCCAACAGTTCAGCCTGGATCTGTCTGTTAACTAATTGCTGAGAGTTCTATGATTGCTTCATGGCAAACCGGCACCTACCGATGGTTCCGTAAAAGCCTCCTTTTTTCAACTTACTCCTACCGTTAAAACAATACAAAGCAATATCTGATTCAGGCAGTGGGCCACCGCTCCTGAAATCAAAGCCGCCATTCCCTCATTGCTGCTTGTTTTGCCTCCCATAGTGACATAGCTTCATGGAAATCGAATTTCAACCAGTCAAAACCACCATTGACCTGGGAGTCCCATATTCAAAATGATGCAACCATGCAGGCTAAGGAAATACAGTCCCCTCAACAATGGCCTGCGTTAAACCATAAACTTACTTATATGAAACTACTTGTTGTACTTGGCGCAGCGCTTTTCCTGATCACTATTGGATGTAAAAAGGATAAGGAGAACAGGCAAGAATGCCGGATCACCGGCATGACATCATCTACCGGCGAAGATTATATTTTTACTTACAATGCCGAAGGGAAAATAGTTTCAACGGCCATCGATGGTACCCCTTCTGTCAAGTTTACCTACACCGGTAATACGGTCACTTCTTTATATGTGAGCGGTACTTACTATAATAAAACCACCTATACTATCAATAGCAACGGACAGGTAACTCATTCGAGAACTGAATACAATACAGCCGGTACCAATTGGGCAGAAAGGGTATATGAATACACCGGCGCCCAGGTAACCAAAGAAACCCTCACAAAGAATGGTGGCTTCACGTCAACCCGCACCTATCAATGGAACAATGGCAATTTGCAAACTGTATCCTTTAGTAACAACAATAATTCCTGGCAAACGCTGGCATATGAATATTATACAGACAAGCCTTATCAACCAGGTGATATACTGGACTGGGATAGATTGATGAGCGGCGTGGAAATTTTCCGCTCAAAAAACCTGGTCAGGAAATATACTAGCACCTACCAGGACAATACCGCCACGCCTCCTATTCCTGAAACAGAAATAACCAATTACAGTTATGAATTTGACAAGGATGGGAAGATACTTTCGGTGACATCATCGTCTGGTGGCAGCAGTCAGACCTATCAATACCAGTATGAATGCAAATAATCAATATCATGAAACAAGTTATACTCTTATTGACCGCATCTGTAACCGCTTTATGCAGCCTGGCGCAGAATGTAGGTATTGGTACCACCACACCCCGGAACAAACTGCATATCGCCGGTGGGCTTCGGGTAGATACATTGGCAAACGGTATCGATAGTGGTCTGCTGCGCCATGATAAGAATGGGGTGATATACTGGTTGAGATTTACCGGTCAATCCTCGGATGTACTGCGGGGCGACGGCACATTTGGCTCTGGCAACACAGGCTGGTTGCTAACCGGCAATAGTGGCACAGACCCTGTCTCACAATTTATCGGCACCACCGATCTCACTCC
>JAGIAP010000527.1 GCA_017744805.1 Chitinophagaceae bacterium | reverse complement strand
GCATAAGAGATATATGTCCAGTAGAAACCTTCATAAAAGAAACGCCATTCATTGTAATAAACAAAACGGTTGAGGATGATATCACTCATCCAGAGTGTCAATACAGGAAAGAGTACCGACTTCACCCTGTTATTGAAATACGTTCCTCCAAACAGGGCCATAGCGCCGAGAGGAGTGAAGGTGGCAATGGGATTCATAGGTGCTTCTGCACTGAGGAAGATCCTCATCAGCGCTACTACTACCATAAAGGCAAACAATACCGTGTTGCGTGGATTGAATTGTTTCAATGACATGTTAGCTTCTGTTTTTGTGTTTATAACCTTACTGCCAATCCAGCGGTGATATTGGTACCCATGGTAGAGTAGCCGAGCACTTCCTGGTATTTGGCATTAGTGATATTCTTCAGGTCAGCAAATATACGAATACGGTTTTTCAGGAGCTTGTATTCTGCATAAGCATTCCACATCGTGTATGAAGCGAGGGGGATCTGTACGGTCAGGAAGTCCGGGGGAGGTCCAAAGCCAAGATCATAGCGTTTGCCGTAAGTGTACACATTGGTGCTTACGAACAGGTTCTTTGTTACCTGGTATCCGATGGTAGCTCCGAAAGAATGTTTGGGCCTCCGTACCAGGTTATGGTAGGTGGTATCTTTCCCGTTCTTAGGGGTGGTTACTTTTCCATCCACATAGCTATAGTATAGTTTGATGTTAAGGTCCTTTGTGATATTGATGGTAGGCTCCACTTCAAGGCCCTGGTCTTTTTGTTCTTCCACGTTCACATAGCCTGCGCCAAACCAGTTGATCACGTCCTTGCCTCTCCTGTTGAAATAGACTACCCTTGTTTCCAGGATATTATTGATCAGGGATGCTTGTGCGCCCAGTTCCCATGTATAGCTTTTTTCCGGTTTGAGATCGGGGTTAGGCCCATACAATCCATAGAGCTCTGTAAGGCTGGGGGCCCTGTATGCGGAGGCGATATTGGCGAACACTTTCACATCCTTGTTGATAAGATAGGATGGGTTGAAACTATAGGTGAAATTGTTACCAAACACGCTGTTATGGTTGAAGCGGCCACCAGCTTCGAGATAGAGCCCATTCAGGTCTTTCAGGAAAACAGCCAGGTAAGGGCTGGCCATGGTAACTAGCGGATTCTTCTTTAAAATATTGGTGTCCAGCAATTGTTGTACACGAACATCGGATCCGAGAAGTACCTGCACATGTTTGAAAAGATCGTATTGCGCAAAGGCTTCCGCAAGTTGTGTCCTGCCTTTGAATACAGCACCATCGGCGATCCTGTCCAGATCATCATATTGATACTGGGCGGTAACCTGACCTTTATTGAATTTGTAATTGACCTGCGTTCCGGCGGAGATCAGTTTGCTTTCATAACCGATGTTCTTCTTATCGATGAATGATCCGCCATCGAGGTTGCCAATGATGGCAGTATACCGGAAGAAGGGTTTTACACGGAGGTTGTTGATCACTTCACCATCGATGTTCACATTCACCGATTTCTGCATGAAGCCATCCTTGTCGAAAGTCTTTACTGCGGCGGTGTCCAGTGCATCAGAGATGCCCCTGGTTTCCAGGTGGGAGAACCCGACGTTGTAGCGGAGTTTGTCGTTACCGCCGCCCAGGCCTGCGTCTGCCTTGATGGTATTGTAGCTGCCCATGGCATAGCTGCCATACAATTCTGCAGGTTTACCGGGAGTGCCTTTGCGTGTGATGATATTGATCACTCCTGCAACGGCATTGGATCCGTAAAGGGTAGATTGAGCACCTTTCAGTATCTCGATCCTTTCGATCTGGTCTATGGGGATCAACCTGAGGTCGAATGCTGCGCCAAGGCCGGTAGGATCGGAAAGGGGGATACCATTGATGAGGATCACGGTGTTATTGGAGGCTGCGCCACGGAAGAAGATGGATTTATCTTTTCCAGGATTGCTGGTAGCGCCGTTCACTACAATACCGGCTTGTTCGGTCAGCAATTGTGCCAGGTCTTTGCCATGGCTGCGGTCCAGGATGGTCTTGTCAAGAACGGTGATCACTTTGCCGGTCTCGAAAGCTTTTCGTTCGTACTTGGTGGCAGTTACCACCACCTCATCCAGTTGTTTTTTGGTGGAGTCTTGTGCATGGGCATGCATGGCGGCCAGCAGTGCAGCAAGTGAGAGAAGTTTTTTGTTCATGCTCATAGTTTGTTTTCGTTAACTATGAGCCTTCGGAAAAAAGAAAACAATACAGAAATGAAATGTGAGGCAGTGCCATGAAGCACTCATTTCATCCCGGCTTTTCACCCGAAAGCTCGTTGATGTGATTGAAATGCAACTGGCAGGTCTTCTGGCTTGTTGCCTGTTCAACACCTTCCCATCAGAAAACGATAGTGGTATGAAGATTGAACAATGATGCAGTGGGGGCGATTACTGCATCTGCAAATTACAGCTACGGGGATAGCACCGGATTTACACCGGTTTCCCTTTTAATCCCGGGATCTTTCGGATCCGGGAAACCAATTACGGCAGCAAATGTAGTTCTGTAGGAGCAAGCGCCAAAATGATTTTACTCAGGGTGTGTTTGTTGCCCGCCTTCCGGCGAGTGACGGCGGCCCTCCGGCATTACCAACTGTACCGGAAACTCAGCCCGGCAAAGTAATTTACCCCTGCGGCAGTGTTGAAATAGCGGCCACCGGCGGCGTTGATATCATTGCCGAGGCTGTATCGGGCATCAAAGAGATTATCTACTCCGGCATACAGATCGGTACTGATACGTGAGGTGAAAGCCTTTCGCCACCCGATCCTGCCGCCGGTAAGCTGGTAGGAGCTGGCATACTCTGTATTGGCATCATTCAGTGGGCTGCGATCGCCATAGAAAAAGCTGATGTTTGCATAAAGCCCTGGCCTGGTATTCAGGTCCAGCCCGGCCGCTACCGTATGAGGCGCAACACCGGGAAGGGCCTTGCCATTGAGATCGGTGCTCAACTGTTTGAAATTCTTGTAATGGAAGAAATACCAGGTATGACTGGCCCAGAGCTGCAGGTTGGACACAAAGCCCTGATGTTTGGGAACGAAATTGTACCGCGCCTGTGACTCGATGCCTTCCTGTTTGGTGCTTCCTGCATTCTCGAAATAATCTGCCCCACTGGCA
>JAGIAP010000526.1 GCA_017744805.1 Chitinophagaceae bacterium | reverse complement strand
ACAAACTGGTGAACGACGCATTGCAGGCCGCACTCAAAAGCAATCCATCTCCCGTTTTCACCAAAGATGTAGCCAGGCGCATCACTACCGGCAACTTCACCGATAATATGAAGGATATCGGCAGCTACGATTGGATCATTGAAGTAGTGGTGGAACGCCTCGATATCAAACAGCAGATCTTTACCGAAGTAGAAAAATACCGCAAACCCGGTACCCTCATTACTTCCAACACATCGGGTATTCCCATCCACCTGATGGCAGAAGGAAGAAGTGATGACTTCAAAAAGCATTTCTGCGGAACGCATTTCTTCAATCCACCGCGCTACCTGCGTCTTCTCGAGATTATCCCCACTCCATATACAGATACTGCCGTGATCGATTTCCTGTTACATTACGGGGATCTCCAACTCGGCAAAACTACTGTGCTGGCCAAAGACACGCCCGCCTTCATCGCCAACCGCATTGGCGTGTATGGCATCATGGCCATCTTTGGATTGGTGGAAAAAATGAAACTCACCATCGATGAAGTGGACGCGCTGACTGGTCCGATCATCGGTCGCCCGAAATCTGCTACCTTCAGAACGGCTGATGTAGTAGGTATCGACACACTCGTGAAAGTTGCCAAAGGCGTTGCAGAGAATTGCCCGAACGATGAGCAACGCGCCACCTTCACCATTCCCGCCTGGCTGGACAAAATGGTGACCAATAACTGGCTCGGCGACAAGACTGGTCAGGGTTTCTTCTCAAAAAGAAAAGGTGCAGGTGGTGAAAAAGAGATCTTCACCCTCAATCTCGATACATTCGAATACGAGCCACGCAAGAAACCGAAGTTCGCAACGGTGGAAGCGGCCAAACCTATAGACGACCTGAAAACAAGGCTCAAAGCGCTTGTTACAGGAATGGACAAGGCCGGTGATTTTTACAGGCATTTCCATTACGGTCTGTTCTCCTATATCTCCCATCGCATTCCAGAGATCAGCGATGATATCTATCGCGTGGATGACGCCATGATGGCGGGCTTCGGCTGGGAGATCGGTGCATTCGAAAGCTGGGATGTGCTGGGTGTTGCGGGAACCGTTAAGAAAATGAAAGAATCCGGTTACTCCGTAGCCCCCTGGGTAGAAGAGATGATCGCTTCCGGGGCCGCCTCCTTCTACAAAGTAGAGAACGGTCGCAAACTGTACTACGATATCCCTTCCAAATCATACAAAGCATTGCCCGGAGGCGAAGCCTTCCTGGTGATGAAGAATTTCGAGAACCAAACCGTATGGAAGAACAGCGCCTGCCGCACTTACCATCTCGGCGACAATGTTCTCGGACTGGAATGGAACACCAAGATGAATAGCATCGGTGGAGAAGTATTGGAAGGCATTCAAAAATCCATCGCCCTCGCGGAATCCGGTTATAAAGGACTGGTGATCGCCAATGATGGTCCTAATTTCAGCGCAGGAGCAAATGTTGGCATGATTTTCATGCTTGCGATAGAGCAGGAATATGACGAGCTGGATATGGCTATCCGCCTCTTCCAGCAAACAATGATGAGGGCCCGCTATTCTGCCATCCCCGTTGTGGTAGCGCCACATGCGCTCACACTCGGCGGCGCCTGCGAGCTTAGCCTTCACTCCGACAAAGTTTGTGCTTCCGCAGAAACCTATATCGGACTGGTAGAGCTGGGCGTAGGCCTGATCCCCGGCGGTGGTGGCACCAAAGAATTCGTGCTACGCGCCGCTGATGAAATGCATGAAGATGAGCCGGACAGCATCACGCTGAAGAACAGGTTCCTCACCATCGCCACCGCTAAAGTGGCCACCTCTGCAGCAGAAGCCTTTGACCTGGGCATCCTGCGCAAAGGCCACGATGAAGTAGTGATGAACCAGGGGAGAAGGATCGCAGAAGCTAAGAAAAGCGTGATCGAGCTATACGATAGCGGTTATACCATGCCGGTACCCCGCAACGATATAAAAGTGCTGGGCCGCTCAGCCCTTGGCGCCCTCTATGCCGGCATCAACGGCATGTGGCGCGGTGGCTACGCAACAGATCACGATGTTACTGTAGCCAAAAAGCTGGCTTACGTAATGTGCGGCGGCGATCTGAGTGAGCAATCACTGGTGAGCGAGCAATACCTGCTCGACCTGGAACGTGAAGCATTCCTCAGCCTCTGCGGTGAAAAGAAAACATTGGAAAGGATACAAAGTGTCCTGAAAGGAGGCAAACCCATTCGCAACTAGGGCCAGCCCGATAAAAAGACTCAAGACCCACGGGGGTCGGGTCACATGAGAGAAAAGGGGGTTATTCTGTACCAACGGAATGACCCCATTTCTATTTCCACATTCCCCTTCTGCCAAACCCATCCGTATTGTAACTTTAATACAGTCAAAACCTTCAATATGGGAGAAGCATCAATCGATAATGGCCAGTCGATACTGACCCTCAACGCTACCATCATCATCTATGGCGATGCCGCCGATAATGCCCTCGCCATTCAGATGGCCGAAGACATCGCCTCCATTTGGAACGAGCCCAAAGCGATCGTTAGGATCCATCACCAGGACCTGATCCTTCGCTTCCAGATCGATGGCATCTACCAGCCCGATATCAAGCCCGAAGAGATCTGGTATAACGATAACCCACGACTCAATTTCTTCCGCGTAGAAGAGTTCTCCAATCTCGATATCTCCTTCGTGGATGGCCTCGGCAGCAATACGGGGTATTTCAAGATCGCCAACCTGAAACAAACCGCCACTACTTCAGCTCACGAGTACGGACATACGCTTGGCCTGGATCACCCCTCCAATCTCGATATCCGCGGCAAAGGCGCACCAGGCATCATGTATCCCCGTGGCACGCTTTGCGATCCGCAATACCAGTACGACCCCAACATAAAACCGGGCGAAAAGGGGGGCACGCTGGATCCGCAATGGCGGAGGGTGCTGCAGTCCGATGTGGATGATCTGAGGTTGAATAAATTGAGCTTTGATGAGAGGGGGAAGGCGGTGGTGGGAGAATTCAGTAGTATTTATCACGAAAAGCACGGGTGAGTTGTTTTGGCTATTTTGTTTGGCGGCGAAGGGATATGAACGCTGGTTGAGGAAACATAAGCGAAGAAATACAATAGAATTACCATAGCCCAATCTCTCCAATCC
>JAGIAP010000525.1 GCA_017744805.1 Chitinophagaceae bacterium | reverse complement strand
ACCCCGGAATGCTGCAACAGATCCAGGTATTTATCGATGGTGAACTCTGCCGTTTTATAGCCGCTCACATAGTTACCGCAGACCTTGCCACCTGCATTCACGATACTTTCATAACAACCCCAGGGGCCTCTGTAGCCACCATCATAAAAAGAAGTGGCGATCAACACATTCCTGTTCCCTTCAGCAGCTTTTGCGCCCGCGATGGAACAGGCATGTATGCCTTGCAGGGAGATATGAAAGCAAGCATTGTTTTGAGGAACGGTCATCATTTGCATGCCGGCATCCAGGAAAATGAAAGGTTTTCCGGATGAGGTGGCCAGCGCATACAAGGGCTCTGCATTCAGGAACTGACTGTAACAAATGATGGCCGATGCATCTTCCTGCAGTATCATTTTTTCTGCACATGCATAATTGTGTGCGGGGTTATCCCCGAAGCCGATATTCTCCGTAACAAACCTGATATCTACTCCGGGATGAGCCAGGAGACCGGCTTTCAGCCCGGCCAGGATATCGAAGCCCATGCCCGGGTATTCGGAAGAACGGGGTAATAATATTCCGATGGTCTTGTTCATGGTCAAGGTCTTGAAGGGAATACGCCAGACAAACAGATCAGGTATGTAAGGGCGAGATATGGGTTCCTGTTACTGAAGGGTAAACCGGGCCCCGTGGGGCCTGTATTGACGGTGGCATTATACGCTTTCATCTTTGTATTGGAGGTACTGCTGAAAGCGTTGGCGCCACTGCTCAATGGAGCATAGGTAGTATTGGCGGGGCCATTCGTGCTGCCGTTGCCGGAGGAACATTTGGGAGTGAAGCCCAGTTGAATGGGATGTGTATGTACGGGCAGCTCCGAAGCGAGCAAAGTGGTATTTTCCGTTCCTCCCTGCTGCCCTATATCATAAATGGATAGTCCGGGCCCCTGCCCTGCGCCCACTATCGCCCTGCCCCTGAGATCTGGCAAAGCGAATGTTGATTTACCATCCCCCCCATAAAAAGTGCCTATCAGGGAAAACAAGGCGGTGTTCTGCGAAATGGGCATCAACTGACCATAACAGACCGCCCAACCCCTTGGAGCAAAATTGCCTCCAAAAGCAGTGATATATGCTAAAACTCCTGTCATATCGTGTATTTGTAATAGTTAGAAAATGGGAATCAGCTTTGTACCGGAAAGATCCCGAACACAGCTATGATATAATTCATGGCCAGGTAGGGCGAAAGGATGGACACAGGCAGGCTGCCACCTGCAATACCAGTACTGCCGTTCGCTACGCCGGGCCCCATTCCCAAACCATCTCCGGAAGGATTGTACAGGTTTACGGGAGCCACGGCCGGTACATTATTCTGAGGAGTGGCCACGTTGCCCGAGTTACTGCTACTGGCAGGGATATTTCCTGAAGCTGAAACGAATGGATGATTGTGCGCAGGCATCTGGTTGATGGTGAGGGTGATATTTTCAGTGCCCCCCACCATTCCGATTATGTAAGGACTTCCAGACAATGTTCCCTGGTGAACAGCTACACGGGATTGGAAATTGGGAAGCGCAAAAGTGGTTACCCCGTCACCACCATACGTGGTGCCGATGAGCGCAAACAAAGCATCATTTTCTGAGATAGCTAGTAATTGTCCGTTGCAGAACATCCAGCCCACCGGCGCAAAATTGCCGGCAAATACTGTGACATTCCCAAGGTATGGCTGATCGAACATAATAGTAGTTTTAGTTTCTGGATGGAAAGATGCCGAAGAGACAGATAATGTAATTGATCACCAGGAAAGGAGGCATCAGTGGGATCGGCTGATTGTTACCGGTATTCCCGATAGTGGCCGTATAAACCGGCGCCTGCATGCTTACCCCGGGAGAAGAAGTGCTGGCAAAGCTATTATTGATGCCGGCAATGTAGAAGCCATCCGGGAATTGTTCCGATGCCGGTTGGGAATCGCAATCAATTGACACCGGAACGGTTCCGGCCCCATGTACATGCAACGGAAGATTACTGAGCAATAATGTGGTGGTAGCTGAGCCACCGGCTTGTCCAAGTGTGTAATTGGATAATCCCGGCCCTGTGCCCTCGCCTATGGGCACACGCCCCTGGAGATTGGGCAATGCGAAATTGGTAACGCCATTTCCTCCATAAGTGGTGCCCAGCAAGGAAAAGAGCGCCTGATTCTGAGCAATGGGCAATATCTGTCCATTACAAAAGGCCCAGTTCCTGGGAGCGAAATTGGGTGCAAACATAGTGATCACCGCCATTGTTCCATCCATAAAACAGGTAGTTGATTGTATTAAAAGAATGCAGAGACGGATCAAAAACTGATCTGTGATGTGTAGGATCTTCCTGAGCTAAAACTGGGATAATAAAGGTTAGAGTCTGGGGAAATGACGGAGGAAATGGAATTAGTGATCTAAATGTAGGTAATTTATTCCAAGTTTATGCAGGTGTTTTCCCCCATTCGGTTTTTAACCGGAGGTTCTTTGTAAACTTGCAAAAAATTACCGGTTGGATGGCTGCAGATATCAAGTGCCCTAATTGCGGACACGAGTTCGCTATTTCCGACGCCCTGTCCGAGGACGTGAAGAAGGAGTTGAGAGATAAAATGAAGGATTTCGTCAAAAAGAAAGAGGAAGAATTCTCGAAAAAAGAAGACGAATTCCTGCAGAAGGAGAAGGACCTGCAAAAGGCATTACTCCAAAAGGAAAAGGATTGGGAAAAAGAAGCTCAACTGCGGGAACAGGCTGCCGCCAGGCAGTTTGAAGAAGAGAAGCAGAAGCTGCAACTCCATATCGAACAGGAACTCCGTAAGAATATCGGTGCCGACTTCGAGCATAAGCTCCGCCTCCTGGAACAGAACAATAAAGACAATGAAGAAAAGCTCCGCGCCGCCCGCGACCGCGAGGTCAATTTTCTCAAACAGGAACAGGAGTTGAAGGATAAAGAGGCTGAACTGGAGCTCACCCTCCAACGCAGGATCATCGAGGAGAAAACCAAACTATCCGAAGATCTCCGTAAACTGGAGGAACAACGCTTTGCCACCCGCGAAGCGGATTATCAGCTCCGTTTGAAGGAAATGGAAAAGAAGCTGGATGATCAAACCAAACTGGCGGACGAAATGAAACGCAAAGCAGAACAGGGCTCCATGCAGTTACAG
>JAGIAP010000524.1 GCA_017744805.1 Chitinophagaceae bacterium | reverse complement strand
ATCGGAGAGCGTATCTATCTTCGCTCATCGGCCCCTTCAAGGCCCAGGCTGGCCTCAGAAATGGCCGTTGCTGCCGTGGTAAGGACTACTGTAGACAGCAGGCCCGCCATGACCAATGCATTGACGCATATCGTGCAAACTAAGGAGACCCTGTACAGCATCGCCAAAAAATACAATGTAACTGTTGAAAAGATCCAGGAGTGGAATAAGCTCCAGGGAGCTGATCTGAAGATCGGTCAAACGCTTGTCATTTACCAATAACTGATTTCTATGAGCATAATCCGGGTGCATGATAAATCATTCGAACCGTACCTCACTGCCGATGTGATCAAAAAACGCATCCGTGAGATCGCTGATTCCCTTAACAAGGATTATGCTGGTAAAAGACCAGTATTTATCGCCATCCTCAATGGCTCTTTCATCTTTGCCGCCGACCTTTTCAAGGAGCTTACTGTGGACGTGGAGGTTTGCTTCATCAAGCTGGCTTCGTATAAGGGTACCCGTTCTACAGGACAGGTGATCACAGCCATCGGTCTGGATACGGATATCTTCGGAAGGGATGTGATCATCATCGAAGATATCGTGGATACAGGCAAAACCCTGAGTGAATTCCTGCCTCAACTGCACCATCAGCAGCCATCTTCCTTAAAGATCGTAGCTTTGCTGCATAAGCCTGAAGCTACAGTTTTTCCGATCCCCATCGATTACCTTGGATTTGCTATTCCCAACAAATTTGTTGTTGGCTACGGCCTTGATTATGATGGACTGGGAAGAAATATTCCCGAGATCTACAAGCTGGCAGAATAGCGATCCTGATCCCGTACACTTGCAATTAACCAAAGGATATGGTATTTTTCAAACCAAAATTACCTGTTGAGAATTGCGTTTGCGATACTGCTGTTCACCTGCCTGTTTGCCACTGCTTCCGCCCAGTACTACCTGCGCGGTGAGATCAGGGACGAGAAAGGAAATTCATTGTCCAATGCCCGCCTTAAATTACAATCCAGCAATCTTATTTATTACTCGGGCGTAAGAGGCTCATTCGGTATCGTGAGTACCAAAGAAACAGATTCCCTTTTTGTTTCACTGGATGGATACCAGGATCTTGCTATCAGGGTAGAGGCTGGCCGTTATCATATCATCGCCCTTAAAATGTTGTATTCGGCGGCCCATCTTCAACGCAACCGGCTGGTGAGCCTGACGCGCGATCTGGAACAGGAAGAAAGAAAGAAATTCCTGTTCAGCGGGGAAACCTATAGCAGCCTGGTAGAGAACGAATTTGTGATGGCCAGGAAGAACCCCGAAACGGGCTTTGCCATTCATGCAGACCGCGCAGCGTACAGCAATATCCGCCGTTTCCTCAATATGCAAACTACCGTGCCGCCGGATGCCGTCCGCACGGAAGAGCTGCTCAATTATTTCAATTTCGAGACCTCGCCACTGGCAAAGGACAGCATCTTTGGTTTTCGGTCATACATCTCCGATTGTCCCTGGAACCCCGAACACCAGTTATTGTACCTCAATATCGCTTCGCGGAAAATAGACAGCAATGAGATCCCGCCATCCAACCTGGTTTTCCTGGTGGATGTATCCGGATCCATGGATATGCCCAACAGGTTGCCCTTGCTGAAATCTTCTTTCAAATTACTGGTAGACAATCTGCGCAATACCGATACCGTGTCCATTGTCGTATATGGAAGTACGGTAGGTGTTTGGCTGCCGCCTACTTCCGGGGGTGATAAAGTGAAGATCAGGAAGTCGATCGAAGAGATGTATCCCGGAGGCGCAACACCCGGTGAATCGGGCATCAGAACTGCCTTCAGGCTGGCGAAGAGCCAGTTCATCAAAGGAGGTAACAATCGCGTGATATTGGCTACGGACGGGGATTTCAATGTAGGACAGAGCAGCGAGGATGAGTTGGAAAAACTGATCACGCAACACCAGGAATGGGGTATCTATCTTACCTGTTTGGGAGTAGGTATGGGGAATTACAAGGACTCCAAACTTGAAGTGCTGGCCAAGAAAGGCAATGGCAATTTTGCGTATCTCGACAATGAGCAGGAAGCTGAAAAAGTATTGGTGAAGGAGCTGACCCAAACTTTGTTCACTGTGGCAGATGATGCTTATCTGAATATTCGCTTCAATTCATCCGTGATCAAGGAATACCGGTTGATCGGTTTCGATAACAAAGCGAAGGCCCTGGCTGATTCCCTGAACGAAGTAGAGGGAGGGGAAGTAGGGCCCGGGCACTCATTATTGGTATTGTTCGAGGTGGTACCTGTACGCGGGCCCGGCGCGGAAGCTTATCCTACGGATGAACCACTTGCCAACCTCAGCATCAATTTCAGAAAACCCAATGAGTCACTGCGACGTATAAGCGAATATCGGGTCGAAAGCAATTATACGGAGTTCAGCCAGTTACCCAATTGCTATCGCTTTGCCACTTCGGTGGTGATGTTCGCATCTTTGCTCAAGCAGTCTAAATTTGCGCACCAGTATGGGTGGAATGATGTGATCATCATGGCCGATGAGGCGCACAGGAAAGGGGATTATGTGCAGGAAGAGTTCATATCGATGGTGCAGAAAGCAAAGAAGATCTATGGGAAAATGAGAAAACGGAAGGGGAGGGAATGATTAATTTTATTTTTCTATTTTATTCAGAAAGTCTATTGCCGGGAGGTATTGGGTTTTGTTGCCGCTTCGTCTCTCAATCAATATTTCTTTTTCAACAAGGCCACTCAGATCAGTCCTTGCGGTCTGATTACTAACACGAAATTTCGTTTGAACTTTCCGTACTGTGAAATAGATTTTGCGATCCTGGATCATTTCCTGGATAAGTAAGATTTGCCGGTCGTTAAAACTTGTATTTCGTAATAATGTCAATGCATTCTGTTTCTCGGCTGATTTCCGCTTGATGTATTTCCTGAGATCATCAAGGGCCTTATGGATCGATTTCAAATTATATATCAAGAAGTAGGTGAGATCGTTTTCATCCCGTTCTGTATGCAAGTAAGCTCTTGCGTATTGCGCTTTGGAATTGAGGATTATCCTTGAAACCGACATGAATTCAATTAGCCAATATCCATGTTTTAGAAGATACCAATAAAATACAGTTCTGGCAGTCCTACCATTTCCATCTACAAACGGATGGATATAACCAATAAGAAAATGAAGGATTATGG
>JAGIAP010000523.1 GCA_017744805.1 Chitinophagaceae bacterium | reverse complement strand
GATCAATACCACCGGTGCCAAAGCTTATGATTCCACCATCCAGAAAGCGGTTGTACAAATGAAGGATGAACTGGAAAAAGCAAAAGAACAGGTACTGAACGTATTGTAATTTTATATTTGTAAAAATTTCCCCCTTGAAAAAACAAGGCATCACCAGCATCCTGATGTTACTGTTCGCAGGCATCTTTTTGAATGCCTGCTCCGTGAGAACCGACCTATTCGAAAAGAATATCGCCATCCCAGATCACGCCTGGAGTAAATCCTTCAAACCGGAGATAACCGTCAATATTGAAGATACCGTTAGCCGGTACCATATCTACGTAGTGATCCGGCATACGGATGCATACCGTTTCCAAAATCTTTACCTGAACACCACCATCCAAAGCCCCACCGGGGAAACCAGCACCCATATGCTGGACCTTCAGTTGGCTACTGACGATAAAGGATGGCTGGGCTCAGGCATGGATGATATTTTTGAACAGCGCGTCCGAATCACCCCTGGTGACCAACCCGTACCCCTGCATGCAGGTACGTACAAATTCACCCTGCAGCAAATGATGCGGGAAGACCCGCTGGAGCACGTGATGAACGCAGGCATCCGCATCGAAAAAGCTAAATGATGAATGAAAGCTTCCTTTAAAAGCAAATTGTTCCTCGCAAGCGCGGTCTACTGGATCCTGCTCAGCTATATCCTTGCCGCCCTCGTATTCTGGTTCATCGCGCTCAACCGCCAGGTAGAACAGATGGCTGAGCACAAACTCAGCGCATTGATACTGGACGACCCAACCTATCTCAGCAAATACGAAAAGATACAGGAAGAGAAGAAAAGGAAGCATGCCCAATATACCGGGGAAGGGGCCACCTTTCTTGTACTCACATTGGTAGGCGCACTCTTCGTGTACCGCGCCGTTCGCAAGCAGATCAAATTGCAGCAACAACAGCAACATTTCATGATGGCTGTTACCCATGAGCTCAAAACGCCCATTGCAGTTGCCAAGCTGAACCTGGAAACCCTACTCAAACACCAGTTGGATGAGGCCAAAAAGCAAAAGCTGCTTTCCATGACGCTGGAAGAGACCAACCGTCTCAATACCCTGGCCAATAATATCCTGGTATCCTCACAACTCGAAGGAGGCCGGTACCGTATCGCAAAAGAAGAAGTGGATCTCAGCAGCCTTGTTCAATCTGCCGTGCAGGATTTCATCAACCGGTTCTCTTCCAGGAAATGGATCACCCATATCCAACCCGAAACGGATCTCTCCGGCGACCCCCTGCTGCTGCAGATCCTGGTGAACAATCTGGTGGAGAACGCCGTTAAGTATTCACCCAAAACTGCCACCATCGAAGTGCGGCTCAGCTCCACAACCAAGGCCGTGATCTTGCAGGTGATAGATGAAGGCCCCGGGATCCCCGATCACGAAAAACATAAAGTATTCGATAAATTCTATCGCATCGGAAATGAAAATACCCGCACCGCCAAAGGCACTGGCCTCGGCCTCTTCCTTTGCCGCAAAATAGCCGATGATCACAGGGCTACCATCCGGGTAACAGACAACACGCCCACCGGAAGTATCTTTACGGTGAGCTTCACCAAGTAATTGAAAAGCATGAGCACAAAAACATCCATACTGCTGGTTGAAGATGAAGAAAATCTCCATGACGCATTAAAGCTGAACCTGGAACTGGAAGGATATGAGGTCACTTCCTCCTTCACAGGCAGCGATGCCCTTCAGAAAGTTCAGGGAGAATATTTCGATCTCATCATCCTCGATGTGATGTTACCCGAGCTCGATGGCATCACCGTTACAGAAACCATCCGTGTTCAAAATAACGAAGTGCCTATCCTCATCCTTTCCGCCAAAAATGCCAGCTCTGACCGGGTGCTGGGGCTCAAGAAAGGCGCAGATGATTATCTCACCAAACCATTCAACCTGGAAGAACTGCTATTGCGCGTTCAAAAGCTGATCAACAAGAACAAGAAGATGCAGGATAAGGATACCGTTGGCGATACATATACCTTCGGTAACAATACCCTCGACTTCAAAGCACAGGAGGCCACCACACGCAAAGGCGAGCGTATCCAGCTCAGCAAAAAAGAAGCCATGCTACTGAAACTGCTCATCGAGAACAAGAATGAAGTGGTGCCGCGGGAAAAGATCCTTCAAACCGTTTGGGGCTACAATGTGTATCCTACCACCCGGACCATCGATAATTTCATCCTCAACTTCAGGAAATATTTTGAAGAGGATAGCCGCAATCCCCAATTCTTCCATTCAGTGCGCGGCGTAGGTTACAAATATTCGGAGTAGATCAGGCTCTGGGAGTAAGGCCTTCCAACACAAAACGTGTTTCATCCAGCAGGTTTCGGGGATCGCTCTGCTCATGCTCGGGTACATAGAGCGCCCATTCACAGGTATTCAACACATGCAGCAACTGCTGCACCAGCCCGGCATCAACGCCTTCCATAGCCAGTTTTGCAGCCACATTCTGTTTATTCAATAAGGATGGGGGTATCTCGCAGCGAATTGCCGCCATATTCCAGAGCGCATGCTGTATCTCGTGGTAAAAGAGTTTCATATTGCCGGTTTGCAGGCTTTCACGGGCAGTGGCCAATTGCTCTTCAGGAGCCGGAACAACCAAGGCCTGCTTTTTGGGCTCCTCCGGCAAGGGCACCGGTTTCTTTTTCCTCATTTGGATGAACTGCCAGCTCAACCAACCCAGAATGATCAACACTACCAGCCCAAACCAGTAATAATGTTTGGGAATTCCCCCGCCCACATTTTGCATCGCCGTTGCCCTCAACTGACGGGTCTCTTCCGATTCACCAGCTTTCACTGTCAGTACCAGGGGCATGCTGCTGGCCTCTTTATACTGATATTGTTGCGGATCGAAATAAGCAAGAGTTGCAGCAGGGATGGTGATAGAGCCCGTGTCCGGAGCGGCAAAGGAATATTCAAATACCTTACTTCCACTGAGCGGGAAATTGAATTTGTCTATCATCTCCCTCACGGCAGGGTCAGCCGTATCCACCCCTTCAGGCCAGTTGACTTCCGGAGGTGTCAGCAAATTCAGGTTGCCCGTTCCCTCCACTACGATCCGCACTTTCACCAACTCACCCTGATGGATAGCCGTATCGGGCCCTTTCATCATCACGGCATATTTTCCCACCGCGCCCGAGTAATGGTCAGGCTTCC
>JAGIAP010000522.1 GCA_017744805.1 Chitinophagaceae bacterium | reverse complement strand
GAAGTAACAGAGAGTGAAGAAGACAAATTCATTCGCTTCCACTGGCTGCATGCGCCAACCGATGAATATTTTGAATTTCGCATAGAGAAATCGGAAGTGACCAACCAAACTATCCTTGTGATCAAAGACTTTGCTGAGAAGGCTGAAGTAAAAGATCAGAGTCAGTTATGGGGTTACCAGGTGAAAGATCTGTTTCACCGCCTCGGCAACTAAGGCTTCAATGATTCGAATATGGCGCGATACAATGTATCCGCCGTTTCCATTGAAAAATTCCACATCTGCAAAGGAATTCTCACCGATAACTTACAGAAATCATTAACCGAAAATATGTTTTCAACCGCCTGATCACTCAGGCGGTCAAGCGATACATAATTGGTGGAGGCAAAGTCGTGCCGCCACTCTTCCTCCGAAACACATATAAAGAAATTACATTCCTGCAACAGCATCCTGTTCCGCATCAACACCTCTTTGAACATGGCCTTGTAGGGCCCGCTCACATGAAGGGTGATACTGAAAAAATGCCCCCACCAGAACATGGTCCTGATCGCAAATACCGCCCCCTTCCCAAAAACCCGGGGATAATCCAGCATCACCCAGGGCAATCCTTCATATTTTTCTCCTTTTGATATCTTCCCCGAAGATCCCAAAACCTCCGCCGGTAACGGCGGCCCCAGTTCCTCCATCAGCTTTTTGATCTGCCCATGCATCCCTCCCATCACCTCCACCGCCTTATCGATGATCGCATTCTTTGTTAAAAGCAATTGACCATTTTGAACGAATGCCAATTCATCTTCCGAAAGCTGTATTTTTGTTGGATTCATGTATTAAAGGTAACTAGCAGTATTGTGATCAAAAAACTGGATATACTTGTACTCAGGGCATTCATTGGCCCCTTTATCGCCACCTTTTTCCTCACACTTTTTGTGCTGATCCTTCAATTCTTCTGGTTGTGGATAGACGATTTCGTTGGTAAAGGTATCGATGGGTTCATCATGCTTCGACTGATCACCTATCTCAGCGCTACCCTGGTTCCCCTGGCCCTTCCCCTGGCCGTACTACTCAGTAGTATCATGACCTTCGGTAACCTGGGCGAAACCTTCGAGCTGGTAGCCATCAAATCTGCCGGTATCGGCCTCATGAGATTCATGCGCCCCCTCCTGGTAGTAGCCGCCCTCCTCTCCTTCATGGCCTTCCTCTTCAATAACTACGTGATCCCCGTAGCCAACCTGAAAATGAAGACCCTGCACTCGGACCTCATCAATAAAAAACCTGCCTTCGACCTCAAAGAAGGTGTTTTCTATACCACTATTCCCGGTTATGCATTGAAGGTAGGAAAGAAGGAACAGGACAGCATCCTCCATAATGTGATCATCTATGAAGAGGCCAGAAACCAGTTGCAGGATAATATGATCGCGGCCCGCCGCGGGGTGATGCGCGTAACGCCTGATAAACTTTTTCTCGAATTCAAGCTCCAGGACGGATGGCGTTACCAGGAGGAAGGTCGCCGCAACACCACCAATACTCAATTCACCCGACTAGGATTCAAGGAATACAAGAAGATACTCGATCTCGGTTCGCTGGCCCTCAATCAAACCTCGGACAGCGTGTACCGCAATCGCTACGAAATGCTCAATGTCCGCCAGCTCAGCGTAGTGATCGACTCGCTGGAACGAGACAACAAAAAAGTGGAGGCCCGCACCCGCGCAGACCTCCAGATGTATCTTTCCTTCAACAAATACCTCGATACCGGCTGGACCAAGGTAAAAACCGCTCCTGTTCCGGATTCCATCAAGAGTTTCTCGCAGCTCATTCCCGATAGTCTCCGCAATTCTATCTTCGATATGAGCTCATCCTACGCAAGCTCCATGAAATCTGCTATCGAAGGCAGTTCCATGGAATACGAGAACAAACGCAAAGACCTGCGCCTGCACCTCATGACCTGGCATGAGAAGATCACCATGTCGCTCGCTGTATTGGTGCTATTCCTCATCGGGGCGCCGCTGGGCTCCATTGTCCGCAAGGGCGGTATCGGAACGCCGGTAGTATTTGCCGTGGTCTTCTTCGTGATCTTCTTTTTGCTCAACAACTTCGGAAAGAAATTCGTGAAGGAAGATGTGCTTACGCCGTTGGCAGGCATGTGGCTGGCCACCTTTGTACTGGTGCCGATCGGAATGTTCCTTATTTGGAAAGCGCTGCATGATTCCCAGCTTTTCAACAAGGAGTTTTATTATCGGTTGTTCAGGGGAGTGAGGAAGTTAGTGGCTAAGGTTAAGAAGCCAAAGCCTGCGCTGGTCACGAATAATGTCCCTCCTTCGTCGGATCCGGATAGCATTGCTTAATTTTTTCTCTTGCAAAAGGGATATGAACGCCGGCTGGAAAACAAACCACCGCGGAAGGATTTCTATTGGGGCTTTGGAATGGTTGGGTTGGGCTATGGGATTTCTATTGAGCTTTTTCGCTTATGTTTTCAAGGCCGTCTTTTCATATCCCTTTTGCTCCATCACGATGCGGGTGTAGCAGATCTGTTTCAAAGTGCATTATTTGTAACCTATTGCTTCAGCAGTCCTTAACAACAGGCATCATCATTCTTTTTCTCCCATCAACAATCTCTGCTTATTTGTGAACCCAACTGCAATTCAAACAAGAACAAAGGCCCAGCATTATCTCCCTCTACTCTCCCGCTCTCTCCCATTTCTTCCCCCCTTCTCCTCCATCCCACAAAAGCATCCGCTGCCATTACTCCCCACCTTACCTACAGAATATTGCCGCACATTTCGGGTGACCATCAGCGCGAGGGTATCACGTTGAAGGCCTTCGAAACGTAAGCGAAGAAGCCGAATAGAATTCCCACCCCCCCTCATCTCTCCCTTCAAATGCCCATCAATATTCTCCCGCGGCGGTTCGTTTCACAGCCTTCAACGTGATACCCTCGCGCGCCCGCGCGCAATCGAAATCAGAAGTTAGGCTGCAGTGGATGCTTTGTATAAAACTCCAACACATGCGCTACTACTTCGTCGGGTGTATCTGCGATCTTGAGCAGATCGAGGTCTTCGGGTGAGATATTGGCGGAATGCTTAAGCATGGTATCCTGCATCCAGGTCATGAGGCCACCCCAGTATTGGGTGCCTACGAGGATCAGTGGTACTTGCAGCATTTTACCTGTCTGAATGAGGGTGATCACTTCAAAGAATTCGTC
>JAGIAP010000521.1:2964-3207 GCA_017744805.1 Chitinophagaceae bacterium | reverse complement strand
CTGCAGGGGCGGTGCAAAGATTCCCGAGATTGTCCATCAATATTCCAACCTCCGCCATTTTTACGGCCGTGGATTTTGCAACACAGGGGTTTACCACGGAGGGATGGGTTTTCCATTTGTATCTGCATACCATTGGAAAGAAAGCCATTCCTTTTCAATACCTGGGAGAAGAAGTAAGAGAACTGAATATCTATAGGAATTTTCTGCCTTACTACCACGAAGGTGAGATCGTGGCAAAAGTGC
>JAGIAP010000521.1:0-2954 GCA_017744805.1 Chitinophagaceae bacterium | reverse complement strand
GTGCATATCCCTTCGCTCCAGATCGAGAAAGCTGAGAAATACGATGGGCACGCCGCAAGAAAAGAATGGGCGAATGGCAGAAAGATGTTTCCCATCGATACAATACTTAATCCAGATTTTGCAAAGCCGGATGATTATTCAAATATCCGGGATTGGTTTTAGTTATGAGTAATTACACAGAAGAACTAAGGTTGAACCAATATCGGTTAGAACTGCTTACGGAAGCGTATAGCGGGTATGCCTATTCGCTATCAGGGGATGAAAAGGGGATAAGGCCTGGTGACAGCAAGGATGGAACATTGATCGCGGGTGGATTCCTGTCTGCGGCTGTTTATTGTTCCCTGTACGATCAGGAGACCTGCAAAAAATGGTTCAGATATGCAGCAGACGCTTATGCACAACTCGGTCAACCATTTTGGAAGCTGGTAGCTGTTTGCGGGGATTGGCGTGAAATGGAGGCAAGGGATGAGTTCAGCACGGATCAGGGAGCGCAGTCGATATTCTACGAGCTCGTATGGCGATTTGCAAGAAAGCTCGAGGTCAGAGAATTTGCAGGAAGCATTCCGGATCAGTATCGCGCTCAATGGGTGGGTAGATTGGGAATGCCTCTCCAGGTATATATTGACCTGGTATTGGTCAATTCAATTGAAAACCGGGCTGATACTAAGTTTCAGGCCATGGAAAGGATCCTGCAAAGGTCGACAGAACATACCAGCTTGCTACAATCGGATAGGTACCACTGGGAAAAGCAGATCGGTGCCTTACCATATGAGCCGGAAGTGCTTGCCTGTTGTGTGGCGTTCCTGAACCAGGTGGATGGCTTTGAGGCTTTTACTCAGGAATTACGGATCAGGGAACGGAACACAAGGGCTTCTACTATCCCCCTGAGGATCGCTGCCGGCATCCTTGGCCTGGAGATCGATTTCTGAGATCAGTCAATGATTCACCAGTTGCCTGAACAATAACATTCTCCATTTTTCTCTTTTCGCCATACTTTTGAGAGAATCGATGGCCAATGCTCCCGGTTTTTCAGAGTGCGATGCTCATCAGCGTTGCAGCTCTCCAAGTTCTTCCTTACCCTTTTCATCAAGCGGTTGGAAATTGGAAGAGGGACCGAGATCTGGGTCTTTCCATTGATGTAATGCCCAAACCAGTTTCTTGTCAGGGCTTACTTCCAGCACCTGCACCACCTTGTCCCAGTCTTCTTTCCTGATAGACCCGCCCCAGTTGCTGATAATGGTATTGCCGTTTGCCAGTCGGTTCAAACCTTGCACAGTGTACAATGGAAAACCGGGGAGATCGTCTTTGTTCAACTCCCAAACGGTTTCCCCTTTCGGGCTCACTTCGCGGACATATCCGTATTGATTGCCACTGATCAGCGTATTGCCGTTCTTCAGCCTGATAGCCAACCAGGCTGAAGGCGCATCGATGGACCAAATGATGTTCCAGTTTTGATCGTATTCAATCACTTTCCCCATGTTCAGGTGAGCCAGCAGGTAAGTGCCTTTGGAAGTGATGCGTATATTCCGGAACTGCCCATGTACACTTTTAGGATCATCGGGCCTGGCGGTTTGTACGATATGTTCCATTTCCACTTTTCCTGATCTTTTATTGATGATCATCACTTTGGCGGGCAGCCCGTTCTGGCATAGAAATACTTTATCCATTCCGATTGGTTGTGCGGAATGACATTCCGTGCCTGCAGGGCATTCGTAGCTCCAGACGATCTTTCTGTTCGGCGTTACTTCTGCTGCACCGGTCTTACACGCATACAACACATTGCCATTTGACAATTGATGGATATCACTGAATTCGCTGAGTTGCCCATTGTGATCCTTGATGGGGATAGACCAGGTCCAGACTACTTTTCCACCCTGAACCCGGAAGATTGTTTGGGTATCTTTTCTTGTGTCCCACCCACCTGCGTAAAGAAAATCATGCTGTGCAAGTCCTTTGCCCGGAAGGGTTTCCGGCACAGGCGCCCTTGCACCGGGGCGGGGCTTGGATGCAGGTTTAGGCTGAACACTGTCAGTTGACTGTGCCATATTGGTTGCGGGAAGAAGAGTGAGGATCAGTAAGAAGACAATCAGTTCCTGGATCAGGAGCTGCCATTGTGAATTGTTGCTCTTTTCAGACATAGTACACTGATTTGATAAATGGAAGTAGATTGGATGCGCGTTGCCAGGGCAGGATGAAATTGTACAAAATCAATCACAAAATAGAGCGCACAGGGGAACCACGCCAGGGGGAGCTTGACTGATCATTCAGTTCAATTGGCAGTATGCTTCCGGAGGGAGAGAACAAAAAAAGGACTTTCCAAATAGGAAAGCCCAATAAGGTATTTGAAAAGATAGAGGGGTATTATTCCGCAACGATCACCTTCACGCCTGTTCTTTCGATCTTGTTCACCGTATCCCGGCTCACTTCTCCATCTGTAATGATATAATCGATCTGATCGAGATTACAGATCTTGCCCAGTCCCCGGCGATCGAACTTGGAGCTATCGGCGCATACCACCACGGTTTGAGCCAATTTGATCATTTTCTGGTTGAGGCTGGCTTCTACGATATTTGTGATGGTGAGGCCATGTTCCAGGTCGATGCCATCCACGCCGATGAAGAGCACGCCGCAAGACAGCTCATCCAATACTTTTTCTGCGAAGGAACCGGCTGTGGAGGAAGAGCTTTGGTGTACGAGCCCACCCAGTGACAGGATCTCCACATTGGGCCTATTGATCAGTTCCAGGGCCACTTTCAGGGCGGGTGTGATCACGATGATCCTTTTGTCGGGGTGCAGTTGGCGGGCCACTTCAAAAACGGTGGTACCTGATCCGATGATAATGGAATCGTTCTGTCCGATAAGGCTGAGCGCTGCTTTGGCTATCTTTTTCTTTTCGTCGGATTTGATGAATTCTTTCTCATCGATGGGTCTTTCAATGGCGTAAGGGTTATTGA
>JAGIAP010000520.1:3065-3300 GCA_017744805.1 Chitinophagaceae bacterium | reverse complement strand
GATAGTATCCCACCTGGATACCTCCATTGAAGCCAGCCCTGCCGGCGCTGCTGAATTTCACATTACTGAGATCCACACCTGCCAGGGCGGTGAGGTAGAAAGTATTCTTCCTGGAAGAAAGGTTCAGGGGCTTTGTCTTATTGGCTGTTGTTTGGGTTGTTTGAACCGTAGCAGGTTGTTGAGTTGAGTCAGTAATGCTGGTTTGCGGGGTTGGCTTTCTTCCCGGTACATCAGG
>JAGIAP010000520.1:0-3055 GCA_017744805.1 Chitinophagaceae bacterium | reverse complement strand
TTTGGATACTGCTTGTCTGAACCGGGTTGGAGCGGGTTACTGAATCATTACTATCAGGCAAATCCTGCTTTGTTGCTGTATACGGAATTACAGACGTATGGGTTGGGAGTGGGGTTGCACTGGTATTGGATTTTAGTTGCGGGCCTGCAGTTGTGTTTTGAGGTTGGATCTGTCCTGAACGGGTTACTGGTGGCTGTTTGATGGCCCTGGCCTGCGTATGGCCTGGTTGAGGGGCATCAGCCGCGGTTGGTATGTTTGATCCGGTAATAGTATTGTTTTCTTTTTTTGCTGTTTCGGCTGGCGATGGAGTGCCGGAAAGATCGTTTGGTGATTCTTTTCGTGTATTGCTTTCAGTTAGTATCTGTTCTTTCTTTGCAATGCTTTCTTTACCGGCCGTTCCCTGCCAGGGCTTCCATCCCCACAAAGCACCTCCGAGCAGCAGCATGCCAGCCAGCAACCACCAGAGCAGGAGTCTGCGTTTGCGGCGGTCCTGTGGCAGTTCAGCATCCAGCCTGCGTTCCAGCGTCTCCCATCCCGACGTGCCCTGTTCCACATCGTACTGGTCGGCCGCTTCCCGGCTCAGACGGTCCAGATCATTGTCATTGAGGAGAGGCATAAATATTGAAGTGATTTTTGTTCATTAAAAGTTTTCTCAGGTTCTCCCTTGCTTTGGAGAGATTGGATTTTGAAGCGCCCACGGAGATCCCCAGCTGCTTGCTGATCTCTTCATGGCTCATGCCTTCGATCACGAAAAGATTGAACACCGTACGATACCCTGGTGAGAGTGATCTTACTGCTTCGATGATCTCCTTGTAGCTTAGGACATCGATCCCTGTTTCGCTGGTATCTGGAATGGCTTCAGATTCGTAGGTGAGCGTATGTCCGTTCACGGATGCATGATGCTTACGATAGTGGTCGATGCAGGTATTCACCAATATCCGCTTGAACCAACCTTTCATGCTCAGCAGCATGTCTTCCTGCCGGTGCTGATCGAACTGATGGATATTCTTGAAAAGTTTGACGAAGCCCTCATTCATGATCTCCTCAGAGCCTTCCTGGGCATTGGTGTACCGGTAGCAGATCTTCATTGCAAAGCCACGGAGAAGGTAATACAATTCCTTTTGGCTGTTTCGGTCATTAGCCAAACAGCCCTTTATCAGAGCGGCCACCTTTGGGTTATCTGTATGCAAGAATGGTTTGGTTTGCAATGAACAGGGTTGCCCCTGTTTAATTTACGAATTTTTACATTCATGGATTGATACGTAAGGCCCGCAAAAAAGGTTGCTTCCATTATTTCATACTGATAAGATTTGCCGGCGGACGGCCGATCAGGGTGATGCTGGCTCGTATATATGCCTGAACCTGAATATGTTTCTCCTGTGGCAGGATACCGATCAGCTTGATATCGTGCAGGGTGCCGGAGGTGCTCATCCAACTGGTGACCTGCTGGTTGAGGCGAGCCTCGATCAGGGCTTTGTTCTTCTGGATCAGGGCATTGAGGTCCAACACGCTTTGGCCGGCCAGCTCTTTCATGATCTTCTTTTTGATCAACCTCTTGGCCAGGTTCACCATCAGGTCACGGGTGTCGATGCCCACTTTGATATCGGGCATGGTGAGGATCTGGCGGGCCGAGTCGAGGGTGGGAGTGCCGGAAAGACTGAGCACGCCATTCCGGTTTCCGGAAAAGGCCAGGTCTACCTTGATCTTGCCTTCATTGGTGCCGCTGATGTTCACATCTTTGATCACGAATGTGCGGCCATCGATATCGAAGGGCTTGTTGCGAAGGCTATCGTTGAGCAGTTTATTGAAGAATTTGTATTCGTATATAGCATCCAGGTAGGTGCTGATATAGCCGCTTCGGTCTGCGTTGGAAACGGGAGGCAGGGAAGCATTGGTGACCAGCTTCGAGCTATCCGAGTTGAATTTTGGGAATCCGCTGAAGCCCATGGAAAAATAGAGAGTGTCTTTGACCAGGTTGAAACGGCTCACACCAAGAGCGGCCAGGTTCAGGTTGAGGAAGCCATACTTGTCCACCGGCATCACCCGGCTACCGCCTCTGCGCCAGTTATTGAGGAAGGCATTGTTGTTGATATCCTGAACAAACTTGTCGAAAGTGGCGCAGTAGGTTTCGATACTCGCTTTCACACTGTCCAGCACATCTTTGGTCATATCGTTGTTCATGATGGTGACCTCGCATTTGTCCAGGGGTTGGAGCTTGCTCAGCCTGGTGGCGGTGCTTATGGTATGATTGGGGAGCAGATCGAGTTTGGAGGTGATGGCGATGTCTACCCTGCGGAGTGGTTCCCCATTGAACCCGCAGCTTCCATTCACCCAGGGGGATACCTGTTTGTCGAAGGCACAGATGGTGCGGCTCCCTGCTATCTGGTAATTGCCCCGGAAATTGATCACTACACTATTGTTGACCACGCTGAAGGCGAAGAGAGATCTTACAAACCGGTACTTGTACCTGAAATCGCAACCGCTCTGTGTATAGTTTGGCCATTTATCATTGGTGAATTCTTTCGCTGTGGAAGAATCCATCACCGATAATAACGGTTTCATATATACTTTTACAGGGATATTGATATAAGACATCGGCAAGGCAGGTAAACTGCGAGCCGGCGCGGATAAGGTGGTGGTTGTTTTTTTGCTGCTGCCGCAAGACAAAAAGAAAATCAGGGCGATGCCCAATGGGAGGACACGGGTTATTGACGTCATGCAGCAAATATCAAAATTTCCGCGCTAATTTTCACTATCTTCAACTGTACCCCGGCCCACCGCAGGTGAAGAAAAAAGAACTGTATGACCAAGTTGCCGAAACCGGCTACCATCCTGCAATTGCTGAAAAAGGCCTTTCAAGAGTTCCAGCAGAACGATCCGCTGCGCATGGCCGCAGCCACTGCTTTCTTTGCCACATTTGCCCTCCCTGCCATCTTCCTGATCCTTATCGTCGTATTTGGGCTGGTGATCAATCCCCGCTTCGTAGGACGTAGCCTGGTAGAGGCTTTGAGCGGGGTGATAGGCCCCAACTCGGCAGAGGAAGTGAGGCTTACCC
>JAGIAP010000051.1:7690-20448 GCA_017744805.1 Chitinophagaceae bacterium | reverse complement strand
GGTGTTATCAAATCACGTGATCTGTTGATCGCCGCAGGGGCAGGCTTGTGTGGAAATACCATTGCGGATCAGCTCAGACAAGCGGACAGCATCGAGCACTGCGGCGATCAACAGATCACGTGATTTGATAACACCATCCAGCTTCGTTCCATAATCGTCCAGGCATTTCAGGATGCCCTTGCCTTTTACGAGGGATGGATCATGATTATGGCTGATACAGCTCTGCAGTTCATCGAAGCGTTTTTTCAGGTAGTCTACCTGGAAATAGAAATCACGGATCATGCAGAAAAGGATGCGAATGGCTTCGGCCGCTTTGCAGCTATTGTACCAGATCTTCTGGCTCTGGCCTGCAATGATCTCGAGTTGATAGCAGATGGCGCGTGCCAGCTCTTCTCCTTTGGCCAGTTCATCTTTCCAGGTCTTGTACCTGTTGCGCCGGTCTGAGAGAAATCCCAGGCGGTTGGATAATTGTTGTGAATCTTCATTCACCTGGTCGAATTTCTTGGTGACCTGTTTCAGCTCTTCCTGCCAGGAATCGTAACAACAATCTCCGCAGGGATCGTTTTGTGAGCCCGAGGTACAGCAATCACTGATGCGGCCCTCATCCCAGTTTTGCGGGAGGTTTTGATATTTATGTTTTGTAAGCATAGAATTTTTTTTAGCAATGAGGAATGATGGTGGATGATCAGCTACAGCCGCAATCGCCTTTATCGGGATCCTCCCCGGGGCCTTCATCACAGCAGAAGGTCTGCTTCACTTTGTCGCAGATCTTGCAGATCTCTTCTTCACAATCCTGCAGCCTCGGTTCACTGAGCTCATCACAATCGCGCCTGTTATCTTTCTTTTCCTTATTGTCATTGTCGTGGCAATCACATTCTTCCAGGCATTTACACTTGGGACAGCAGATATAATCGATGGCATCTTTGTATCCTTCAAATTCGCTGCGGCTGCTGTTCCTGTCCATGGCAGACTTGGTGATGCTTTGGACGGATTTCACCAGGTCTAGCTGGAGGTTCTTGAGGTCATCTGCGCGTAGCTTCATCACAGCATTCACATGCGCTTCAAATTGTTTGCTCTGATCTTCGAGTTTTTTCTGCAAAGCGTCCAGGGTATCGATATTGGAGAATACCTGGATGCCCACCACGTCTGAGGAGGATTGGAAGATGGAATCGATATCCGTTGCCAGTCCGGAAGGCATGCATATGAGCTCATCCAGGATATCGCTGGCGTCACTACATTCTTTGGGTGGCTCTTTGGGCTCTTCCTTGCAGCCTTCGGGCTTTTCTCCGGTGAGGGCAGCAACCTGGGTTTGATTACATTTTTCGTTACGACAAGAATCGAGCTGAAAAGAGGCATTATTCAGATCGGCGAATTTTGCTTTCACATCTTTCACTGCTTTCGTAATCCCTTCTTTCAACACCTTGTTGAGCGCCGTGTTCCAGTCGTTGTAGGATTTCACGTTTGCTTTCACGGAATCGTTGGTCTGTAACAACTCGGTGCCTACCGTGATCTCCAGGTTACGGAAGAGGCGGTAATTTTCTTCAGTATGGTTGAAGAGACAGGTTTTGTCGTTGTACAATCTTTTCTCTCCCTTGAATTTTTTTTCCAGCATGCTCACTTTGCCGGAGGCTTCATAGAGGGAGGAGCAGATCTTGAGTCGCTCGCGATTGATGGTAAGCTGCGTCGGATTATCAATTTCCTTGCAGTTGCAATCCGAGTCATCTTTTTGATTTGAATTGCGGTGATAGTCATTTGGAGCCATATCGGTTGTTTTAAGATTGATCAAATAGGTTTATCCATCAGCTCTCCTGCAGCATTTTGTGCATGAAACGGAGGATGATGAATTCAGCCGGGCGAACCACTGCAAGCCCGATCTCCACTATCATCCGGCCTTCCCAGATATCGAGCTCACTCATGGTCTCATTCAGGCCTACTTTCACGAAGAAAGCTTCGCGGGTGGTAGTTCCCATGAGGGCCCCGGCCTTCCACTGCTGGGTGAGATAGTTCTCGATCATGCTTTTGACGCGGAGCCAGGTATTGCGATCGTTCGGCTCGAATACGAATTGCTCGGTGGCATTCTTCACAGATTCTTCCACCATATTGAAGAAGCGTCGGACAGAGATATAGCGCCACTCGTTGTCATTACCGGCAAGCGTACGCGCTCCCCAGATGATGGCTGGCCCACGGCCGGGGAAGGAGCGGATCACATTCACTGACTTACCGTCCTGCACATCCACATTGAGATTTTCCTGTTGCTGGTTGGAGATGATCACTTCCGGACGAACGGCATAGTCTATGCCTACATTGGCCGGTGCTTTCCATACACCTCGGGTGCTGTCTACCTGGGCATACTTGCCAACAACGGCAGCCGATGCAGGCATCAGCAACTCGATATCGGTAATGGCACCTTTCGCCTGGAAGAAAAGGGCATTGTTCTTTGATTTCAGCTCGGCGAGGGTTCCGTTCAATGAACCATCCCCTTTTCCCACGATGGCCACTGAGCTGCCGGAGTCATCATATTGATAATCCAGCCTGGTATACAAGCGCGGATAATAAATGGCCGCATATTTTTTAGTATCGATGTCCCCGAAGTCTGCATTCCTGAATTCCGTAATGGGGTCGAATGCTATATCAGCGGGATTTACCCATACGTCCATCACTACAAAGCGGTCTTTGAGTAAGGCTGCCTGATCCATGGCTTCTTTGTGAAGCGCATAGTAGTTACCGGCAGATGACATATTCAATCCATCCGGGAAGAGGATAAGGGTCACTTCATTTACTTTGGCCACTTCTGTAAGGCCTCCCTGGAGGGTGGTCATATCGATGACATTGGTGGTATAGTCCCCAACAGATACGATGTAACAATCGCCCCCACCATTGATGAAGAACATTTGGAGCGAATAGTACATCAGGTATTTGCTGGGAGTAAGCACTTTCCCCTGCACATCCACCTTGCCCGGTTGCGTGGTGTCGATGGTTACCTGGATGGAGGATTCCAACTGAGGTCCGCCAAAATATTGAACATATTCCAGCATAGATGATATACGCCTGGGTGTATTGAGCAGGTCCCACGACTCTTTCAACTGTGCCTTTTCAGTGTATCCGATGAAGGCCGGGATGGCGGTTTCAACGGAAGCAATAGAAGGAGGGAGTTTCGGTATCTCTTCGATATACACTCCCGGGGTTTTGTATTCAGCCATATTGATTTGTTTTTTAGTGAGGTATTCAGTTTATCGTATGATGATGATTGTTATATGTTATGGTACTACCGGAAAGAGTTTGGATTTGGGTACGATGATATCCGTGTATAATTTGTTTTGTTCTATCCTGATCAGCCCATCGGGTAATGGATTAGGGAGATAATGCCAGGTATTGTCAGCTTTTTTGAAAAGGGTAGCGGGGTAAGTGGATGGCCTCGGGGTCTTTGAGATCAGCGCCCTGTCTGTGAAATCGAGGAAATCACCGGGAAAATCAGCGTTATTGAATTTTTGTTTCTTATCGTTGATATAGCGCCAGTAGGTGAGGCGACTGGTAACCGGCAATTCAAAAATGGGTGCTTCCACCCAGGAGCCGTCCGGATTTTTGCGACGAAGCAGCAATCCTGATGGGTCCAGGAGATCAAATGCGCCATTAGCAACCGATACTTTGAATTGCATGAGGGCCCAGATCTCCGTCAGGTCGGCTGTTGGTGGAACAAAAAGCAGATTCAAACGCTCTGAATATCCACCGGATGCATTGATGTTCAATATATATAACAGTGAAGCGTCAAGGGTACCTTTAAATATGGTGTTCAGCGGTAAGTCACTGAAGTCGAGGAAGCTCCTGTTGAACGGTAATGTGCTTTGCTGATCGATCTTTTTGAGACTGTTGCCGCCGCTATCGAGCAATTCAAATTCTGCATCAGTGATATTAGCTCCGGGAGGGAAGCTGTAATAAAACCGCGGAGCGACCAATAGCCGGTCGGCTTCGTTCACAAAACCGGGTCCGCTAATGGCCCTCCATTGCGGTCCGCCGCCGTCTGAATAGAATGACCGGATATCATTGGCCCCAAAGGACGCCAACTCACCTTGTTCATATGTTTTACCTGCATCGAATGCGGCAACGGGATTGCAGCATAATGGGAAAGTTTTGACCGCAGGGATATTTTCGTTGGAAAAATAATAGATCGCAGGCGTGGTCTTACCGATCCTTGTATTGGTGAAGGAATCCGGTTGGGCTTTCTTTCTGGCCTGCACGGAAATGGTAAAATCCCCGTCCAGTGGGGTCTTTGGTGCGTACACGGTAGTGCCATCCTGCAATTGGGAAGCATTCACTTCAATCACCACTTTACAACCAGAGTAGGTAGGCAGTACCCGGATATGTTGATCCTGGTATCTCTTTTTCAATGCTTCGGGAAATTCAAAATCCAGCAGATCGCTGGCGGATGGTTGATCCTGGGTCATCTTGTCCATGAGATAGTTCATCCTGTCTGCTTGTGAAGGCAGTGCGAATATGGTTTCACTCCTCTGACCGGAGAGGTAGTACTCATGGAGTAGTTTAACATCAAAAATGGTTTTGTAGATCATGGTAATGGCCGGTCTGGCATTTTGTGTAAGCTGGTTTCTATTTCTTCTATCAGCGGTACTTCGCGTACACTTGCGCGTTCGGTAAGCGCTACCAGTCTGAGCTTGTACATCACAAAAGGAGTTTGTCTACCCCCGAGTGATCCCCAGAGATGGTTGATCTGTTCAAATGTGAGGGTATAGAGCTCCATGGTGAATTTCATTTCCATGGTGGGAGGGTCCAGTGGCGGAATACCGCCGGTGGCGATGCTTGCAGAGAACGAGTTCCTGCTTTGAAAGAAACGGATCACAGCAGAAAGTCTTTCCAGGGCATGTATATAATCATTACCGGAATAGTTGCAGGTAATGAGCACGTAAAGATTGAGGAATACAGGCGGGTTCTCGTAAAGGGCATTACCAAATCCGCCTTTTTTGATGGGTGAGATATTTTTGAGCGTGCTTTCTTCTTCCACGTTCACCAGTGTGATCACGATACGCCTGGTGAGTGTATCACCATTAGTAGTCTCCAGCAGGCCGATATTATCTACTACAATATCGGCACTGCCAATAGACTTACTGATATAGTCGTCCAGTTCATTGCGGAGCAATGAAAGTGCGCTATCAATCATGTTGGTTGATTGAAGGATTAAAGTTGATATAAAAGGGTGCCTCTTGTACAGGTGGTTAACAGTACAATGATGGGCTGGTACAGAATAAATTTTCGGGTGTATCGGAAAACACTAGCTAATCAGGGAATCTGTTGCAGTTACTGGGATGCAACGTCTACGCGGTAGCGGGTCAAAGGTTGAAAAAATTGGTGGTGGGGAAATGGAAGTGAAAGGTAGAAAGAATATTGATTTTTAGCAATACCACTTTGTGGTAAAATTGTTATCGTTTCAGAATGGGAGAAAAAGCTAATCGATATTCTTCAGTTCAAATCCATAATCGAAGCTTATTCTGTTATGATCATCTACATTGTTTTTCCAGGCAGGTTCTTCATGGCTGATATCGACGATCTGCTTAGTGCTAAGACCTTTGAACTTATCAGACACTTTCTTCAGCATCTGTAATTCCGAATCAGAAAAGAATGCAGGATCGTCTGTTTGTTCAGTGGCAACAAATCTTTCGCCAACATATTCTCCAAACGCCATCTCTTCCACAGCCACAAAACCCGTATTCACTACATAGTTATAGATGCCACCGTAGTTTTCGGGAACAGGTCCTCTCTGGATAGCTTTGTAACAGAGCCCACTGATGCTGAATCCTGTTTTCTTGAAATGACCGAAATCGGCGTAGAACATCAGCTTGTTCAATGCAGTTGTGAAGGGCGCATTGTGATGCGCAAAAAAGCGGATCATCCTTTTGATCTTTTGAAGATCCGGCGTTTTATATCCATTCATGATGCCTGGATATTTGTTTTCAAATAACCAGGCTTTATAGGTTTCTTCTTCAGGGTTTGCTTCGGAGATGGCATGAAGGGTTTTCTTTTTCACTTTTTCATATTCATGTGGTTCCAACACATTCTTACTCATTTCCAATAAGCGCATGAATTCAACGGGATCTGACGCCAATCTGATCAGCCTGCCTGTGGCTACGCTCGGGATCTCTCCGGCTTCATAGTTCCTGTAAACATTGGCACCCAATCCGAGAACCTCACTCATCTTGGCAGCACTCAGGCCATAATTTAGCCGGATATTGATGATCTCTTCCGTGAAAGGGATACCGTATTTTTCCCGGTATTGATTGTAGACCTGGTTTATATTTATGGTATCTGATTCTGATGTTGTGTATTCCTCACCTGTATCCTTACATTTATAATAATGAAAGGTGATAGTAAAGTTGTCTTTTCTGAATTCAAGGACTCTGGTGCCTTTCTTGAATTCCATTTCACCGCCTGTTACCGGACTTCTCATAGTATTTATTTAAAAGGATAGCGCAGAGGATATTCTGCAATATGAAACGAAATGCAGCGCACTGGCTCATTCTTAAACCCCATTGTAAGTTTGATATATATTTCCCGGGATTTAATGAATACTCCAAACACCCATAAATCCTGGCAACTATCTATTCCATTCGGCTTTGGCCCTTCACAATAATCAGAACCCCTCAATTCCTCCAAAATCTTTACCCGCTGAGGAGTAGTTAGTTCTAATAACAGAATTGAATGCAGGTTCTTCTCACGTTCGTTTCTGAATACAACTCCCCAGATAGATAGTTTGATCTTTAATTCAACCAAAAAACTTTCGACCTCTTCAATTGACGCCATAGATATCGTTTGATGAACGAAACTATGGCTGTCGCACAATATTCAACTAATTAGTTGAATATTTCTCAAATCTACCTATAATTTATCACATTAAGGTTTATTTTAAAACTATAATTACTATTTCAGGGCATGAAAAAAGCCGGAACATCAGGATTCCGGCTTATTTCTTATTGGTATTTTATATCAACCTTCCCGCAGCTTCGCAATTACACCTCTTACCAAATCCATCTCAAACCCTTTTTGCACCAGGTAATCAGTTGTCTTGCTCATCTTCACAAAATGATTCACGCCTTCTCCTTTCACACTGTCCCATTTAGTGATAGCCAGTTTTTCCAGGGTTTTCAAATAATCTTCCTCATCTATTTCTTTCATCGCTTTCTTGATACAATATTCGCTCACACGTTTTTGCTTGAGCTCATATTTGATCTTTACCCGTCCCCATTGTTTCATGCGGAATTTTCCTCCCGCAAACATGCTGGCATACCGCTCTTCATTGAGATAATTCTCTTCAATGAGTGTACTGAGCAACTCATCCACTTCTGTAGAACGCAGGCCAAAAGAATAGAGCTTCTCTTTCACTTCCGTGTGAGAACGTTCCTGGTATCCGCAATAGTGGCGGGCTTTCTGTAAGGCCTGCTCTTTGCTGAATTTTTGTTTTTGATACGCCATGGATCAGACTTCCTCCAGCCTGTCTACGCATCCGTACTCGGTTTTCAGGAGATCATCATAATGGTCTGCATTCTTGAAAAGAGTACTGAATGTAAGGGATCCTGTTTCCTTGGTGATATCAAGGTCATAGATCACGCAGCTCAGGATGAGATTCTGGTTCACACAACTGAGAACCAGACCATTCATTTTATAGTTTTCCTGTAACAGGTACAGGTAAAGAGGTTTGATCTTTGCAGGGTCGGGTGGCAACTGACAGAGATAAGCATCACCGGTAATGAAATAGTTTTCCGGATTATAGGTGATCTTGATCTTGGCACTTCCTTCCTTCACTTCCCAACGATTGACACCGGAACGGGACAGTTTGATATCTTTTCCCAGCTCACGAAGGATATCTTCGATGGTTTTTGCTACTCCTACCACTTCCATTTCTTTCTCGGGTAGCTCGGGCAATTTCACTTCTGTTCCGCAACTGGGGCAGTACTTGGAAGCTTCGATATTTTCTGGCAGTACCAGGAACTCGCAACTTGGGCAGCGGGTAGATGGCGTGCCTTTATGTGGTGCATACAATTGCAAAGCCGTACGCAGGTAGTTCACTGGTAATGCAAACCCGAGATTATCCCCGCCCCGGATGATGAAAGAGTTCACGCCGATCACTTCACCTTCTTCGTTTACCAACGGGCCACCGCTGTTGCCGGGGTTGATGGCCGCGTCTATCTGTATAAATTTAAGCCCATCGCGGATCCGGTCCACTTTTGAGATCACTCCCTGAGTGGCAGTATAGTTGAGGCCGAACGGGTGACCAATGGCGATCACATTATCCCCGTCTTTCAAAGACTCATAACGGCCAAGCGGCAACTCAGGCAATTCAATACCCGTAGGCGCTTGCAGGAAAGCCAGGTCGTGCTTACGGTCTGTATACCATACACGACTGAGCGCTTTTTCGAAAGTTTTTCCGGCAATGGTCACTTCGGGATTATTGTCCACTACGTGATCATTGGTGATGATAAGATCGTACTCTTTCAGATAGAAACCGGTGCCGGTGCCGTTCTGCGTAGCGATCTGTATGATGGATGGTTGAAATTTTTCTATTACCTGTTGTGTTGGCATAGCGATGTTGGTTAATGGGTCTAAGCTTCAAAATTCAATGCGGCTACTTCAGTGCTGAACGATTGGTTAAAATTCACCAGGTTATCGTATTTCAGGTTATTCACTTTGAAAGCCAGGTGCGGATACTTTGGCTTCCATTCTTCCAGGATCTTTAGGATCGTTTCCTGAATAGCATCCGATTCAAACTCTTTACTGTTCACGTCATAATATTTGGTATTGAAACCAAGCGCCGCAAAGTAATCGGAATAATTCACCTGCATGAAGATCCTGTACAGGTCTGCCCATGGTTTGGGCAAACTATAAGAGTATTGACAGAAGGCGAGGGGGTACTCCATCACTTTATTGGCCACAAACGCATGACCATTCTCGTTATAGAAGGGCATGTTTTGAGCGGCGGCATTGATAGCATCCGTTACCACTTCATATTTTTGCGGGCTTACGATCGCAAATGTGTGACGGCTTCGGAAGAGATAAGGGAATACTTCTTCCTTGGGCTTCAGGAGAAGCTTTTCATAAGCTTCCCGCATGAGTTGATTGCGCTCGATGGTCTGTCTTTCGTCTTTCCTATAGTAGATATCCACAAGCTTTTCCAGCTCATTCTGCAGTTGTCCTTCCGGCGCTATCAGGTAATCCAGGCGGAATGCCAGCGTCAACAGGAGGTAGGCGATGCCCCCGGAATATTTATCGGCATCCAGTGTTTTGATATACTCGAGGGTTTCGCTGATCCACTTCTGGAAATACGTGTATTTCACTTCTTTTTCTGTCAGCGGGATCTCAATCACGTGATCCGAGTCCATGGTCTGTAAGGCGGTGAACTCCTGAACCAGGAGATCGTCCTGTTTATCGGCCTTGGTAGCCAGCTCCTTCAATCCGTAATACAATTTGTTGGGATTGGCGGTTTTGATATCGCTGTCGAAACGCATGCAAAGCCTGTCCTGGTCAAGCGCATAACGGCTGTAGTACAGGTTGAAGTTCATTTCCAGGAGGCGACGCATCACGGGAACGCTGGACTGTGGCATCTTGGCCAGGGTGATCTCAGCCTGAAGCCGTTCGTTATTGAACTCGCCCCGCACCACTTTGGAGCCCTGGAATACCTGAAAGCGGCCTTCCTGTCCGTTGCGCTCCAGTACTACGTTCTGTTCCTGGTCATCTCTCAGGTAGTCGAAGAAAGCTTCGATGCACTGGTGATAATCCTGATTCTTGAAAAGATTGTCCGCTTCCGTCCAGCGGCTCACCTTGGCTACGGATTTGTTATTGTCCGAATATCGGCCGAAAGTGATCGCCGGGTCGTCTTTCTTCTTTTTACCCCATCCAAATAATTTATCTAATACCATACGTAATTATATAATGTTTTTTCTAAATGCCCTGTTACGGGAGCCGGAATGAGGGCATGAAGTTATTCAATTTAACGGCTTTTGCAACCCAATTCCGGGACTTCTGAGGGATATACCACCAACGTGGTATACGGGGATGAGCCTGGTACGCGGGTTGCTAACAATCCCCGGTGAGGACTGTTCAAAAAAAGCGCTAAAAGGTATCATTCATAATTATATATTTGCTCAAATCTTAAACTAACATATGAAGTTTATCGTTTCATCTTCGGCTTTGTTGAAACAGTTGCAGCAGATCAGTGGTGTAATCAATGCCAATACGGTTTTGCCTATCCTGGAAGACTTCCTCTTTGAAGTAGATAAGAACAAACTGACGGTGGTTGCTACCGATCTGGAAACCGTGATGAAGATCCAGATGGATGTGGAAGCCAAAGATGCCGGCCGCGTTTGTATTCCAGCCAAGATCCTCATGGACTCACTGAAAAACATTCCCGACCAACCGCTCACTTTCAATATCGACAAGAATTTCGCAGTTGAGCTCACCAGCGACAATGGTAAGTATAAAGTAATGGGAGAGAACCCGGACAATTTCCCGAAAGAGCCGGTAGCAGATGATACCACCTCTTTCACTATTACCTCTTCAGCCCTGGTGACCGCCATCAATAAGACACTGTTCGCCGTTAGTAGCGACGATCTCCGTCCTGCCATGACCGGTGTTTACTTTGAAATGGATAAGAAAGGCCTTCAGTTTGTAGCCACCGACGCACATCGCCTGGTACGTTACAAAAGAACGGATGTAGCATGTCCTAAAACAGACTCCCTCATCGTTCCCAAGAAGCCGCTCAACCTGCTGAAATCCGCCATGCCAGACAATGATGATGAGCTGGTTATCAACTACAACAGCAATCACCTCTTCGTAAAACACGGAACAACGCAAATGAGCTGTCGCCTTATCGACGCCCGTTTCCCTGACTATCGCGTGGTGATCCCCGCTGACAACCCGTACAAACTCACTATCAATAAAGCCGACTTCCAGGGCGCCCTCCGCCGCGTAAGCATCTTCAGTAACAAGAGCACCAACCAGGTGGTACTGAATATCAGCGGAAGTGAGCTTCAACTGGCCGCTCAGGACGTTGATTTCAGCTTTGAAGGTACCGAGCGCATGAAGTGTCAGTACAATGGTGAAGATCTTCAGATCGCATTCAACGGTAAGTTCCTGATCGAAATGCTGAATGCTGCTGAAAGTGATGATGTAGTGATCGAACTGAGCACACCTACCAAAGCAGGTATCATCAAGCCAACCGAACAGGAAGAGAATGAAGAAATGCTGATGCTGGTGATGCCACTGATGCTGAACAGCTAAAACTTTCTTTTTCAAAATACTGAAGGCGCCCCTCGTGGCGCCTTTTCTTTTGCCAGGCCACCGCTTTTTTCCATTTCCGCCAATAATCGTAAATTACCATATAAGCTTAAGCCGTATGAACTCCTTTGTGAACTTCTGGGAACATATTGCGCCATGGCAACGTATGGCCATCCTCCTGGGCGGAATGATCTTATTCTGGCTGATCGAAGGCGCTTACCCACTGTTCCGCTTTTCTTTCAAAAGATATAAACATGCCGGCGTGAACCTGGTATTCCTCGCCACTACTGTTATCCTGAATATCCTCCTCGGGGTGATCACCATTGGCGTTTGTGCCTGGACCACCAGGCATAATTTCGGCTTACTCAATTGGCTGAACTGGCCGGTTTGGGCCACGATCCTGCTGGGTGTTTTTATGATGGACTTCTTTTCCCAATACATGCCGCACTATGCCATGCATAAAGTGAAATGGATGTGGAAATTCCATATGATCCATCATAGCGATACTAAAGTGGACGTTACCACCGGCACCCGTCACCATCCGGGTGAATGGGTTTTCCGCGAAGGAACTACCATCATCGGAGCCTTTCTGCTCGGATTACCGATCTGGCTATATTTCCTGTATCGCAGTATCAGCGCCATCTTTACACACTTCAATCACGCCAATATCCGTGTTCCGCAATGGCTCGATAAGCCTATCAGTTGGATCTTCGTATCGCCCAATATGCATAAAGTGCATCACCATTATAAAAGGCCCTATACCGATACCAACTACGCCAATATATTTTCCCTCTGGGACCGGCTCTTCGGTACTTTCGCCTATGTAGATCCACGAAAGCTCAAATACGGCCTGGATGTGCTGGAAGACACTACGGATGAGAATCTCAAATACCAACTGGGACTGCCTTTCAATAAAAATGTAAAAACAGATTACTGATATCCGGGCAATTGCCCGATAATTCATGAAGCTCTGGTTGAATATTCAGTCAGGGCTTTACCTTTGTAGCGCTTCTGCTAAAAGAAGCTTATATATGGCAAGAATGATCGCAATGATACCGGCCCGATATGCCGCTACCCGATTTCCCGCAAAACTGATGCAGCCTCTGGGCGATAAGACCGTCATCAGGCATACCTACGACAATACCGTTGCTACCGGCCTCTTTGATGAAGTGGTGGTGGTAACCGATAGCGATATCATTTACAATGAGATCACCTCCCATGGCGGTAAAGCAAAAATGAGCATCCGCGAGCACCAAAGCGGTAGTGATCGCATAGCCGAAGCTGTTGCAGATATGGATGTGGATATCGTGCTGAACGTTCAGGGGGATACGCCCTTTGTACAGAAACAACCCTTGCAAAAACTGCTGGATTGCTTCAAAGACCCCTCCGTACAAGTGGCATCCATGATGCAGGTGCTTACAAAGAAGGAAGAGATCGAAGATCCGAACTTCGTAAAAGTAGCTGTAGATCGAAATATGAACTCG
>JAGIAP010000051.1:5684-7680 GCA_017744805.1 Chitinophagaceae bacterium | reverse complement strand
CTCATGTTCAGCCGTAGCGTTCTGCCTTATCCCCGCGATACCGAAGCGCCTATCACTTACTACGAACATATCGGCGTATATGCATTCCGCAAAAAAGCCCTGTTGGATTTTACCAATTGGCCAATGACACCGCTGGAAGCTGCTGAAAAAGTAGAATGTCTCCGCTATCTCGAATATGGTATACCGTTACGAATGATCGTGGTGGATTATATGGGCATAGAGATCGATACACCTGCAGACCTGGAAAAGGCCTCGAAATTATTCTGATGCATCGTATTGAAAAAGGCTCCTTCCGGAGCCTTTTGTTATTATTTTTTGAGCTCATCCAGGATCCCCACATTATCCATGCTCCGAAGCCCGGTAATTATGATGGCAATTCCGATCAATGCAGCGCCTATTACGGAGTAGAAAACAGGTTGTTTCGTTTTCCTGATCATGAAAAAATAAAGATAGCCCAACACCAGGCCTGTTACCAATCCTCCGATATGTGCTGCATAATCCACGATGGGTAGGATGCCCAAAAACAGGTTGATCGCTACCACCCAGATGATATTCGGTAAAAGGGAATTGCGTATACTTTTTTCAATCAGGTTGGTAGTAAGCAGGGCCAGCAGTAGTCCGAACAATCCGAATATGGATCCTGAAGCACCTGCAGACACAGCATTGTCATTCCAGAACAAACTGGCGTTACTTCCTCCCACGCCGGTTACCAGGAACGCCGCCAGAAATCTCCATTTCCCGATAAATGGTTCCAGCATCAACCCGATCGCATACAAGCTGACCATATTCATGAGTAGGTGCACTACACCGTAATGCACAAAAATGGCTGTGAAGATCCGCCACCATTCACCTCTTCCAACAGTATACATACGGTTATCAGCTCCCCATGTAAGCATCTCTTCTGTAGAGGGAGCAAATAAATTGACGCCTGAGATCACCATCAGGGCAAATAGAACAACACAGATCCCGATCAATGAAGCAGTAACAGCAAACTCGCCCCTTGGCAGGTACCAGCGCTCGGGAACGGCCGGGTCGCGGTATTTGGCAGAAAGGGGATCCAATATATCTTCATCGCCACTTTGCTTATTGTCGCTTATCCATTGCTGTAATTTCTCCTTTTCATCGGCTTTCAACCCGAGCTGCGACTTATCAAATTGATCGATGAAATCTTCCACATTATGTTTATTCTTTTTGGAAGCGATCACCGTTCCATTGCTCTTGCTCTCCAGGTAAACATGCCCGTGATTAAGCCAGATGGTGAAAGTTTCACCCCATGAATTCGATCTCAAAGAAAAAGGAACACCCGCTATCAATCCATGATCAGATACAAAATGAATGTCCCATCCAAGATCTCTGGCCGTTTTTGCGGCAACTAACAAATATTCGTCAGTATTTAATGAGGGTTCTGGAAGAATTGTTTTAAAGGCAGCCATATAAAAATTGTTATCGGGTAAACCAAAATTGTTTCATTTTCTCCGGTTATGCAATTCAAGCAGCTATTTTATTTACATTTAGTGATACATTTTTTTCATGAGCGATCCACTTTGGGGTATAGACCTGGGAGGAACGAAAATAGAGGGAGTTATCCTGCCTTCATTGAACAATGCAACGCCGTTATTGCGTATGCGCATCGATACGGAAAGAACCAGGGGTTATATGCATATCCTGGAACAGATCAGGGCCCTGGTTTCGCAAATGCAGAAGGAGAGTGGATTACGGCCGGTAAAGATCGGCTTTGGAACACCAGGGGTGCTTGACCCCGTGTTACAGACCATGAAGAATTGTAACAGCACTGAACTCAATGGACAACCGCTAAAAAAGGACTTGGAAGAACTATTACGGGTTCCGGTTGTTCTTGCCAATGATGCCAATTGTTTTGCACTGGCCGAAACCCATTGGGGCATTGTAAAAGAAAAGCTCCCTGGCGCCACCGTCGTTTTTGGGATCATCATGGGAACCGGAGTGGGCGGTGGGATAGTGGTGAATGGGAAAATAT
>JAGIAP010000051.1:0-5674 GCA_017744805.1 Chitinophagaceae bacterium | reverse complement strand
GGATGTGTTGAGACCATTCTCTCCGGGCCGGCATTGGAACGCTTCTATGAAAGTGTTTCCGGTGAAAAGGCCAGTCTTAAAGAAATCACTCAGTATTACCTCTCGCAGCAAAATGATGCTGCAAAGCAAACCATAGAAAGATTAACCTGGTTCTTCGGAAAAGCTGTTTCGGTGGTGACCAACCTTTTAGACCCTGATATTTTTGTTGTGGGTGGGGGTGTAGGTAATATCGATGTTTTATATACATCAGGTATTCAATCCCTGCAACACCATATATTCAATAACAGGCTAGATGTTCCGGTTTATAAACCAGCATTGGGCGATAGCGCGGGTGTATTCGGCGCGGCTGCCCTGGTTAGTTGATCACGTCTGCGAACCTATCCCTTGAAAAGGAGTTTTACACACTTACATACTAAACTGCTAACCTGAGGAGTTAACAGGTGGCTCTTTGAAATTTGACAGGCTTAACATGCCTGCCGATATAAATTATATTCAAAACTAATGTGAAAGATTACCGCAGCTTTTCTGCTTTTTGCAGGATTTCCCGCGTTTGAGAATTCTGTTTACGTTACCGAACCGCAATTTCTTGCGAGTAATTGTCGATTTATGCAAATTTTTTTCAATTACTGGTTCATGGTATAATTTTAAAAATTACCTTTACCCATACTTCGGTCGGAAATCTCCAATCTTTACGTTGTTTTTTTGATATATAAATTTTTTTATCCATGAAAAACCAGCGCGTCTGTGCTTCACCGTTTACTGGATTGTGCTAAATCGTTTTAATAGACCGGTATCCCAGTAAAATTCATAGACCGAATCTTTCCAACATCCTTATCGTTGATCAATTCAGGCTCACTTACCCAGGCTACCATGGATACTCGATTTCCAGAGTATTGGTATGGAATTTATGTGGATCCCATTGCCGTAGCCCGGAATTCAAAATAGCTGGTACACCACATACAGCGATTGGTTAGGGTTCTTATAACAAAACGCAGCTCCATGCTGCGTTTTTTTGTTTTATTAATACTCATACCTTCGCATTGCTTTCAAACTTATTTTTAACCTACTGAATATTAGATATGAAGTTCAGAAATTTCAGAATGGTGAGCTATGTGGTCTATGGCCGTGGCAGCTTCGATCAACTTGATGAGATCCTCGCTCCACAAAGAAAAGGGGATGCTCCCATGATCTTTTTGGTGGACCACTACTTCCAGAACGGAAATGGCACTGGCAACGGTAAATCGCTCACAGACCGTATCCCCCTCCGCGGAAAGGACAAGATCATCTTCGCCGACGTGACCTATGAGCCAAAAACTACCCAGGTTGACAAACTCGCGAAGGAACTGAAAGACGAATTCGGCACCATCAGCGGCGTCATCGGCATCGGTGGCGGCTCTGTAATGGACCTCGCCAAAGCAGTTTCCCTCATGATGAACAACCCCGGCTCCTCTGCCGATTATCAGGGTTGGGACCTCGTAAAGCTCCCCGGCGTTTACAAAGCCGGTATCCCCACACTCAGCGGAACAGGCGCCGAAGTATCCAGGACCACCGTTCTTACCGGACCTACCCGCAAACTGGGAATGAACTCCGATTTCACTCCATTCGATCAGATAGTCCTGGACCCCGAGCTCTGCGCCAACGCACCAGCCAACCAGCGATTCTACACCGGAATGGACTGCTATATCCACTGCATCGAAAGCCTGCAAGGCACTTATCTCAATGAATTCAGCAAATCTTACGGCGAAAAGGCCCTCGAGCTTTGCCGCGATGTGTTCGTTCGCAAAAATAGCTGGGACGCAGAATGTGATGATAAGCTCATGATGGCTTCCTACGCAGGTGGTATGAGTATTGCCTATTCCCAGGTAGGAGTGGCCCACGCCGTTAGTTACGGGCTTAGCTACCTGCTCGGCACCAAACACGGCATCGGCAACTGTATCGTGATGAATCACCTCGAAGAATACTATCCCGAAGCTGTGGTGGAATTCAAACAAATGGTGGAAAAGAACCAGATCGATATTCCCGTTGGGATCTGTAAAGGCCTTTCCGATGAACAGTTCGATACCATGATCAATGTCTCCCTCGGCATGAAGCCCCTTTGGGAAAACGCATTGGGTAAGGACTGGGAAAAGATCATGACCCACGAAAAACTCAGAGCACTCTACGAAAAACTCTAATATATGAGCCCACAGAAGTATCTCCGTTATTTCGGCTTGAACAACCTGTTCGGGACACAACGAACTAAGGAGATACTTTCTGTTAACCCCACCGTTCTTCCTCATCGCGAGGAAGCAGCCGAGGTTGAAGTGACCATCTACGATTACGACCCCGTCAACATCCAGGTACACCATTTCAAGACTGTTGCCGTCTGCGAAAAATTCAAACACGACGGCAAGATCACCTGGATCAATATCGAAGGCATCAGAAAGTCGGACGTAGAAACCGTCTGCAATACTTACAATGTTCACCCGCTTCTCATAGAAGATATCCTCAGCATCAACCAACGCCCCAAAATGGATGAGGTGGAAGGAGTGCTGTTCTGCCTGCTGAATATGCTGTTCTATAACGACCAGAAGAAAACAGTGGAAACAGAACAGATCAGCATCGTGCTGGGCAAAGACTTTGTGATCTCTTTCCAGGAAGATGCCAACAGGGATGTGTTTGACCTGATCCGCTCCCGGCTCAATATGGCAAACAGCAAGATCCGTCAGCGAACAGCCGATTATCTCCTGTACTCCATGTTGGACCTGATAGTGGATAATTACTTCCTGGTGATGGAAAAGATCGGAGAACAGATCGAGTTGATAGAAGAAGAAGTGATCAGGAGAAGCAATACCAAATCCCTGGCTCGTATCAACCAACTCCGCAAAGAACTGATCGTGCTCAAACGGAATCTAGCTCCGGTACGCGATCTTATCAGCGGCATCATCCGGAGCGAAAGCGATCTCCTGGATGATCGTACCACCAAATATTTCAAGGACGTTCACGACCATATCATTCAGGCCTCTGACCTCGGCGAGAATTATCGCGATGTGGTCACCGGCATGCAGGACCTCTACATCAACAATGTAAACCTCAAGCTGAATGAAGTGATGAAGGTGATGGCCATCGTTACCTGCTTATTGGCGCCAGCCACAGTTATTGGAGGCATATTTGGAATGAACTTCGATATCATTCCGTATGCGCATCACCGTTGGGGATTCTATTTTGCGGTAGGATGCATGTTTGTGATCCCGATCTGGATGTTATGGGTGTTTAAGAAGAGGGGATGGTTTTAGATATCCAGATTTCTTGCCTTTTCCTTTATCAACGCCTTGTAACTCTCTTTCATTTCTTCAGGAAGAAAACTTTTATCAATAAACGGAGCCCAGAGGGGAATGGCTTTTGCCATTTTTGTGAACATATTCTCTTCCTGCTTCGGTGTCAACTTAACTGATCTAAATGCATTGGCAAAATCCGTTCTCTTAAGTATTCACTTTGAAGCAGTAACTTTTCTTCCTCAGAGTAAACCCTGAAATAATAATTGTCTTCTCCCTCCAGAAAATATTTAATATATGGCGATTTTTTGCTTTTATATCCCTTTCGGGTAAAATATCAATAACTCATCTCATCCAATTTCACCTTCCCTTTAAAAGTGTAAAACACGAAACTTGTATAGATCGCCACCAGCGGAGTTCCTATCAATGCAATGATCAGCAATATTTTCATGGTCTTTGGAGAAGAGGAGGCATTTTCGATCGTAATACTATTTGCCGGATCCGATGTGGAATACAACAGGAACGGAAACACCTCCAACGCCACCATGATCAATAACAAAGCGATGGTCACGGAAGAACTGAGGAACGCATACCTGTATTTCCCTTTTTTTATCTGCCGGGGAATATTCGCGATGGCCAGTACCATCAGCAGAGGGATGATGAACCCCACCGGATTCTCCCTGAAGAAATCACTCAGGTGAGGGATATATAATAAGGTGTAAAGCGTGGTGATCACAAAGCTGAGGACAAAGAAGATGATGAAATTATTGGCCAGGATATGCAGTTTGGCAAAAAGCCGGTTCTCTGTTTTCATGGTAAGGTAAATGGCGCCATGCATCATGAATAGCGCCAGGGTAGTGATGGCCACCAGTATCGAGAATGGATTGAAGAAAGAAAGCCAGTTGCCATCGAATTCCTTCTCTGCATTGAGTGGAATGCCGAAAGCCACATTGCCGAGCATCAGGCCAAGTGATAGGGCGATCACGATACTGGCAAAGGAATACACGATATCCCAGGTCTTTCTCCACCAGCCCATCGGTTCCTTGCTCCGGAACTCGATGGCTACTGCCCTCCAGATGATCCCGACCAGGAAGATCATGAACGGCACATAAAAAGCAGAGAAGATCGCAGCATATGCAACGGGAAATCCCGCAAACAAGGCGCCACCGCCGATCACGAGCCATACTTCATTCCCATCCCATACCGGGCCGATCGCATTCAAAGCGATCCGCCGGCTCTGTTCTTTTTTCAAAAACAGGTGAAGTGCGCCCGCGCCCAGATCGAATCCATCCAGAATGGCGTAACCGCTGATCACGCCGCCGAATACGAGGAACCACCAGATATTGTAATCGATACCAAGAAATGTGTCCATAGTAAAAAGGTTGTGGTTTATGCTCCGTGAGTCATGATCGGGTTATCACGTTTGCTGCCTTCATCGATATGTTCTTTGGTTCCGTAATCCACAGGCCCATGCTTGATCTTACGATTGAGCAGGTACAGGAACAGGAGGAACAGGATAAAATACACCAGTAAGAAAAGGATCAGCGAGAACAATACCTGGTGAGCCGTAACGGATTTCGACAGCGCATCGGAGGTTTTCAGCAATCCGTAAACTACCCAGGGCTGGCGTCCCATCTCTGCCGCGAACCAGCCGGCCTGATTGGCGATCTGGGGTAACAGTACCGCCCATACGAAAGCCACCATGAGCCACCGTTTATCGAAGAGTTTTTTCCGCCACCAAAAATAACAGGCGAGAAGGGTCATTCCGATCATAAGCATTCCGCAACCCACCATAATATGATAGAACTGGAATATGGCGTTCACCTGTTTGGGGCGCTCATCCTCTGGGAATGCGTTCAGGCCTTTCACCGGTTCTGAAAAATTACCATGGATGAGAAAGCTCAGTCCACCAGGAATGCGTAGCCCCGTCACTTCCTGGGTCTTGTTGTTCACATGCCCGATCAGGTACATATCGGCCCTGGCCAAACTATCGAAATGCCCTTCCAATGCGGCGAGCTTGGCCGGTTGATTCTTTGAAACCCCATCTGCACTCGAGTGGCCTGCTACCAATTGAAGAAGACTGGCTACGGTTGCCACTACCAGCGCTATTTTGAAGGAGCGGATGGCTGTATCGAGATGTCTTCTTTTTAAAATATACCAGGCATTGACACTCAATACCAGGAAAGCGCCCGCCAGGAAGCAACCGATCCATACATGGGTGAGCCGTTCAACACTACTCGGATTGAAAACCATGGCCCAAAAATCTGTGATCTCTGCGCGGGCCTCCAGGCCTTCGCCAACAATATGGAAGCCTGCCGGCGTTTGTTGCCAGGAATTGGCCACCACTATCCAGACGGCGGAGAACATCGATCCCAAAAAAACCATCACGGCAGAGAAAAAATGCACTTTCGGTCCAACAC
>JAGIAP010000519.1 GCA_017744805.1 Chitinophagaceae bacterium | reverse complement strand
ACCTACACGCATACCGCCAGAGGACCTATGACGGGCGGATTCATGTTCGGATCCAATGCAGTGGATGTTGCGGGAGGTGATGATGCAGGCTTCACCGGCAATATCGGTGAGCTGATCATCTACGGGAACGGGGCCATAACTGCCACAGAAAGGAATAAGGTTGATGCCTATCTGGCCATCAAATATGGTATCACCCTGCAGAGCAGTAACAACTACACAACTTCCCTGAATGCAGTAGTCTGGGATGCTGCGGCCAACAGTGGCTACTATAATAACGTTGCTGGTATTGGTCATGATTTCAATTCTGCCCTGCTTCAAAAGCAAAGCCGGAGCCAGCATCCGAATACCAACGGGCAGGTGGTCATGGGACTGGGAGAGATCGCTCCTACCAATGAGGCCAATGCAGGTACCATCGCTGATGGCAGGTTCCTGGTATGGGGTGATAACGGCAATACGCAGGCGATGACCAATACTGCCGGTACGTATACTGCATTCAGTTATGCAGGAAACATCAATAACGGACGCCGTATGAACCGTGTCTGGAAAGTTCAGAATACCGGCATTACCGGTCAGTTGCTCATTCGTTTCCCGCAGGCTTCAGTAGGCACCACCACACTGGCAAATGATGGATGCGCAGACTATGCCATCATCTTTGCTGACGATGCAGCTTTCACCACCAATGTTTCCGCCATTGCGCTGGCCTTGAACGGAACGAATTATGAGGCAGTACATGGCTTTCCGAACGGAGCGAGCTATTTCACTTTCGGTAGGGTAACGCCTTTGAGCACCGGAAATGTCTATCTCCCGGCAAATGTTGAAATTACAGGAGAATACAATAATAATTGCGGAACAGGAGAATGGACCTATTTCAATAAGGCAGGTAATGCAACACAAAAGCTCCTGGGTGTATCTGGTGTTACCACTCCGCAACTGAATAACCTGCAGGTGGCCATCACTCCTGAGGGAGTTGGATATAACAATGGCGCAGCGCATCTTACCAACCTGATGCCACGCATTGCTTCGGTAGCTGATAATAATGCTTCTCCCGTTTCGGCAGGTAAGCTCAGGGTTTATTACAGTGCGGATGAGATGAATGCAACCAATGTTCCGGCTGCATTGACCAGTGGCTGGTTCAGGTTCGAGGGGAATGCAGATGACGTGATATCGGATATTTATGCAGATGGCCGGTTCACCGGCGGAAAAGCAAAGGCAATGATCCCCGATGCATCTGGTGTGGAAGATGGGATCCCGTATGTGGAATTCCATAATGTACCCCTGGGCGCCAGTTTTGTTTATCTCTCTTCCACGGAAAATCTGAATACAGTGCTGCCGGTCACCTTATTGTCTTTCACGGCAAATGCAGGTAAAGGTACCGTAACCCTCAAATGGGCCACCGCAAGTGAACAGAACAATAAAGGGTTTGAAATAGAACGAAGCGCCGATGGTAATAACTGGAGCAGGATAGATTTTGTGAATTCCAGGGCCGTGAATGGCAATAGCAGTAGCAGAGAGGATTACGTGTATGTAGACAAGGCGCCGTTGGCTGACAGGAACTATTACCGGTTAAAGCAGATCGACTATGATGGAGGTTATGCTTATAGCCAGGTAGCTATGGTAAGGTTCTCTGCTTCTCCGGTCATTACCGTTGCTCCCAATCCTGTGCAAAATGAGCTCAGGATAGAAGGATTGACCGGTAAGAACAAGATCACAATTACAAATACCGCAGGACAGGTTGTGAGATCTGTATCGGTTGAAAAAGAGCAGATAGTATTAATAAATATGTCGTGATTAGTGCCGGGCGTTTATCTACTGAGCATACAAAATGAAAATGGTTCATTCAGCAGGCACAAGGTTCTGAAACAGTAAAAGTCAGGGCAAATATCAAGTGGTGTATCAGGGCCAGTGGCGCGAATACTGAAAGCTTTCACGAAGGAAGTTGGCATCTTCCGGTCAGTTATAAAATTTTGGTAGGTATTGTAATTGACAGGGTTTTGTCATTCAGTTAGTATCGCTGCTGGCCCATTTTCAAAGGCTGGGAATGCTCCAGTAATAAAATAACCAGGACGTATAGTTGCAGTTTGAAAGCCAAACAGCCCGCGAGAGTGGGTTGTTTGGTATTTTTATGTTGGGTAAAGAGGGATCATGCAACTACCAAAAACGAAAAAGCCCCGCTTTGCGGGGCCTCTTCCAGGAAAGTGAGTTGACGTGTTAACTTTTGTTGCCCGACCTGGATTCGAACCAAGACAAACTGAACCAAAATCAGTTGTACTACCATTATACTATCGGGCAAACTCAGCTTTGTTCTATGCGTTCATCGCTGAAAGGAGTGCAAAAGTAATGCTTCATTTCATTCCTCCCAAAAGTTCAGCAAACTTTTTTAAAAAATTGATGCTTAACTCACTACCACCAGGTAATAGTTTTTCTTGCCCTTTTGCGCCAGGATATATTTCCCATGCAAAAGGAGGGAAGCGTCAACTGTCAAGCTGATCTCTTCCACCTTCTTCCTGTTCACACTCACTCCGCCACTCTGAACGGTCTTGCGGGCTTCGCCCTTACTGGGGAAGATACCGGTCTCGGCCAAAAAGCTCACGATATCGGTACCGGCAGTGATCTTATCCAATGGGAATTCAAAGCGGGTAACGCCCTCCATCCCTTCGATATCTTCGATGCTGAGGCTCTCTGCGGGCGCTGAAGCGTTCGCGAATAATTTCCCGGAAGTCTCTATGGCTTTATTGTACTCTTCTTCGCCATGAACAAAGATGGTCACTTCTTTGGCCAGTGTTTTCTGCAATTCTCGGGCGCCGGCATTCGTTGAATGGCGGGCCAGGAGATCTTCGATGAAAGCGCGGTCCAGGAAGGTGAAGATCTTGATCCATTTTTCCGCATCTGCATCGGAGGCGCGAAGCCAGAACTGGTAGAACTCATACGGGGTAGTGCGGACAGGGTCCAGCCATACGTTGCCGGATTCTGTTTTACCGAATTTGCCGCCATCGGCCTTGGTGATCAGCGGGCAGGTGAAAGCAAAGGCTTCGCCGCCAGCTTTGCGACGGATCAGCTCGGTTCCGGTGGTGATATTACCCCATTGATCGGAGCCTCCCATCTGCAGCTTGACGCCTTTTTTGACGTAAAGATGATAGAAATCAAAGCCCTGCATCAGTTGGTAAGCGAATTCAGTATAGGAAATACCGGTATCGCCTTCGATCCGTTTGCGTACGGAGTCCTTGGCCATCATATAATTGACGGTGATATGCTTACCCACATCCCGCAGGAAATCGATAAAGCTGAAGTTCTTGAACCAATCGTAGTTA
>JAGIAP010000518.1 GCA_017744805.1 Chitinophagaceae bacterium | reverse complement strand
ACCCTATCCTTTACAATCTGCATAGTCGTGCCGGAATTCCCTTCGCATATCCTAACAAACTTCGCATCTAGCAATGCTTTTAGCTCATTATTAATATCGATTATATCAACAATGTACAATTTATTACCGCCACTAAGATCCCTTTCAGTAACAAAAAATGGTGTTGCTTGAAGTGATGCTGCTGCCATGCTCATTTCTTTACAGAAAAATAAAGATATAAATTTCCGTATAAATTTTCAACCCCTTATAATAAAAGTGGCTTAAAGATATTAGTCGGTCTTTAATACTCATCACAAGAAATAAGTGTACTCACTTCCCATTTGCCAAACTTTTGTAAAATGATATATTTTTTTTAACCTAAAACAAAGATGTCTGTGGCTCTATTGGTCTATCATTGCCCAATGGCGGCAAGTTTGGCCAGTTTCACGCATCATATTTATGTTTGCCATCGGGAAGTTCGACACCGCCTCTCAAAGAGTAAACCGGCCTGTATCCAACAACTTCGGAAGGCATTTCAAAAGCAAAGATTTCTGCCATCTGGCTTTCTGTGAGGCTTTCGGAAACCCAGGCCTCCTCCAGGTCGGGCGTCAGAAACAGTGGCATGCAGTGCTTGTTCTCTCCATCGTTATGGATGCCGCGCATAACCTCGTTGCCCCAGCGAGTGATCATGGTAAAGCTCCAGTCGATATAGATTTCTCCGTACTGATCTACGGCTTCTCAGGCTTGATAGAGTCCAGGTAAGTAATGTAGCTCCTTTTCTTTTAACCACATGTAGTACGGACCTTCTTCTTCCATTTCCATCCAACGATCGTTCTGTGCTCAGAGGTACCGGATAACGTGATGAGGCACCGGCTGTTGCGTACCCGGTACCAGTAGGATTTCTTATCCTCGAGCACACGTTCAGAGCGCGCGCTGACCATAATGCGACGGCGCTCCTCTCTTTCCTTCGAATTGCTCAGGTAAGTGGGATTGACACCCCAATCCATATGGGAAAGCACGAGACTTCCCTCCTGCCGAGAAATGATAGGTAGAGAAGGAAAGAGAAACGCCGGCACCTAATCTTTGAATAACAAGCCCTCAACTGAGCGCATGTTGACTAGCTCCGGAAAGGCTTCTCTGGTTAGCTCAATGTCACTGTGTAAGGAAATGTCCCAGCACATGGTTATAGTTGAAGAAGATCAATGGCAGGTATATCCCGTTGCTGCTGACCCGAAATCATCCGGGCCCGGAGCCGCCCTCATTCGAAATAAAGCTCTACCTGGAGCCCGTCCTTCCTACTGAAGGTGGTATGGGTACTAATATAGCGAATTATAGCCGGTTTATAAGCCTTCAGTATAGGCTTATCCCAATTTGGATGCAGGAAGGTATTACCTATGGAAGATCAACAGTTTGTCATTATAAAGCAAATCGGCAATCCTTTCAGCCTCCGATGAACCGTTGATCAGCTTCCCTTCCTTGCCCCAAGCTGAGATAGATGCATCGAGGCTTCGGGCTCCTCTTTATATACAGAGGCTATAAAAGTAGTGGCTGGTGCACAACCAGGCCAGAAGAAGCGCTGGATCACGAAGTACTTCCTTCTCAAAGCAATTTCCGCACCCGTGATTCTGAAAGTCGTTCAAATGGATTATAGTTGATCATCACTGCGGCAACTGCTGTAAATGGAAATATTTCAAGGTAATACAATCAGGGTTATTTTGTTTGACAAATCAGTAGCTATTCTATCATACTTCATTTCAACTCCATTCTTCCGGGCTTCCACATCGATTCCGTCCACATTTTTTAAAGACAGCCCAACTCTTACACAACCTCTATTGTCTGTTTTTCCTACGAAGATGTGATTGAGCAGCACTTCCACATCATTTTGAACGATACCCATTGTGTCGATTACCTGGACAATGGAACGCGTATCTAGGGTCGCCGGAATCTGTTCGCGGGCAGCACTATCGGCAAGCATTTTTTTTAACTCCGAACGCTCGTCAGATATAAGGTTCAATTCTAACAGAAAATTCAAGTTGGTTACGGATTTGGCCGGATCATCGGTTTCTATTGCCTTCAGAATAAGCGAAGAATCGAATCGTTGTCTTTCCAGTTGCTGTTCGTTGGCGTGCTGTATCCAGGTATTCAATACACTCCCCAATATACCGGCAGCTCCGCCGATCACTGCTATCAATAAGGACTGGTTCAGGGTCCATTTTCTCTTCGTCGCCTGTAGCTTCTCTTTCAATTCCGCCTCTTTGAGTTTCAGTTCCAGTTCTCTTGCTCTGGTATCCAGCATTTCCTGCTTCCTACTGTAGGTATTTCTGGGGGGCATAGTTTGACAATTTAGGCGTTCATAAAAAATGCTTATCCGATCCACTATTGGGTTCTACCATTCATCTAGTAATAAAGTTAAGAAATCTTTGGACGCAGTGTAGATATATATTCTTCTGCTTTATTCGCTTCTCGGATCAGGTTTCAGTGGCATACGCCCGATCCAGCTTACTTCTATAGAAGGACAGCCGAAATCCAGCACCACCTTGCCTTCGATCAGGTAGATACCCGCTGTGTTGAGTGGGTACTGCTTCAGTGAAGGAGGGAAGTGAACCGTATCAATGAAACTACCTTCCACGTCCAGGAAGGTCCCGAACTTCATGTAGTCTCCCCGCTTGGTTCGTACTGGCTTATCGGCAATAAAGTCAGCCACGATACGTACCATCTTTCCCTCATGCAGCATCAGATCGCTGGCCAATACATCACCAGATAATCACTTCGGGTAACGTCAAAGAATGTACCGGATACACCGAAGCACAGTAACTCCATTTCGTCATACAAGTCTTCGAGTAGCGAGGTCTCCAGTGTCGGCAATACCTGTTTCTTTGCTTGGGCCTGGAACAGCAGGTTGGCTTCTTCTTTTTCTTCTGGCCGGATAGCGCTTCCTCCAAGCCGTCGATAGTGATGCGCGCGTAGATCGGTCTTGGCAATGTTTCTTTATCCTGGCCTTGAAGAGCCAGATCAGGAAAAGGTTTTGCGAGCTTTTCATTCTTCACATGTTTTAAGTGATCAATTGTGTACAGCCGCTTGCGCGGATGAGACATTGATTCCCTAAAACCTTCGCCACATCAAGCTTTCGGGAAATTCGGTTACCCTAATTTACCGGACCCAAAGGGTAACCGAAAGGGTAACTGAATGCTTTGATTTCCTTTGATGGAGAATGATTCGCTTATTTTTTTATAGTACCTGAAAGTCAGGCATATAAAAACAAAAAGCGCCTTTTGAGGCGCTTTTTCTTAATCATTTGTGATCCCGCTGGGACTCGAACCCAGGACCCATACAT
>JAGIAP010000517.1 GCA_017744805.1 Chitinophagaceae bacterium | reverse complement strand
ATGCAATGACAAGCGAGCGGACGGCTGTTGTCGGGGCTTTGACCCGGGAATTTTTATGGAATTCTTATATTCCAGGGTCTTTTTCCGTCTCGAATTTATATGCGGTTCCGTCCTATCGACGGCCGTCCGTTCGGAGACCTGATCATGCTGGATATCATCTTCATCGCTGCGGGGCTGGCATTTTTCGCTGCGACGCTCGCCTACACGCATATCTGCGAACGTCTTTGAGGAGTCGAGCTGTGAGCCTGGATTACACCCTCGGCGCCATCGTGACGGCCGCAATATTCGCCTACCTCGTTTACGTTTTACTCAAACCCGAAAAATTTTAATCCTAAACGTATCGGACAATGAACACTGAATTATTCGGCGTGATCGTCACTTTTCTCATTACCCTATTGCTGGCATTTCCGCTTGGGAAATATATCGCCCGCGTATTCAGGGGAGAAAGAACGATCCTCGATTTTATGAGCCCGTTGGAAAGGATCATCTATCGTTTCAGCGGTATCGACCCTCAAAAGAAAATGAACTGGAAAGAGTTCCTGAAGGCCATGCTCACCATCAACCTGCTTTGGTTGATATATGCATTCTTCTTACTGCTCTTCCAGGGGCACCTGCCGATGAACCCTGATGGCAATCCTGATCAGACGCCCGACCTGGCATTCAATACGGCTATCAGCTTTCTTGTGAACTGTAACCTGCAACACTATTCAGGAGAATCAGGTGCCACTTATCTCACCCAAACCTTTGTACTGATGTTCCTGCAGTTTGTGAGCGCTGCTACAGGTATCGCCGTACTGGTGGGTGTGTTCAACGGACTGAAAGAAAGAACGACCAATAACCTCGGTAATTTTTGGGAGATATTCACAAAGACCATCACCAGGATCCTGTTGCCGCTTTGTATAATCATGGCGCTGATCCTGGCTTTCAACGGAACGCCCGCCAGTTATGATGGAAAGGATTCCATCGTTACGCTGCAAGGTGATTCCGTTCAGGTATCACGCGGCCCTGCTGCAGGATTCATCGCCATCAAACACCTGGGAACCAATGGAGGTGGCTATTTCGGAGCCAACTCCACCCACCCGTTAGAGAATCCCAATTATCTCACCAATATGGTGGAAGTGATCGCGCAGGTGATCATCCCCGTTGCATTGCTCTTTGCGTTGGGCTTCTATATCAACAGAAAGAAATTCGCCTATGTGATCTTCGGTGTGATGACCATTGGCGTGCTATGCCTGGTGATACCTACCATCAACTGGGAAATGGCCGGTAACCCGGAGATCGCGAAAATGGGGATCGCACAACCCACCGGAGCCATGGAAGGCAAGGAGGTCCGCTTTGGGCCTGCAGCCACCGGCTATTGGAGTATACTCACCACCGTTATATCCACCGGCTCTGTGAATGGTATGCATGACAGCACCATGCCACTGTCTGGTATGATGCAACTCCTGGCCATGATGATCAATGCCTTCTACGGCGGTTGTGGCGTTGGGATACTCAACTACCTTATCTATGTGATCATTGCGGTATTCATATCCGGACTGATGGTGGGTAGAACACCTGAGTTCTTCGGGCATAAAGTGGAGGCCCGCGAAGTAAAGATCGCAGCTATGGTGACGCTGCTTTCCGCCTTCCTGGTGAAAGTGGGGACCGCTGTTGCAGCTTACCTGGTTGCCACACATGCAGGTCAGGACTGGGCCGTGAAACCCGATAGCTGGCTCAATAACCCGGGTTATCACGGGTTCTCTGAAATGCTCTACGAGTATACATCTTCCAATGCCAATAACGGCAGTGGTTTCGAAGGGCTGGGCGATAACAATATCTTCTGGAACGTATCAACTGGCATCGTGCTATTACTGAGCCGGTTCATTCCTATCATCGGTCCTGTTGCCATTGTTGGCTTACTTGCCAACAAGAAGTATATCCCTGCATCAGGTGGTACGCTTAGAACAGACTCGGTAACATTTGGTGCCGTCACTTTTGCCGTGATCATCATCATCAATGCACTGAGCTTCTTCCCTGCATTGGCATTGGGACCGCTGGCAGAGTACTTCAGTATGCGTTAATAACACGGAACGATTAAAAAGTGAAAAATGAAAAGGACCAATCAAAATAAATTATTTCCCCCGGAACTGGTGGGCTCTGCTTTGAAGCAGGCCTTCATCAAACTGAACCCAGGGGACATGTTCCGGAACCCTGTGATGTTTACAGTGGAAGTGGGAACAGCTATCATGATCGCAGTATGCTGCTGGATCGCGGCAGGAGAGACCTCCCAGGGCAGTCTGGCTTACAATATCGTGATCACGGCCATTCTCTTCATCACCTTACTCTTCGCCAATTTCGCCGAGGCCATTGCGGAGGCGCGTGGTAAGGCGCAGGCAGATAGCTTGCGCAAGACCAGGGAAGACACACTGGCCAAAAAGATCGAAGTGGTGGGAGAGATCTTTACCAATGAGATCAGGACCGTTCGTTCCTCTCAACTTCGTAAGGGCGATCTCTTCGTCTGCGAGGCAGGGGATATCATTCCCATGGATGGTGAGATCATCGAAGGGATCGCTACAGTGGATGAAAGCGCCATCACCGGCGAATCTGCGCCAGTGATCCGTGAAGCGGGTGGTGATAAATCTTCCGTAACAGGCGGTACCAAAGTGCTTTCGGACAGGATCGTAGTGCGCGTGACCACCGAGCCTGGTGAGAGCTTCCTCGATAAAATGATCGCATTGGTGGAAGGAGCTTCCCGTCAGAAAACACCGAACGAGATCGCACTCACCATTTTACTGGCGAGCTTTACGATCATCTTCATCATTGTATGCGTAACCCTGAAACCCTTTGCTGATTACGCTAATACCAGTATCACCATCGCTGCTTTCATTTCACTCTTCGTTTGTTTGATCCCCACTACCATTGGCGGATTATTATCTGCCATTGGTATTGCGGGAATGGACCGCGCCCTGCGCGCCAATGTGATCACCAAGAGTGGTAAAGCCGTTGAAACAGCCGGAGACCTGGATACGCTCCTGCTCGATAAAACAGGCACCATCACCATCGGTAACAGGAAGGCCACCAGTTTCTGGCCGGCTGAAAATATCGAGATGAACAGTTTCATCGACGCCTGCGTGTGGAGCTCACTCGCCGATGAAACACCCGAAGGTAAATCCATCATCGAGTTGGCTGGCGGTAAAGGAGTGAAAGCCCCTCATGCCACAGGCGATGTGAAATTTGTTCCCTTCTCTGCCGAAACCCGCACCAGCGGCATCGATAAAACCGATGGCACGAAGATCCGTAAGGGCGCTTTCGATGCCATCAAAAAGATCGCGGTACAGAAT
>JAGIAP010000516.1 GCA_017744805.1 Chitinophagaceae bacterium | reverse complement strand
CATTGCACATAAGGTGGTAGGCTCCAAGCGAATGGTGAAGCCGGGTATGCACGGCGCCGGGATATACCAGGTGGGCAAATGCCATCTGGTGAATGCGCCGGAGCCGCTGGTAATAAGGATGTGCTATCACCTGGAAAATTACCGGGTGATCGATGGTGATAAATCCGTACACCGGGTCATTGATGATCTTTCTTACAGGATGCGCCATTCGCTGCTTGCTATTTTGTTAAAATTGCCCCCAAAGGCAGTCGGCAAAAGTACGGATTAATGATTATCAGTGATAATATGGTATTTTGCTGCAATCATCCATTAAATCTTTTACATGGCAATTGGAAAAATACTCTGGGTAGACGATGAAATAGAAAGTTTGCGCTCTCAGATCCTCTTTCTTGAAGGAAAGGGATACGAAGTAAGTGCCCTGACCAACGGCTTCGATGCAGTTGATTTTGTAAAAGACAACTATGTGGATGTGGTGTTGCTAGACGAGACCATGCCTGGTATCACTGGCCTGGAAACCCTGGCTAAGATCAAGGAAGTGAACCAACAGATCCCCGTAGTGATGATCACGAAGAACGAAACGGAGAACCTGATGGATGATGCCATCGGTAGCCAGATCACGGATTATCTCATCAAGCCCGTGAATCCTAACCAGGTATTGCTCAGCCTGAAAAAAATAATCGATAATAAACGACTGGTAGCGGAGAAAACAACCTTCGCCTACCAGCAGCAGTTCCGGAACCTCTTCATGGCCCTCAACAGCAATCCTGATTATAACGAATGGATGGAGATCTACCGGAAGCTCGTGTATTGGGAACTGGAAATGGAAAAAAGCGATAGCCCTGAAATGCAGGAGGTGTTACAGTCACAGAAGAGTGAAGCCAATACCGAGTTCTTTAAATTCGTATCGAAACATTATTCAAAATGGGTAAGCCCGAAGAGTGAGGAAGGGCCGGTAATGAGCCATACGCTCATGAAATGGAAAGTGCTTCCGCATGTGGAGAAAGGGATCCCCACTTTTTTCATCCTGCTGGATAATCTTCGCTTCGATCAATGGAAGGCCATTCAGCCCATCTTTGCGGAGAGCTTCAGGATATTGGAGGAAGATAGTTTTTACAGTATCCTGCCCACTGCCACACAATACGCACGCAATGCCATTTTCAGCGGGTTGTTGCCCATCGATATAGAAAAGAATTTCCCCCAGCAATGGAAGAATGATGATGATGAGGGAGGAAAGAATCTATTTGAAGAAGAATTCCTGCGGGCCCAGTTGAAAAGACTGAAAAGGGATGATATCAAATGTTCCTACACCAAGATCCTGAATAATTCTGCGGGTCAGGACCTGGTGAACAATATGCATAACTTGTTAGGCAATGATCTCAATGTGATCGTGTATAATTTCGTGGATATGCTCAGCCATGCCCGTACGGAAATGGAGGTGCTGAAGGAATTGGCGGGTGATGAGATCAGCTACAGGTCAGTGACCCGAAGCTGGTTTGAGCATTCACCCCTGCACCAGGCATTGAAGAAGGTGGCAGATAAGAAGATCAACCTGATATTGGCCACCGATCACGGAAGTGTGCAGGTGAAAACCCCCGCCAAAGTGATCGGCGACAAACAAACCACTACCAATCTGCGCTATAAACACGGCCGTAACCTGCATTATGAGCAAAAGGAAGTACTGGCATTCCGGGATCCTAAAGAGGCTGGTCTGCCTGTTCCTACAGTGAATTCATCGTATATTTTTGCGAAGGAAGACCTGTATCTCTGTTATCCGAACAACTATAATTATTACGTGAACTACTACCGCAATACTTTTCAGCATGGCGGGGTAAGCCTGGAGGAGATGATCGTACCTGTTATCAAGATGACGAGCAAATAAGAATCTCTCCACTGTCTGTGGATAACCTTATTTCGCTGTAATCGGCATCACCATTCTATTTGGCTACCTTTGTAGTGTTCATTTTGTTGTACAACTATGAAATACACACAAACCACTTTAGATAAGCTGGAAAACCTGCTGGATGAGCTGGAGTATGTGGTCAGGTATGAACGTGGCACATTCCAGAGCGGATATTGCATCCTGGAACAAAAGAAGGTAGTTGTATTGAATAAATTCCTTCAGATGGAAGGTCGCATCAACACATTGATGGATATCATCCCTCAATTGAACGTGAATATCGAATTCCTTACTCCGGAATCACGCAAAGTGTATGATGATGTGATACAACGCCAGGCAGCCGCCGACGCAGACAGTAACAGTAAATAACCTTCCCTTGAGTTATCCTGCACTTACAATAACATTTCTGGGAACGGGCACCAGTAGTGGTGTACCCATGATTACCTGTGAGTGCCCTGTTTGTACTTCTAACGATAAAAAAGACAACAGGCTCCGGTCCAGCATCCTGGTTCAATCGGAAAAAACTACCCTGGTAGTGGATTCAGGCCCGGACTTCCGTTACCAGATGCTTCGTGAAAAAGTGAAACACCTGGATGCGATCCTCCTTACCCATTCGCATAAGGATCATCTTGGTGGGCTGGATGATGTACGCGCCTTCAACTTCTTCTCCCGGCAACCCATGAATGTATATGCCACAGAATTTACGCAGGAGGCCATTGTCCGTGAGATCCCGTATGCATTCTATGAAGCCAGATACCCCGGGTTGCCCGAAGTAAAGCTCAACACTATCAATTCAAGCTTCCCGTTTGTTGTTGGCGATATCCCGGTTACGCCCATCCTTGTATGGCACTTGAAAATGCCGGTACTTGGATTCCGCTTTGGAGCCTTCACCTATATCACAGATGCCAACCGCATCGATGAAGAAGAAAAGGAAAAGATCAAAGGGAGTGAGATACTGGTAGTGAATGCACTTCGCAAAGAGCAACATATCTCCCATTTCAGCTTATCAGAAGCCATTTCCCTGACGCAGGAACTACAGATCCCTGAAGCATATTTCACTCATATCAGCCACCAACTTGGCAAACATGAAGACGTAAGTAATGAATTACCTCCTGGTATCATGCTTGCTTATGACGGTCTTCGATTGCATATTCCCGGTAGTAAAGATTGATCGACGGAAATTTTTCTTCTTCCTGCTAACGGTTTATCTCAACCGCGTAATTACCTTTTTACTCTGTTAGCTTTGCAGGCAATTCAAATACCTTGCCTATGAAAGAGGATTGGAAAGAATACATTGCTTTCTCCCGCAAAGAGCGTAATGGCGTGATCATATTGTTAGCCCTGGTTGTGCTGCTCAGCGTATTGCCTTATTTTTTCCCTGAGCCGAAAGAGGGATCGTGTATATCGATGAGATAGATAAGGTAGCTCGTAAGGGA
>JAGIAP010000515.1 GCA_017744805.1 Chitinophagaceae bacterium | reverse complement strand
GTTCCCGGCTTATGGAGGATCCGGCAAATACATCGCTTTCCTGCAAAATGAACTGCAGCCCTGGATCGCATCGCATTACAAAATCAATGGGAAAAGAACGGTGATCGGGGAGTCCCTGGCCGGGCTGCTGGCCACGGAGATCCTGTTGAAACACCGGGCCCTTTTCGATACCTATATCATCATAAGCCCCAGCCTCTGGTGGGGTGATGGATCATTATTGAAACAAGCACCTGCTTTGCTGGAAAAAGAGAAAAATGTAAACACGAAAGTATATGTAGGAGCTTGTAACAAAGACGAGGATGCACGTATGTACGAAGATGCAGTTTCGCTAGCTGAACTGCTGAAAAAAGAGGGTGGGAGCGGCATGGAAGTGTACTACGATTACCTGCCCGGAGAGCTCCATAGCACCATGATGCACCAGGCGGTTTACAATGCCTTCAAGTTGATCTATCCACATACCGAATACCAGAAATAGGGGCTACATTTGATCACTATTGCAGCATGCCATGCTCCGTTTGCCGATGCTCATATCGTTTTCCATCTTTCTCGTTTCCTGCGAGAAGAATATCGGTTTCCTGCCAAAGGATTCCGAGCCCGTGGTAGTGGTGGATGCCTTTATCGAGAACCAGCGGTTCCCCGAAGTGCGGCTTTCGCATAGCCTCAGTTATTTTTCCAAACTTACGCCAGACCTGCTGGCCAGCACTTTCATCCATGGGGCCAAAGTGGTGATGAGCAATGGCGTTCGTACGCATGTATTGAAAGAATACAAGCGGGAGCTGGTATCTGGCTATTATATCTTCTACTATTCCGTGGACTCATCCAGGTTGAACAGTTCCTTCAAAGGCGATTTTGGAAAAGAGTACAGTCTTGCCATCACCGTAGATGGAAAAGAATACACGGCCACCACCACCATTCCGCATTTGACCAAGCGAATAGACTCTTTATGGTGGAAACCCGCACCAGGCAATAACGATCCGGAGAAAGTGGCGGTAATGGCCAGGCTCACCGATCCTCCCGGTTATGGCAATTATATCCGTTATTATGTGCAGGTAGACAGTGGTCCTTTCTATCCGCCCCTGACCTCCGTTTTCGATGATCAGATAGTGGATGGGAAAACCTATGATGTACAGTTGGAAAGTGGCGTCAACCGCGCGGATGATATCGATCTGGAAGAATATGGCTTCTTCTTTCACGGTGAAACAATTACGGTCAAACTTTGTAATATAGACAAGGCCACTTTTGATTTCTGGCGAACGATGGAATACAATTACTCGAGCATTGGCAATCCATTCTCTTCTCCTACCAAAGTGCTGTCCAATGTCAAAGGCGGTGCCCTGGGCTATTTTGGTGGCTACGCGGTGCAATACAACACACTCGTGATCCCCTAAGGGTATTCATCCTTTATTAAACAGGTTATGCACAGGGAATTAAGGTGTTGATCCGATTGGCGATTTATTAACGGAATTGCCATTATTTTTGGGCACATTTTCAGAAATTTTCAATACTCAATATGTCAAGTGAAAAAGTACATTGTCTGATCATTGGTTCCGGTCCGGCAGGCTATACAGCAGCGATCTACGCAGCAAGAGCGAACATGAAACCCGTATTGTATCAGGGCATTCAACCCGGCGGGCAACTGACCATTACAACTGAAGTGGAGAATTACCCCGGCTATCCCGAAGGCATTCAGGGCCCGGAAATGATGGTGGATTTTGAAAAACAGGCTACCCGCATGGGGGCTGATATCAGATATGGTCTTGCAACCAAGGTTGATTTCTCTCAACAACCCTTCAAGGTTTGGATCGATGACGAAAAGCTCATGGAAGCTGATGCGGTGATCATCGCTACAGGCGCCTCCGCCAAATGGCTGGGACTGCCCAGCGAAGAGCGCCTCAACGGTTTTGGTGTGAGCGCCTGTGCCGTGTGCGACGGATTCTTCTTTCGTGGAAAAGATGTAGCTATTGTAGGTGCTGGTGATACTGCCGCCGAAGAAGCCATCTATCTTTCCAAGCTCACCAACAAAGTGAGCATGCTGGTCCGTAAAGATCAGATGCGCGCTTCCAAAGTGATGCAAGACAGGGTATTGGCCACTCCCAATATCCAGGTGTACTGGGATACCGAAACTGATGAGATCCTGGGTGAGAACAAAGTGGACAGCGTTCGTGTCAGGAACGTGAAAACCGGCGCTACCGAAGTGATCCCCGTGCAGGGCTTCTTTGTGGCTATCGGGCATACCCCCAACTCCGATATCTTCAAGGGCTGGCTGGACATGGATGAAGCAGGCTATATCCAAACCATTCCCGGTACTTCAAAAACGAATATCGAAGGCGTTTTTGCTGCGGGAGATGTGCAGGATAAGATCTATCGTCAGGCTGTAACGGCCGCTGGTAGCGGTTGTATGGCTGCGCTGGATGCTGAGCGTTACCTGTCTGCAAAAGGATTGGTATAAGCGCATGTAGCAAAAAAATAACATATAAATTCTCAACTAATAGCTAATTTGGCCGCGTCCCTTAAAGACGGGGCCAAATTCTTTTATGGTATCCATAGAACTGCATAACCTCAGACTGCATGCGTATCACGGCCTCTACGAAGGTGAATCCAAAACCGGAAGCGCATATGAAGTGCATGTGAAAGTGACCTACGATGAAGGTTCCGTTCAGTTTGACGATATCAGGAACACCATCAACTACGTGGATGTGTTCGATATAATAAAAAGCAGGATGGCAGTTCCCACGCCACTGCTGGAAAAAGTTGCCGAAGGCATTATCAGAAGGATCAAACACCAGTTCCCCTTTGCTTACGAAGTGCAGATCTCCATTTACAAACTGGAACCTCCCATTGAAGGGATACAGGGTAAGATCGGGATCACGATGAAGAAAGAATGGGAGAAGTGATGGAATTACCTCTCAATGCAGGCATAGTCCGCTTAGGTTGACGGCTGTCATCACCTCTTTAACATACTCCCGCTCCAGGGGAACCGGATTGCCATGAAAGCTGACACTGGAAATATGTGGCATGGATCTCATATCGATGGTCATATTGTTCAGCTTTACCGGTGCCGTGATGGTTTGCAAGATGAAAGGGTAGATGCCACCGGGCTTGATATTCCTGCAAGCAGTACTATCTTTCATACTTGGGATCTTGTATCGTGTACTGTCTTTGGTGCTTGCCACATAGATGAGGTAGAGTTTGTTGGAGGAATCTATCTTTATAACTTGATATTGTTCCCTCAAATGAGCAAAGGAAGAGATGGGAATGAAATAGCCGGAATCGAAGGTCCCTTTCATTCCGCAAATGGCCGTTCGCCTGCTGCAACTACAAAGAAGCAAGAATAAACC
>JAGIAP010000514.1 GCA_017744805.1 Chitinophagaceae bacterium | reverse complement strand
CTTCTGTCCATTACCTATGAGAACCGGGAGCGCCTCTGTGAGCAGTCGCACAAAATGGAACATTTCTTCCGCAAAAAAGCGAATGGAGGCTTTGTATCCCAGCAACGACGCATCCTTTCCCTGCTCAACAACAATGCGAAAGAACGGTATGAAGAATTCCTCAGCCTATACCCCGGGCTCAGCCAGCGTCTTTCCAAAACCCTGATCGCTTCCTATCTGGGAGTATCCCGCGAAACCCTCAGCCGCCTATCTGCCTGAAACTGTGATCTGGCTCACAAAAAAATAGTGATATGCCTCATTGGCTGTCCACGCCAACTGTCTCAACTTTGCCGGGTAATTATTCAGGCATGAAAAAGATAACGACAGTACTGGCCATTGTAGTGGCAGCATTATTGCTGACAACCATGAGCCTTCGATCAACAGCCCAAACAAAAAAATCAATTACCATGAGCAAGAAGATCTTATTCGTTGTAACCAGTCACGATAAAAAAGGGAATACAGGTCAGCCTACCGGCTTCTATCTCGGTGAAGTGTCCCATCCCTGGGAAGTACTGGTGAATGCAGGATACGAGATCGATTTTGTAAGCCCCAAAGGCGGCAAAGCCCCTGTGGATGGCTTCGATCTCAATGATCCGGTCAACAAGAAATTCTGGGAAGATCCCGTATATCGCGCCAAAGTGGAAAACACCATGAAACCTTCAGAAGTGGATCCCTCTCAATACGCAGCCATTTTCTATGCAGGTGGACATGGGGCTATGTGGGATCTGGCCGATGACAAAGCCCTGGCCGATCTGGCAACAACTATCTATGCCAATGGAGGCATCGTGAGCGCGGTCTGTCATGGCCCTGCAGGACTGGTAAATGTAAAAGACGCCAACGGCAAATACCTCGTGGATGGAAGGAAGATCAATGCATTCACCAATGAAGAGGAAGAAGCTGTAAAAATGGAAAAGGTGGTTCCCTTTGCCCTCGAGTCAAAACTGATAGAGCGGGGAGCGAAATTCGAGAAAGCAGGATTATGGCAAAACCATGTTACGGTTGATCAACGCGTGATCACCGGCCAAAACCCGCAGTCCGCAAAGTCTGTAGGGGAAGCCATATTGCAAGCACTGAAGAAATAAGCGGTAAATGGTCGATAGTCGCCGGCAGGGTCTCAATTCCCAGCCGGCTTTTTTATTTTCCGCTTGTAGAAAAAGAGAATACTATCACCTGATGCGGCTCATGAACATATACCAGTTCCATTCCCAGCTTTTTCCCTGATCCGGGGAGATCGCCTGACTCCATACCGGATGATCGGCCTGGCTGGCATCCCATTTGAAACGCCAAAGCACATCCTGCAGATTGAATTTTCCCGTAGCATAAAAATGTCCCACCTGCCTGGTGAATGAGCCCACCACTGGCTTATCCAACACCCCTGAATTACTATCTGCCCAATAAATACTCCAAAGTTTTGTTTGTGGATTGAACAGGCGCACAGTCATCCCTTCAAAGTCTGATTGCGGCATCAGGAAATTATCGATATTGCCAATCCCTTTCAAAATACCATAACATTCTTGTGTAGAATCGAATTCATCCCAATCGTCACAATTGCTCAAACGCTCTCTCAGCTTACGATTGCGAAGCTGCCATTTGCCATGGAAGAAATCAAAATCATGCCTGGATGAGGTGTCCGAAGCAGGGATGATCAACTCGCCACGGTTATCAAATTCAAAATATTGTAGTTCCATATGATAAGGTTAAGGTGAATTTTATTGTACAACAATTTACTTATTCTTTCAGGAAGAATGTACCTTCATACTCACTTCTACCCATCATACTCATACATAACGATCCGTCCTTTAACACAGCTCTACCCCGGGCCGGGACCGTATTATCATTCACTTATCAAAATCATGATTATGATCATCGTACACGACATCTTCGTTTGCAAGCCAGGCAATGCATCCAAACTCGCTAAAAAGTTCAAAGAAGGAATGGCAGGTTTTTCAGAATTGAAACAGGTGATCACCGATGTTACCGGCCAGTTCAATCGCGTGATCCTCGTTTCACAATACGAAAGCCTGACCGATTATGAACAAAGCTGGAAGAAATATGAAGAAGACACGGAAGCTACCAGGAAAATGCAGGAAGTAATGCAAGGATACCAGGATATGTACCTGACAGGCAGCCGCGAAATTTTCAAAACCTGGTAGCTAGTTCCTGTTCAGCCAGCGCATCAGGTCCGCACCTGCTTTATCTGCACCGACCGTACTATTGACCAGCACGATCACGGCAAATTCCTTTTCAGGTGCAATGGACAAGTAAGAACGGAAACCTCCGGTTGCCCCATTATGGAAAATAGCATCGAGGTTTCCGTACTTCAGCAATACCCATACCATTCCGATATGGTAGTTCTTATCGGAGAAAGTGGTATCACGCGTCAGTAACATGGCTTTCCTCAGCTTTTTATTGGGAGGGGCCAATTCTGCCTTCGCATATTTCAACATATCGGTGGCGGTTGATCGAAGTCCACCAGCTCCCTGGTAGATCGGTGGAAGGTTACGGGGGAAATTATAACTGCCATCCTCCTTGTAGCCCTTTGCATAATTGATGGAATCCGCTTGCAGGATATCGATCTTCGTATCTCTCATTCCCAGAGGCTCTCCAATATATTTTTGAACCAGTTGCTCATAGCTCATATTGTAGATCCGCTGTAGCACAGTGCTCACCAATGCCAGGGCCGCATTTGAATATTCACTTTTCTGGCCTGGTTCACGGGTAAGCTTAAGGCCCTTCAACCAGCTAAAGAATTTTTCGATCGGATAAATAATGATGCCTCTTTCATCTATTCGACCATCCTGGAAATCCGCCGGCATCCGTGGAAAAGCTGATGTATGGTTCAACAGATCTTTGATGGTGACTACTCTGTTATTGTATTGAAGCGAAGGAATGGAGTCAGGAAGGTATTTATTGACCGGATCATCCAGTTTCAGCTTTCCTTCCCCGATGGCCAGGGCAGCAATAGTGGCTGTGAAAGTTTTACTGATAGATCCCAACTCAAAAATGGTATTGGCGGAAGGGATATTCTTCTTTTCCTTATCCGCATACCCATAGCCGTAGAAATAAGTTTGTCCATTTTTTAAGATCCCGATGCTCATTCCTTCAGTTCCAGGCTGGCGCAGGTAAGCCCTGGCAATCGAATCGACGGCCTGGTCCTGCAAGCTTTTCATCGGGTTATTGGAAGGGATATCCCTGGAACCATTTGGCCTTGGGGCCATGTATTTTTTGAAAAAGAAAGTAGAGATCTTATCATCGGCTTCCAGCCCAATGCCCAGTGTTAGTGGCCCGTTGGCAAATTCACCTTTGTAC
>JAGIAP010000513.1 GCA_017744805.1 Chitinophagaceae bacterium | reverse complement strand
CCTCCGGAGACATTGCAGGAGCGGTAGCGCGCTCATTTTCCAATCATGGGGCAAAAGTATATGTAACTGCCAGGAAACTACAGGCCGCGGAAGCTTTGGCGCAGGAGATAATAACTAATGGCGGATGGGCTGAAGCTGGAAAAGTAGATGCAATGGCCGAAACGGAAATAGATGATCTGTTGAAAAAGGTAGTTGCAGATAATGGAAAACTGGACATCGTTTTCAACGGTATCGGGGTTGATTATGAAGAGATGGGAGGGCGGCCCAGCACTACCACAGCCACCTTCACGCAATTCATGGCTCCCATGGAAAAGATAGTCGGGTCACAATTCCTTACTTCCCGGGTGGCCGCAAAATACATGATCCAAACCCAATCGGAAGGCACTATCCTGCTTTTGACAGCCGCCTTATCCAGATCGAAACTCCCGAATGTTGCAGGCATCACAGCCGCCAGTGCAGCCGTTGAAGGACTGACCCGTGTAATGGCTACCGAGTGGGGTGGGGAAGGCATAAAAGTGATCTGTATTTGCTCCGGCGCCCTGATGGAGACCAAAAGGATCTCCGGCTGGATCCAGGCTGCTGCCGCACAATACGGCGTCCATCCTGAACAGCTAGTTGCGCAATACAAGGCTTTCGATATATTGAAAACGAGCCCTACTTTGAAACAACTGGGCGAAACGGCCGCCTTCCTGGCTTCCGAAACAGGCGTGGCATTCAACAGTCATATCGTGGATGTGGATTGCGGAAAGCTGAATATTTTATAAAGCCCACAGGGTTTCCATTTTTGTAAATTAGCAGTTGCAGCCCTCCATCGGAAGGCTGCAACCTCCATTATCTTTAATGCACGAAATTAAATGGAAAAAGAAGATATCCTTCAGGCAGCCATATCCGGCGATATCAATGCATTCCAAACACTGTTTGCCGGATTTCAAGACCAATTGAGATCTTATCTGTACCGGTTACTTACAGACCGGAACGATGTTGATGACCTCGCGCATGATACCTTTATCAAGGCATTTTCCAAAATATCGACTTTTAAACAGGAATCTTCTTTGAAAACATGGGTGTTCAAGATCGCCACCAATCTTGCCTATGATCATTTGCGCAAACAAAAAAGATGGCAGGCAGATGCGCAGGACCGGGCCGCAGACCTGGCCATCAGCTCTGAGGAGATCAGGCAGGTTTTCTGGATGGTCCATAATACTTCACCTGCCGGTGCATACGAAATGAAAGAGCATATCGATTATTGTTTCACCTGCATATCAAAAACCCTGGCCATCGAAAACCAGGTGGCACTGATCCTGAAGAATATCTACGACTTTCAGGTAAAGGAAATCAGCCTTATTCTCAACAAGACCGAAGGCGTGATAAAACACCTGTTGAATGATGCCAGAAATATCATGACTGATATTTTCGAGCACCGTTGCGCATTGATCAACAAGAATGGCGTTTGTCATCAATGCAGCCATATAAATGAAATATTCAACCCCAGGCAGGATCAGCGGGAAGAGCTGATGAAGCTGGAACTGGTAAAAGCGTCGAAGAAATTCAACCGGGAACAGCTTTTCACTTTACGGACAATGCTGGTAAAGGCAATCGACCCGCTTCACGCAGCAGGCACGGATTTTCACGAAGAGATCATGAGATGTCTCAGGACAGCCATTGGCGAAAAGGGCGATTTTTTCGACCGGTAATCCCCGGTAAAACCTCCCCTAAAAAGGGTCAAAAAACGGTGCCCCTCCAAATAAAAATCAGATAGCTTTCTATTATCATTTCTAGTGGCGAACGCCCGCAGGTTTCCTATATTAATAATTGAAAGCAAAATCGATTTTTATGAAAATGATCAAATTTTCCCTTTTGCTCTTTAGCATATTCTTGATTTATGGATGCCCGGACCAAAGTGATCCGCCTCCTGAATGTGGAAGCCCATTCTATTGTCTTAAAGTTATCAATGTCAATTCAGGAAACACTTGCTGTTCCAATACCCCTAAAACAGCCATTGTAAACGAGAATCCTTCCAAAAATATCTATGCCGAAATTTTCGAGGATACACTTTTATCGAACAACTGGTTGTACAGTACCAGCTATCTGAAAAAAATACCCAAGAATTCTCAAATCGAGATGGGATGTGGTTATCGAACTAAGATCGTAAGCGGAGATCCGGTCTGTTACCTGTACAAGAGATGGAGGATCATGAATGCTTGTTTCGAAGGAAATGATAATTGTGATTTTAAATTACCAGACAACTCCGATTTGAAGCTTATCGACTGCAGAAATAATTGTAGCACCTGCAATGAAATGAAATTCTCTCAACTCAACAGCCAGCAAAGAAGAGCCATTTGGAAATTCTATCAGGATCTGCTCAATAGCGAAACCCAGACTGCTATTTATAATGACGATTTCCTCGCAGCTTTTTTTCCAAACGGGCATACAAGCAAAGAGCGACAAACCATTCTGTCTAATAACGATCTTCAAAGTACCGGCAACAGCTATCATCTGCAGCCACTCCTGCCTTCTCCCATTAATTTTCTCAATACAAACGAGACCTTTCAAAAAATCTGGGTCGATTGCCCCAATGTGGTAAGCGGCCAAATCTCAAGATCCCCCTCAGAAGTAAAAGTAAGTTTTACCTCAAATGCACCGGAACTGGTAACCGTTCAGGTAAAACTGGAGCCCAGCAATACAATTCGGACCGATGTGATCAAGAACCTGTATTTGATAAAAGCAGAAAGAAGGATTATTCTAAGCGGCGACTTTATTTGTTTTAATATCTCGGGAATTAATAATGATAAGTAGGTGAGGGGTCAGTCGTATCCCGGATGGTAAGAATTAATTATTATTTTTAAGATTGGAATTGAGTAGTTCCAATCTTAAAAATAATAATTCGACCCTGCAACAAACGATGACAGCTAATTATAAAGGGATATACAAAGACAGCCTGGGAGCAAGGAAAATTGAGATTAAAAATGATCTCTACACGTTGACAACGGAAATTGATGGCGTTGTATTTAGTGGCTCTGAATTTGACGACCTGTCTGTTGATGATAAGTTCAAGTATACAGAACAACAATTGTCCAGATTTACATTCCTCAAGACTTCCATATACCAAACAGACGATTTCTCAGAAACGCTTTGTAATTGCTCATTCGAGATAATTGTACCCCAGACCATAATTGACAAATTGAATAACATTCAGTTTGTTGCAGATGTAAAAATTGAAGTTGTTTTAGGAAATACCAGAAGCGAAAATCCTGGAAGCGGAATAGAATACAACAAAGTGACGCTTTCACTAACAATTGCCGGCAAAATATATTCTGGCCAAAGCGAACACTTTGAAGGTGCATTTAATAATATTCGAG
>JAGIAP010000512.1:3185-3393 GCA_017744805.1 Chitinophagaceae bacterium | reverse complement strand
GTGCATCCAGCAAGGTACCGAGGTGCTTTTTAAGGTCCTGGAACTGTTCTTCCATATTGCGCGGCTCCAGCATATGGGTGCGGATAAAGCTGTTGAGCTCTCCCAGCACTTTGATACCGACTGTTTGGTTGAACAGGCCGAGCGCCTGGATGCTCTGCATACCCAACACGTCCACCATGCGTTGAGCATAGCGGCTGGCGCTATCGAA
>JAGIAP010000512.1:0-3175 GCA_017744805.1 Chitinophagaceae bacterium | reverse complement strand
GTTGGGTATCGATGCGCTTGCGCCAGTTGCCATTGAAGTCGAAAGGCTTGAAATCATCCTCAATATGCAAGGGCTTATGGGCGATGGCGAAAACACGTTTCATTTCATTGCCGCTGAAGTAGCGGACCTGGAAAAGTGTAACATATTGCTCGGCCTCATTGGCAAAATGGGCCAGCAACACACTGTAGGCCGTCTCGCGGGATTCTCGCAGGTACAGGGTTTTGGTGCCCTGTCCATTATCGGTGCCTACGGTGCCATAACCTCCCATGAGGTAGGTCTCTTCGGTACGGTCGCCCTTCTTTTCAGAACCGGACGACTGATTATAGAAACGATATTTTTTTTCGGGGACTATCAGTGTCAGCAGGGCATCCACGAAGGTGGTCTTGCCGCTACCGTTTGCACCAGTCAACAGGGAGGTCTCTCCACCGGGGTTGATCTTCCAAACATGCTCATCAAAAGTGCCCCAGTTGAAGATCTCCAAATACTGCAATCTGAACCCGCTCTTGCCATCATCCGTGCTGAATACCGTTAGCTGCATGTGCCAGAAGTTGTTGTTTAAAATTTTCCAATACGTCGTTGTCTACTTTTGCCTTGATGATCTTGCGGACCCTGAACTTCTGTTCATCGGCGATCTCATGATCCTCTATTTTATGAAGGAAGCCCAGTTCTTCCACTCTGTCTATGAGTTTATCGAGGTCTTTGATGAATTTCACCCGACTGGCATTCTCCCGGAAAAAGAGCTCTGCATATTCCTTGATCTCCCTTCGTTTGCGGATCAGTTCACGGCTGGTGACCTCACCCACTTCAAATTCGGCCATCATATCGCGCAGCAGCACCAGCAGTACGCTTTCTTCGTAATTGATGCTGGTCCTTCTCACCCATCCTGCCGTAGACTCTTCTTCGTCCAGTTTCATTTGTTCCAGGTAGGCATAGCCGTCATCTTTATCCAATACAAGGATCAGTCCCAGTTGTTGCAGGAAAGTGGTAAGCTCTCCCTGGTATTGCAGTAACTGTTCCCACGCTCCTTTCTCGAAATACTCCACGGGCCCTTTCAGCAATTTGATAAACAATCCGGTGTATGGAAGCATTAGTATTCTTTTAATGATTGAATGAATTACCGGCTGAATAACAGGTACGGTACTTCAATGAAACTTGTCTGCGCCTTGTCGAGCGGGATCAGCTCAGTGATCTCCGGCATGGCTTGTACGCGACTGCTTTTTTCTTTGAGGAAGGCAAAATAAGTGACCACTTCCCCTACTCCATGTTCCAGTCCCACGCTATCGATGATCTCACGCAGGGTGGCAGTTTGTTGTTTTTCCAGTACAAGTTCCACCTGGCCCCACAATTTCTTTTTATCGATATGCGGTACATTGAGCATCCTGTTAAAACGCTCCATATCGGCCACCTTTTCGGCGGCATTCGCCGGTTGCTTCACAGCCGGCGGCGCTTGTTTGGGTAACAGCGTGAGCTTACGCTCCATGCTCATTTTGATCTCGGCTGCTCCGGAGGTGCTGAGGCCGGCATCCACTTTGGATTCGTCCATCAACTGAAACACCAGCTCCTTGATGGAGCTGATCTGCTGGCGCAGTCTCCTGTGCCGGGCGATCTCTTTCTCCGTGATGATGCGGCTCAGCTTCTCGGCCATTTTATCGTTGGCATCGTACACACTGCGCCCCTGTTGTAAAAGCAGGCTCTTGATATTGCGCACATAGTTACTATTGGTATCGATCTCTCGCTCCTGCAACAATTCCAGCAGGCTATCCGTCATCGTTTTCCATTCTTCCTGTCCGCTGCGGCTGATAAGGAAGTCCCAGAAGGCATAGAAGCTCTTGCCCTGGTCACTTTTACGGAGCTCGTCGTAAGCGCCGAAGGCGAAGCCTACGATGGCGCCCTTGCTGGCTTCTGCTTTCGTATGTTGTTCAACGATAGCACGATGGATGCCTTTGAAATTGTCTTCCACTTCCCGGAAATCGCTGAGGAGCTCATAACTGAGCCGGATGAACCAGTCGAGCCGCTCCTTTACCTGTGCATTGCTGAATACTTCGGGCTGGTAGCCCATTTCCAGCTTTTTGATCTCCTTATCTATTTCAGCTCTTTTATTTTTCAGGTCTTCCAGGCGGGCAGCGCTGTTATCTTCCGTGTACTCCACCATCTCCTTGAGGGTTTGGAAGAGGAAGCGGAAACGGCTTTCGGTGCCTACGAATTGTCTTTTTTCGAGACTTTGCAGCCACTGGAAGACCTTTTCGGTATGTGAGCTAAGCTGATATTGGGTTACGGCGTCTGCGTCAGGAAAATCCTGGAGCAGTCGTTTTTGTACCCAGTTGAGCAGGTATTTGCGGGCCCGGCTTTCTTCGTCCTCCCCAAATTCGATCCTGGCTTCTTCCAGGTCTTCCGTTCCCTCCGCATGGGTACGTAGTTCTTCTGCCAGTACCGAGGTCAGTACCGGTTCCGGGATGCTCAGTTTGTTCTCGGATTTGAAGGTCTGGTACAGGAATGGCAATACCCAGTGGGCATTGCGCATACGGATCATTTGTACAGCGGGAGAAGTGGTCAAAAGTTCAGAAATATCGGATTGCTGCATGCTTACATCACCTGATTAAGCGCTCAATTTATTAATAATATCCAAACAGTGAAAAAAACTATCTTCACATCCTCTAAAACCTTATAAGATGTTCACCCGCAGGCGTTTTATTGGCCAAACCATCCGCGCGGCCATGCTGATCAGCGCAGGAAATGTACTTCAGTCCTTTGCCCCCGGCTCCTTTGAGCTCCCGGATCGTAAAAAAGTAAAACTCCGTTTTGCCCTGGCATCGGATGGCCATTTCGGACAGCCTGGAACAGATTTCAATGCCACCCATGCCACCATGGTGCAGTGGCTGAATGCCGAAAAAAGCTCCCGCGGACTGGATTTCGCCGTTGTCAACGGTGATCTCTTCCATGATCTGCCGGAACTGCTCCCGCAGGTAAAGAAAGCCTGGGATGGTCTGAGCATGCCTTATTATGTTTCCCATGGCAATCATGATAAAGTAAGTGAAGACACCTGGAAAGAAACCTTTTCCTATGGCTGGCATCACGCTTTCCAACAGGCAGATTGCGGATTCATCATCCTCAACACAGCCGATACCGCCGGAAAATATATTTGTCCGGATATATTGTATGCCGAAGAGGCGCTTAA
>JAGIAP010000511.1 GCA_017744805.1 Chitinophagaceae bacterium | reverse complement strand
CTCCAATACCTCTTTATTCACATCGAAGAGAATGGTATGAAAACCATAACGGGCGGCAACCTGGGCAATGCCCCGGCCCACTGTACCGGCTCCGCAAACGCAAACAGTCTGGATCATGATCGTCTTTTGAGTCTGATGAATAGCCATTGAAATTTGGCGGGATAAAAGTAATAAAAAGAGCGGGTATACAATTTCATAGTAGTAATTTAGTGTTTGTATAAACCGTTGCAGTGAACAGAATAGACCGCCTTCACGCCATTCTTACCCATTTGCAGAGCAAGAGAAGGGTAACGGCACAGGAAATTGCCGACCGTTTCAATATCAGCCTTCGCACCGTTTACCGCGATGTAAAAGCGCTGGATGAGAGTGGGGTACCCGTTATTGGCGAGGCTGGCAGCGGTTATTCCATTATGGAAGGGTATCGCCTCCCCCCGGTCATGTTCAGCCAGCAGGAAGCCAATGCCCTCTTGCTGGGTGGTAAGCTGGCTGAAAAGCTCACGGACGGTTCCATCAAACAGCATTTTGATGCAGCCCTTTTCAAGATCAAGGCGGTACTGCGCTCCAGCGATAAGGAAAACCTGGACAATCTCACCAATCATATCGAAGTGCTGCGCTTCCGTGGACCATCAGACGAAAACGATGATTCTCACCTCACGGCCCTGCAGCAATCCATTGCAGAGAAGCGGGCTATCTTTATACGCTATCATTCAGGTGGGAAAGAAGAATTATCGGAGCGGGTGGTGGAACCGATCGGCCTCTGGTACTATAGCATGTACTGGCACCTGATCGGCTGGTGCAGGCTGCGCAAGGATTACCGGGATTTCCGTGTGAGCCGTATCCAAAGGTTACAAGTGAAGGACGAAGTGTTTGACGGATCCAAACATCCCACCCTGCATAGCTATATCGAATCCATGAAAAAAGATAAGGCCGAGCTCAACGAGGTAGTGGTGGTGATGCAGAATGAATTTGTCCGCTATATCCGTGAAAGTCGCTACTATTACGGTTTTGTGAAAGATGAACCAGGCAGCGACAATTGCACCAGGATGTTTTTCATGACGGGATATATGGATCATTTTGCGCGCTGGTTGCTCACTTTCACCAATTCAGTAAAAGTGGAATCCCCGCAATCATTGAAAGAGAAAATGGCCGCTTTCTCGAAAGAACTTCATCAACATTACGCAGGCTAAGCTCAAACAAATCAATCAACGGACTATGTCTTATTGCAGTGTTATCGAAAGAATGTCGGGCGACAAACAAACATTACACAAGAACTACCACGATAATCATTACGGGTTCCCTATCCATGATGACAATGAGCTCTTCGGGCGGCTTATCATGGAGATCAACCAGGCAGGCCTGAGCTGGGAAACCATCCTCAAAAAAGAAGCAGCTTTCCGAAAAGCCTATCACAATTTCAATGTGAAAAAAGTGGCGGCCTATGCGGAAAAGGACAGGGAGCGGCTGCTCCAGGATGCAGGCATCATTCGCAACCGGCTCAAGATCAACGCAGCCATCGAAAACGCAAAGACCATTTTGACCCTTCAGAAAGAATTCGGGTCTTTCGAGAAATGGCTGGAACACCATCATCCGAAAACAAAGGAAGAATGGGTAAAGCTTTTCAAGAAGACCTTCCGGTTTACCGGTGGGGAGATCGTGAATGAATTCCTGATGAGCACCGGCTACCTCAAAGGGGCACATGCGGAAAACTGCCCCGTTCAGAAGAAAGTGCTCAAGAGCAAACCCATGTGGGCTAAGCGCTGATCGTTTTCCTGGAAGACTTCCCTGAAATTAAATTCTCTCCTACTGACATAGGGCTGTCACTGACCCATCGTTCTTTTGTGTAAATAAATGCAAGAGCTATGGAAATCAAGACACATCCCCCGATGACTGTATTGTACAGTTCTCACCGTACCACCCTGAATACATTGAGCCAATATGTTGGCACCGTGCTGAAAGACCTGCTGGCAGAGGCTGCCGATCAGAAAGCGCTGATCAGCGGTCCGGTTTACTGGATCTATCGTGGCGCAGACGGCAACCCGGAAACAGAGTTCACCCTCGAGATAGCACTGCCGGTTCAGTGGCTATCCAGTTCCGAAAAATTTGGTGTGAAACAATTGCCGGCATTCAAATCACTGGCGCAGGAGCATATAGGCCCCTGGGATCAGCTTCCCGCGGTGTATGGCCAGCTACTGAATTATATCGATGAAAGAAAGATCGCTATGAATGATGAATGCCGCGAGATCTATGTCAATATCGATTTCCAGGATCCGGCCAACAATATCACTACTGTGCAGATGGGCGTATTGTAAAGCCAGTTCGACGTAACCGACCAACCATATAAACACAAAATCATGAAAAAGAGAATTTGTTACCTGTTCGTCTTTAATGGCTATGCAGACTGGGAAGCAGCGTATACTGTAGCACATCTGAACAAGTATTCAGATTTCATGATCCGTACTTTTTCCATCGATGGCCATCCTGTCACGTCCATGGGCGATATCAGGATTGAACCGGATCATTCCCTCGCCGATGTGGATCCCAAAAAGATCGACCTGCTTTTTCTGCCCGGAGGAGAAGCCTGGGAGAACGGAGGCAACCAGGAGATCGCCTTACTGGTGGAGGCATTCATCCGCGCCAATAAAACAGTGGCTGCCATTTGCGGGGCTACCGTTATGCTGGGCGATCATGGTTTCCTGGACCGGGTGCCGCATACCAGTAACGACCTGGCCTACCTGAAAGACCTGGCACCTGCCTATAACGGTGATGCATATTACCAACAGGAGCCCTGCGTAACCAGTGACCATATCATCACGGCCAATGGGGCCGCTGCTTTGGAAATGATGGTGGCCATCTTCAAAAAATTCAATGTACTGGAAGACAGCGTCACTGAGGCTGTGTATGATCTGTTCAAAAGTGCAGGCATGGAAAACAAGCTCTTTGCTGAGGCAGGAGCGTAGAACAAAAATGGATTAGTATTTGACCAGAAAAGAAAAGCGTCCCGGTTACCCGGGACGTTTTTTGTTTTGTACGGAAAATATACGTACATTTGAAAATGCTAGTTCGGATATCGAAAGGTTGTATCACAGAGTGATAGAGCCAGAATTTGTGACATTAAACCAGTATCATAAATAATAAACTATTAATTCAAATTAGTCGGAAGCAATTTTCAAAAAATACAAGTATTACCATAAGCATCAAATTCAAGAAATATTTTAAACACATCTATAGCATTAAATTACATGGGCACATTAATTAACGACAGAATAGATGTTCGGATTAGCAAAGAACAAAAGGAGTTAATTAAGTATGCATCAGATTTGAGTGGGTTCAAAAGCCTATCCGAATTTATTATCTTTTGTGTGAGTAAAGAGGCCAACGAAATAATTGTTGAGCATAATCAGGTATTGAAAAGTATAGAAG
>JAGIAP010000510.1 GCA_017744805.1 Chitinophagaceae bacterium | reverse complement strand
GCAGCGATACATATTCGCTCCATAATTTCTGATTGAGGGCGCTCAGTTGGCCCAACTCCCCTCTCGATTGCACCCTGGCAGCGAAGGTCTTGAAAAGCCGCTCCACCGGTGCTTTTTCGAATTGCCGCCTGGCTTCCTGTAAGGCAGCCGGTTCATAGGCGCCTGAGCGGAGGTAAGATGTCCGCAGGTTGAAGGCAGGCTCAATGCATCGTCCCGTTTCATCCAGCAATAATTCAAACCGGAATGTATCCCTGAACCATTCCAATTCTTTTTTGAAAGCAGGAGTTTTTTCTTTCTTCAATAGCATTTCAATGCTTTCTATCAACTTGGCTACACGTGAACGATCGGCGGGATCCAATCTTCCCCATTGCGGCGTATAGGCATAATATTCAGGTGAGAGGCTTCCCCGTTTATAGGCCAGCGTATCCATTTCCACAAATTGTGCTGTCAGTTCTTTGGCGGCCAGCGGGCCACAACAGGCTGCCAGAAAACCGGAATACAGTGTTGCCAGATCCGATTGGGAACCGGGATCATTGGCAAAGCGGGTGAATGTTTTGAAATTGAAACTCGTTTCTTTGGTCCGCCAATGGATCGCGATCACTCCCTTTGCGCCCTGACTGGCGGCCAGCTGCACATGATCCCGCATCAATTGTACCCTGGGCTGATAATGCCAGAGCTGGTGATCGCCCTCCAGCCAGGGCATGGCAATCACAGGCCTGTCCTTTGCGATTACCGCCAGGAATGCAGGTTGCGGAGTTTTACCAAGATCAGGATTGAGACAACTGAAGATGATATCCTTCGGCAATCCCCTGTTGAGGCCACCCAATAACAATGGCAATTGATTGCCGCCACCCCAGCCACCAAGCATCAGTTGCACCTGCGGCGCTTTACGGGCGAGATAGTCCTTTGCCAACCGCATATACTGAAGCGACCAAACCCCAATGAATTTCGTTTTCTCGTCAGCGCCCGCTTCATTGAAAAGATGGACATTGTTATCGTAAAGTTTCCGGAAAGCACTATCCTGCAAGGCACGATGGATATCCGCTCCCATGAAAGAATGTTCGTTCAACCATAACCAGATATGATCGATGCCCTGGTAGGTTGCAAGGATATCATCGATGGCCGCATACAACAATTGAATGGAAAGCGGATGTGCCGGGTTGGGGATCATATTGGCTTCACCCGGCCAGTAAAAGCCACTCTGCCCATCCTGTAACGAAAAGAATTCCGGGGGCAGCACACCAAACTCGAAGCCCATCGCGAATTTCATTTTCCTTTCATGCGCCATTTTCAACACTTGTTGCATCAACTGTTGCGAGGCTTTATACTGTTCCTCCGTATTGCGTGAGAGGATGGAACAATCCGCCCCGAATGCTTCTGCCCCCTTTGGTAATTTGAAGGCTGCGGAAGTCCCGAATGCAAAATCCTTCACCTTCATGGGGAGATAGGCCCATCGGGAAGTGAGGGAATTATCGAAGCAGGCAGCAGGCGTCAGCCCCCTGTATTGAAACCTGATCATCGGCTCAACATACATCGCATAGCGCTCCCCACCACCGGTGTAATTATGGAATCCGATAAAATTGATCCCGGCCTTTGCACAGCTATCGAGATATTGACGGTAATTATCCAGGTTCCAGGCAGAGGGGCCCGACAGGAAATTATGCCAGGGAAGCACACCCCTGATGGAGAAACTGTCTGATCGTTGAGCCCGGCCAATAACAAAGCAGCAAAGACAGAGCAGTGTTGAAGCGATCCTTTTCATACGTATGGCAATAAGGCGTTGAAATTAAGTGGAATCTATACAATTCACTTACACTCTGTTGATCAATTCCGATCATATTTTAACCACCTTTCCACTATCGGCATCGATCCGTCATCAGCAGTCACCGGGCTGCAGCAAGGAGAGGTTCAACCAGCATATTATTTTGTCAATATCATTGAATGATTGGGTAAGATATGATCACTCAACCAGCCGGTTAATTGATTAAGTTGCAGGCATTATCGAACAATCATCGCTATGCTAAGGAAAAGATATCCTGTTCTTCTATCCGCCCTGCTGGCCGCTCAACTGGCCGGTGCTCAATCCACTCAATCCGCAGACACCAGTAAAGATGCCCGCATGAAATGGTGGCGGGAAGCCCGTTTCGGCATGTTCATTCACTGGGGCGTGTATGCGCAGTGGGGCGGCGTTTACCATGGACATAACCAGGCCCGCGGCGGCGCTGAATGGATCATGAACCGTAGCAAGATCCCTGTTGCCGAATACCAGGAAAAAGCGAAAAGTTTCAATCCCACAGCTTATGATCCCGATAGCTGGGTGAAACTGGCAAAGGATGCAGGTATGAAATATATCGTGATCACCGCCAAGCACCACGATGGCTTCGCGCTCTTCGATTCCAAAGCCAGCCAATGGGATGTAGTGGACGCAACGGCGTACCAAAAAGACCTGCTGAAGCCACTTGCAGAAGCATGCAGGAAATATGGAATGAAACTGGGATTCTATTATTCACAGGCGCAGGACTGGAACAATCCCGGCGGATCGGTGGCCCGCAAGGAAATGAGGGAAGGATGGGCCAACCCGGACTCAGCTAAAGTAGATGCCTATACGAAAGCACATAACGGGCATTGGGATCCCGCCCAGGAAACCAGGAGCTTCGATCAATATATCGATGAAGTGGCGGTTCCACAGGTGCGTGAGCTCATGAGCAATTATGGCGATATCGCGGTGCTCTGGTGGGACACGCCCACCAATATGACCGATGAGGCCGCACTCAAACTGCAGGCACAATTGAAACTGCAGCCACAGATCATTACCAATGATCGCCTCAAACGTCCCAATTTCCCCGGCGACACCAAAACACCGGAACAGAAGATACCCACTATTGCAGAACTGGATGGAAAGGATTGGGAAACCTGCATGACCATGAACGGATCCTGGGGATACAAGAGCTGGGACAATAACTGGAAGCCCACCGAAACCCTGATCCGCAACCTCGTGGACATTGCCAGCAAGGGCGGTAACTACCTGCTGAATATCGGGCCCAAAGCCGATGGCAGCCTGCCACAGGAAAGCATCGACCGCCTCCGACAGATCGGCGCCTGGATGCACAAGAACCAGGAAGCGATCTATGCCACCAAAGCCAGTCCCCTCGCGCCCCTCAGTTGGGGAAGGGTCACCAGGAAAGAAGATGGAAAGAATACCACACTTTACATTACTGTTTTCGATTGGCCACAAAATGGAAAACTGGAGATCCCCGGCCTCAAAAATAAAGTAAGAGCTGCCCAACTGCTGGGAGACCGCAAACTGAGGACCAAAACTTCCGGAACAGGATTGACCATCGAAGTTCCTGCAACAGCGCCCGATCCGGTAGCCACCGTGATCAAACTGGAAATGAAAGGCATCGTCAATAATGTGAATACCGCGT
>JAGIAP010000050.1:3922-21171 GCA_017744805.1 Chitinophagaceae bacterium | reverse complement strand
GAAATATACCTTATTGTAAAGAGAGCTGTAATAAGTGAAGATGAAGGCCGTGCCTGTAAAAAGATCGCTGAACAGTCCCCATAACAAGATACCGCAGAGAAAGAACAGTGCGGGCGGGGAAGAACCCGTATCGATCCCCAACCACCTGCCAAATACCAACACATACACAATGAGGGTCAGAATGGGTTGTAATACTACCCAGAGCGGCCCCAGCAGGGTCTGCTGGTAGTTGACCAGGAAATCACGCTTGATGAACCTGAACAAGAGGTGCCGGTAATCCCATAATTCTTTCACCGACCAGCTCCGCCAACTGCTGCGGTTGCTGATCTCCCAGTCCCAGGGTTCATTAGTGCCGGCGGGTAGCGCCATAAGCGGAGATTAAGGACTAAAGATAGGGAAGAATCGGGTATGATCTTCTCCTTCCCCGGGATGGCCCTCACTATTGCAAACCATTGTAAAGCGCTTCCAACAAGGATTTACCTGTTGCGGGCGAGTCATAATCGATACTCCACAAATAACCACCTTTATAGCCGGCAGACTTGATGTATGTAGCTTTCTTGCTGATCAGGGGAACTCCATTATAATAGATCCCTTTAGCCGCATCCAGGTATTCACCGGAATATGCTTCGGGATTGATCCCCAGCACAGAGAGATAACTCAGGTAATCATAAGAGCCCCAGCTCGCGTTATTTCCATTGTCATCGATAGCAGTATAGCGAAGGCCAAAGGCAGGCATTCCTATTACAAGTTTATTGGGCGCAAGATGAAAGTTTTTCCAGATGTCTGCACAACTGATCATGTAATCGTAGGAAGAAGCTTGTCCACGCGGAGCGCCGGGCCCTACATGGATCCCATCTTCAAAAGCATGTACGTTCACCCAATCAGCAGCAGATAGATCGGGATACTCCCAATGTTGCCAGCCCGTAGTAACTGCACAGGTTATGAGTGAGCCTGAAGGCAGCGTATTCCTCAACTCTTTCACCAGCAGCCCAAGCGCAGCAAGATTGGCTGAATAATTGGGATCTCCGTTTATATCGGTCATGATGATATCCACCCCATCCAGTCTTTTGGCGGCCAGATAGTTTTTCAACCTGTTGACCAGGTCAGCTCTTTTTTCTGCATTGCGGATCACATCTCCAAAATCGCGACTTTCATACAAAGCCCATCCATCTATCCCCGATAGCCTTCCGGCAATACTGAGCAATACCGGCTTACCGTTGATATGGCCACGGGCCACCAGTTCATCCATTTTCTGATTCAACTCCCCGGCAGTTACATCCAGTATCCCTTCAGCAGAAACCTTCCCGCACTGATAAGCCAGGTGAGTGATCCGTCCCCAGTTGACAGCAGAAGGCAGTCCTGCATCTGTTACGTAGCCCATTACAACTTTATTGTAAGGTGCGGGAGTATAGGTGGAAGGTTTTACCAGTACTGTTGAAGTTCTTGTTGTGACCAGCCCGTTGAATTCGGCTTCCAGCACAATGTGGAATTCACCACCACCGGTTGGTTTAAATGTGAAGATGGTATCTGATGAAACTACTTTATCATTCACCTTCCATGAAATTTTTACTTTACCGGCAGGTGAGAAAAGCAGGCCGGAATAAACAGCCGACTGGCCTTCTTCAATGATATAGGACGAACGGAAATTGCCTCCCATCTGGAAGATCCTGGGCATATCGCCTTCTCCAAATGCAGGATCATCGATCTTTTTTGAACAACCAAACAAGATCATTCCGGTAATGACCACCAGGAGCATGTAATTATATTGCCTGAGCATGTTGCTGATTTTAAAAGTTTACTGTTTATCCCACCACACTCTTTTGTTCCAGGAATCCACCCCTCCCAGCCGATCTATTGCCATATCCACATTTGTTTTATTCTGCACTTTTTCTGATAACGGGTATTCAAACCTTCTGGGGATAGTTGTGCTGGTTGAATAACCTGGATAATAACCAGGCACCAGGTCAGGGAAGCCGGTACGTCTCCAGTTGGCATAGGCTTCCGGTCCGTTCATCAGCAAAGCTTTCCATAATTGGGTGTTGATGATCTCGAGCTCCTTGTCCGGAAGTAAGGGGTTATCGTTTTGGAACTGTTCTATTCTGGCCTGGGATATCACTGGTCCGCCGGGGTACAGGGCCAGTTGCTTGCAGGCCGCATCCAGACCTCGTTTGAAATGATCGGTATAAGAACCATTCAGGTCCAGTCCCCATCTGAAACAGGCTTCTGAAAGCAGGAACTCAACTTCTGCACAAGTGAGATGAAAAAAGGGAGCATCATTTCTAATCATGAAATTGGCAAGCTGGGCCCGCTGAATATTATTACTCACCCTATAGGTATTGCCTCCCAGTTCCGGTACTGTGATATCGAACTCAGATTGTGAATCATCCCAAATGAATCGTCCGCTTCCTACACCCACAATTCCAATGGCTGATTTTACCTGTGATGAGATATCTATCCTTTCAAATGCCTTATAGGGATTGTCGATATAATATTTGGCGATATGATCGAGCCTGGGATCATTGGTGGCCTTCATGGAATTGATGAGCGTATTGCAAAGCCTGTATGGGATGATATCTCCCTGGTTCAGTGCAGCGGAGAGCCCATTGCCTCTGATGTCCTGGTAATCATTCTGTACATTTTCATGATCCAGCTTGCAGTTCTCTTCATTGGAACTGATCACTCCCGAATTGAAGGCATCCACTACCTCGGCCTTTGCAATATCAGGTTTCACTTTGATCAGGCGCATCGCCAATCTTAGCCGCAGCGAATTGGCAAATCTTTTCCAGGACAATACATCGCCTTTGTAGAACAGGTCCTGCGGGTTCTTGTCCCTGGTAACATCCAATTGCTGCGCTGCTGCTTTCAGTTCTTTCAGGAAATCCGTATAGATATCTTCCTGTTTGTCATATTCCGGCCTGGTAATATTGTTGGTAAAAGCTTTACCGGCCTGGGTGTAGGGGATATCACCGTACAGATCGGTGAGCCTGGCAAACAGGTACACTTTCATGATCCTGCAGATGGCATTGAGGTTGGTTCTTGCAGGATCATCCTTTGATCTTTCCACTGCATCTACAATATTGGAGATCTTGCCGGGATAATCTTTCTCCCAGGTGAGCGACAGGTATTGGTCCTGTTTTACATACATACCGCCCCACTGGTTACTCCAGGCGCCTGCAATATGTTGTACCAATGGCATGGTCAATAAAACAGAAAGGCGCTCATTCCCCTCCAGATCGCCGGAAAACTGCAGTTCCGATTGCGCTAACTGCAAGGCAGGGTTCAGGTTGGTAGACCGCGTAGGGTCCAGGTTCATATCGCCGAATTTGTTGCAAGACAGCAACAGGCTGCTGGTTGCTGTGAACAGTAGTATGGCGGCGAGCATTTTTTTATGTTTACAACGCATAAGGATGATTGAGAGAATTAAAATCTGACATTCAGGTTCAGGCCCCAGCTTCTGCGGGATGGCAAGGATCCATATTCAAATCCCTGGCCGTTGCCGTTGTTATAATTGGAGTCCGGATCAACATTGGGAACGTTCTTATGAATGATGAACGGATTGCGGCTCACAATCGAAATACTCGCGGCACTGAGCCCAAGTTTTTCTACAAACTTTTTGGTAAAACTGTATCCGGCCATCAGCTCTCTCACTTTGATATAACTGGCATCATACAGAAAAGGCGTAAGGATCCCATGATCGTCGCTGTAATAGCCGGGCCAGTATACACCAGGATCAACGGGCCTGGTATTTTTTTGATAAACAGGTTTTCCATTGGGATCGGTTCCCGTTCTCACCACCCCTTGTGGAATAAATCCCTCCATCATACCGGAGGCTTCCCATTCCTGTAATGTTTTTCCTGCAGCCGTTCGTTTTTCTTCAGACCGGATCCATTCCCTTCTTCCTTCAAGTGTGGAGATATCTGATCCTCTCAGAATCGAATACAGGTTGGTCATAGAAAAGAGATCAGCTCCCACCTTCACATCTATCACAGCACTAAAACTGAAATTCTTATACGATAATGTGTTATTCACTCCGCCGGTCCAGTCCCAGGTACCTTTCCCCAACACTTTTCTTTCTTCTGATGCAAGTGGTGTCAGCTTCACAGGATCGAGGATGGTATTGCCTGATTCATCGCGCTGGAAGTCATAGCCCAGTATCGCCCCGTAGGGAGTATTGGGCCGGGCCACAACAGACACGCCCAGCCAACGCGCTTCAGACAGTACAAGGAAGGGCACATCATTTGCCAGGCTGTTCACCACATTCCTGTTCCGCGCAAAATTGACAGAAACATCCCAATTGAAATCTTTCCCGCGTACCGGTGAGCCACCTATCAACAGCTCTACCCCGGAATTGGTAATGGTTCCGGCATTGATGATCTGCATGGAGAAACCTGATGTCAGTGGCACCGGAACCAGGTTGATCTGGTCCCTGGATTGTTGTTTGTACCAGGAAACATCCATATGCAGCCTGTTCTTGAAGAAGCGCAACTCGGTACCTATTTCAAAGGACCGTGTACGTGTTGGTTTGAAATCAGGAGATGGAAGTACCGGAGAAATGATGCCTCCGACAGACTGCCCCTTGAAAGGACGGTTTGAGATGCCATAATACAGATCCAGCATATACGGGTCCGTATCACTACCTACCTCCGCTGCTGACACTCTTAATTTGCCGAAAGAAAGTACGCCGTTCCTGGGTATATGAAAGGCATCGCTAAAAACAAAACTTGCAGACAATGACGGATAAGCATAGGTGTTATTCTTTTTGGGCAATGTAGAACTTGCATCCCTTCGGAAAGATGCATCCATATATAAATAGTTCTTATAACCGATACTTAATAAACTGTATAATGAATTGATCCTTCTTTCGTACATAATATCCTCAATGGTCTTATCCAGGAAACTTCGGAATGCGATCACATCCGTAGACTGCATATCCGTTGCCTGGAACATGGTGCCCGGATGCCTGAGATTTGATATACTTCCTCCGAACTTGACGGAACCATACAGGTTTTTGGAGAGTTGTTTCTGAAAAGAAAGTAAAAGGTCGGCCTCTGTGGTATTGTAGGTCCTCTTGATTGCCTCGATACGCCCCAACAGTGAGCCGGGAGTGGTACGGGGACTGAATTTGGTATAATCCAGGAAAGTTATGTCGGATGAAAGCCTTCCCTGAATATTGAACCATTCCGCGATGCTGTAATTAGCTTGTAAACTGGAAATGAACCGGTCCTTTTTGGTCTCATTCTTCATTTCGTTGATCACCCAGTATGGGTTCAGGCGATACTGGCCACCGCCCCAATCGATATAATCCCCATTGGCATCTTTATATCCTGTTTCAAATATTTTCTGATCGATATTATTGGCCAGGCCGATAAAATTGTTACCGATATTGGAAGGATCATCGGCCAGTCCGGGGCGGTTATTCACCTTTTCCCGGATATACATCACTTTAGCATCAACGCTCAGGTGCTTCCCGAATTTTGATGTTCCGCGAAGGTTGAAGGTATTGCGCGTCAAGCCGCTTTGAGGTACGATATCATTGTTGCGAAGATCAGAAACAGAAAAGCGGAAAGTGGTGTTTTCCGATGCGCCTGTAAGCGCGATGGTATTGGTGAAAGTGGTGCCGGTACGGAAGAAATTCTCAATATTGTTTTTCACCAATCCGTAAGGACGGGAAACGCCGTCGAAACCAGGCACCAGCAATCCAGGATCCAATCTTGCGCCAAAATTGCTGAACATACTCACCTTGGCCTGCGAAGCGTCCCGGGGAATTGTACCAGCCATCCCCTGCCCGTATTCATATTGGTAATCATCAAAACGGGTCAGGATCTTCTCGATAGTGGCAGTGGAATTCAATTCAACGCCCAATGTTTTTTTGGGCCCTCCTTTTTTGGTGGTGATGAGTATCACTCCATGCCCTGCCCTGCTTCCGTATAATGCAGAAGCAGAAGAGCCTTTCAATACACTGATGGATTCTATATCATCGGGGTTGATGGCAGAGATGGCATCTCCCATATCATAGCCGGATGCATACTTATCGTTACCGGCCTGTCCGTAGTTGGAGTTATCCATGGGTATTCCATCCACTACATATAACGGCTGGTTGTTACCGGTGATCTCGGTATTGCCCCGGATGATCACACGGGAAGAGCCCGCAGGGCCACCTGCTGTACTGTTGATCACAAGCCCCGGTACCCGGCCCGCCAGGGAATTGATCACATTCACTTCCCTGGCCTTGTTGATCTCCGTTCCCTTCACTTCGCTTACTGCATAACCAAGTGAACGGGTTTCACGCTGGATGCCAAGAGCGGTGATCACCACCTGGTTCAGCTCCATTGCCTTCTTTTTCAACTCCACTACCACAATCTTTTCCGTATTGCTGGCTACAAATTCCTTTGTTTCATAGCCAACTCCCGTCAGGGTGATCAGATCCCCTTTCAACACTTTTATCGTAAAACTGCCATTGTCTTTGGTACTGGTCAGTTTATTGGAGCGGCTATTCAACACAGTTATATTGGCCAGTCCCTCACCCGCCTCATCCACTGCTTTGCCGGTAAGGGAGAACACAGAGGAGCCGGCCCCGCTTTCCTGTGCAGGTGATTTCCCCTGGATCATGATGGTACTGCCAGAGATCTTGTAACGCGCATCGATCTTATTGCACACAGCGGTCAGCAATGCATCGAGGTTCACTTTTTCCACCCGCAAAGTGATGGTTGATCTTTCTTTTATTTCTGATGGATTATAGGCGAAAGTCATTTTTGCCTCCTTTTCGATATCCCTGAAAACCTGCACCACCGGCTTGTTAGACCAGTCAAAGGAGTATTGCGCCATAGAAGAAAGGGAAAATAACAGACAAACAAGCGGTAAGATATACTTTCGTATAGACAATAGAATACCCGCTAATAAATTAGCCTGATTCATAATAAGCAGTTATTAAGGTTAATACAGTTCTTTGCTTAGCTATTTAAACCGGATGGAAATGATATTTCCCTTACGTGAATAATCGAACTTGTTAGCAAAGGCTATCGCTTCGAGTACTTCCTGCAATGGTTGTTTGGTAAACCGGCCGGTGAATGCGATGGCAGAGGTTGGATCATTCTCCAGTTGTATGGATACGCCATAATAGAATTCAAGGGTACTGACTATTTCTTTTAATCCTGTTCTATCAAAAACCAACTCCTGTTTTCTCCATTGGCTGATCAGGTCAGGATCAAATGATGAACTGGTTGCCTGATGAAGACTGTCCCAGATCACTTCTTCCCCGGGTAACAGGATCATATTCTGCTGGCGGCTAAGATCCTCCACTTTTACTTTACCGGTAGCAAGCATCACATTGCCCGAAGATTGGGAAGCATATTGTTTCACTTTGAAAGAAGTGCCCAATGCAGTGGTAGCGGCCCTTCTGGTGATTACCACGAAGGGTTTTTCAGTATCTTTTGAAACAGCAAAAAAAGCTTCTCCTTCCAGGTACAGCCATCTGTTCTTCTGGCCATAACCAACTGCAAGTTTCAGCGTGCTACCGCGATTCAGCTCCACTACCGAGCCATCCGGAAGATGGATGGTTTGAATTTGCTCTCCGGATGCATAAGCCTTCTCTGTAAATCCGGCTTTTCGATAATCAGCCACTGCCGTTCCTTTTTCTGAAACGGGCTTCAGATAAAAGAACAGAAGGGACGCAGTGACGGCCAACACGGCTGCTGCTGCTGCCCACCTGGTCCATCCGAGGCGATGACGGGCAGGCACCAGATCATCCAGTTCGCTTTCAATGGCTGCTTTCAGTTTTTGTGCCCCTGCCTGCTTTTCTTCATCAGAAGCGGTTATACTCAATAGCTGGAACAGGCGCTTTGCCTCCATCACAACCGGCGCCATAGACGGGTGTTCCCGCAGGAACTGCTCCCATTTTTCCATATCAGGCAAATTGGCTGAACGGCAATAATTCAGAAACCCTTCGTCCTGCAAGAGGTCCTCTGCCCGGTATTTACTGTAATCTTCCATATTCGGTTCGGTGATGTATTTTCGCCTGCTGAACAAGTGGGGCAATACTTCCTATTTTACCATTGAAAAAAAATGTTTTTTTTCCGCGAAAAAAAAGATGGGGCAAACTTTCATTTGGTCGGGCAGAAGAGTATTTTAGGAGAATGAACCCGGGAAACGGACAGCTTGCCAAATGGGAACTGCTTCTAACAGGCGAAGAAACAGACTTCTACGACTGTTACCGGAACTGCTATGATGATCTGAACCGTTTGGGCCTCTTCCTTTACAAAGACCCCGAGCTTGTAAAGGAATCCATTCATTTGCTCTTCATCGAACTATGGAAGATCAGGGCTAAGCTCAGAGATGTTTCCAATATCCGGGAATATACTTTCACCATATTCAAGCGTATCCTCTACAAGCAAAAGACAGGTTCAGTGAAACATTGGTCCAGGATAGCTATTATCGAAAATACCGCAGGAGATCCTGCGTCTTACACTGCCTCCTATGAAGAGATGCTCATTCACAACCAGGAAAACGAGCAGGCCCGCCAAAAACTCCGGAACGCTTTACCTTCACTCGGGGAGCGGCAACGAGAGCTGATAAGGCTACGTTATTTTGAAGCGAAAAGCATAGAAGAGATCGCTTCCATCACTTCCCTTACTCCCCGCACTATCTATAATACCATCCATAATGCACTGACCAAACTAAGGGAATTACTGGGTTAAGCTGCCAGTAGTTGAGCTTCACTAAGCGCCTCCGCTACCCATTTTGATCAATGCTGTATAAGAACGCGGAACAGGCCGGTCTTTTTGTTTTGGGATACCATTTTTATTAAATAGACACCTGCAGGATAACTGCTGGTGTCTATTGTTTCAATACTCCCAATTGAATGTACAGATCGCACTTTCAATGTGGTGCCAAGATTATTGATCAATTCGATACGGTCAACTGGTGTTCTATCCTGGCTCATGTCTATGATCAATGAATTGGATGCAGGATTGGGATATACTTTGGTCCTTTCATTTTTTTGTTCTGTCAGCACCGGATTGATGCTAACAGGGGAAGAACTTTTACTGGTCAGGTTGCCAGAATATGGGGTGCCATACACCCTCATTTCTGCAACCTTGTATTTTGAAGCACATCCCCTGCTCACTCCCTGAATGGAAACGAATCGTCCAATTCCTTTCAAACCTGTAAGTGTAGTAGTGAGCGAGGAATTGTAGAACCGTTGTTGGATCTTCTGCCATGGTCCATTGGTGGTAGGCGCCACTTTAATCTCGAAATCACGTCCCACACCATTCTTATCCCACACGATCTCCACTTTACTGATATCATAGTTGCTGCCCAGATCCACATGGATCCATGCAGTATCGCCATTGGCAGATGAACTGGTCCAGTAAGTGCTGATATCATTATCCACCATCAGGGTTACATTGGTGGATCCGGAAGAACTTTCCACGGGTGTATTCAAAGCGAGGTTGCTTCCGGGGCTCTGGCTATAATCCGACCAGAAGGGATTCTGATCGCATGCCGCATCCGAAACAGCTCTTAGTAAAGATCGGGTATCCGAAGAAGGGAGATCCTGTCCCAGTTCCCAGATAAAGACACCTTTCAGACCAGTGAACTTCACATGATCCACTTTCCTCTTGAGCATGGCGGCGCTATTGAAAAAAGTCAGGGGGATGGTGTCTACATCTGTTTTGAGGCCCGGTGTATTGGTTGCAATCTCATTATACGTTTTGGCAGTGCCAACACCACCTGCATAAGATGCAAACTGATAACCAAAGAAAGGAAGACCAATCACGATCTTTGAACGATCGGTGTAACCTTTATTCACCCAGTAACTCACCGCATTTTCCATCGACTCGTAGCTGGAGTGGTTTGCATACGGGCTTCCTGCGCCCCATCCAGTTTCATCGTATACCATCAATTGGATCCAATCTGCCGTATTTAAGGATGCCACACCATAAAATCTTGCATTGTAATTATAACTCAGGGTGATCACAAACTTGAGGCCATTGGCATGGAGCGCTGTAGACAATGCGGATACCAGTGCATGAAAGTTAGTGGAATCAGTTGCATTATCGATATTCTCCCAATCCATATCTATTCCATCAAAACCATTCGAGGTGCAGAAGCTTACACAGCTTGACGCAAATGCAGATCTCAATGAAGAATTACCTGCAATATTCTTCAACGTATTGGGCTGATACCCGCCTCCTTCCAGGCTCAGATACCTCTTCTTCCCTGCTGTTGCATTTTTGAATGCAGTTAAATTTCCATTGATAGAGCTGTCTACGATGAGCGTTCCGGTAGAACTTGAGCCGGCAAACCCATAAAACAAGGCAGACAATTTTGAATAATCGATGGAACCTGCCGGTCTGTAAGAAGGGACATAGCCCGCAACATACATATCACAGGTTTGAGCAGATACGGAGGTAACACTCAGCAAAAAGAGGGTGCCGAGCACATTGCTTAGAAAATGCTTCATAAGTTTGTTTTGAATTGATAATAAGATGATGTCAGGCTGGATATCGTTATACAGCTTTCAATGGAGTGTTCAATTTGTATTGATCTTATAACCAGTGTAACCGAAGGAAAATTATTACCAATGAAATTGAAGATTTTTCTTTAGCAGCGTTTTATTAGTGCATCTACCTCTACATTGAAATGCCCCCAAAAAGTCAGATACTTTCAGGAGGCATTCCTTTATGAACCATGGAATCAGGTTCAGTTTGTTACTATTAATTATTCTCCGGCGACAATACAAATACTTTCAGATTATTTGTATTCAGGTATTTCCTGGCAGTCTCCTTAAAGCTCTGTGCAGTTACCGCCTCGATCTGTTTATTCACCTCGATGATCTCTTTAGGCTCTTTACCCACCTGTAGTTTAGCACAGATCTGGCTTAACCAGTATTCATTCCGTTTGAGCTGCACTTCCAGGCTCTTTGCGAACTCGGCTTTGAATTTGGTGAGCTCTGCGGCAGCAGCCCCATTCGTTACCAGCTTGTTCAGTTCATCTTTGGCAGCCAGCGTCATTTTTTCCACCATCGCCGGTGAGCAGGTAAACCCGATGCGTAGTTCATAGCGCTTGTTATTTTCCAGCATGCTCAATGAAATACCGGGTGAATACACTTCATGCTCCGTCCCACGGAGCCTTTCCGTCATTTTCAGTTGTACGATGTCCCTGATGGCCGTCATATTACCCACCAGGTTGGGAGCTTCCGTATAGGTCCCATCCAGGATCATCGTTACGGTAGAACGGTCGGTCTTTCCTTTCTGAATGATCTTGGTGAACCCTCCTGCAGGATAGGTGTAAGGAATATAGTTGGTGCCTTCATTCCTGTTCAGGGAAGGAAGCCCTGACAAATATTGCTGTACCAGTGGCCTGATGGTATTGAGCTCAAAGCTTCCCACTATTACAAAAGTGAAATCGGAAAAATCAGCAAAGCGTTCCTTGTAAATCCTGAGCGCAGTGTCCGGGTTGATCATATCCACTCTTTCTGCATAGGCCGCTCTTTTACGGAAATGATGATTGTACATGATCGAATTGATCGAATCCGAGTATACGTTGGCCGGCTTACTATATCTTTTTATGGCCCGGTCCCTGGCCTCTTTGAGCACGCTGGCCACCAATTCCCTATCCAGCCTGGGTTGCGTAAAGTTGAGATACATCAGTTGGAAAGTGGACTCCAGGTCCTTCTTGCTGGTATTCGCATTCACCCCTTCATAATTCTCGTTGATATATGGAGTCACCTGCATGATCTTACCAGTCAGTACCCTCGATAATGTTTTCAGGTCCAGCTCACCCACGCCTCCCCTGGATAGGATCCCCACTGCATCGATCGCAGATTGATAGTCCTTATCCGGATAGAGTGAACTTCCTCCCTGGCTGAATGCCGAGATCAATATCTGATCATTCCTGAAACTGGTTGGCTTGAGTATCACTTTTGCGCCATTACTCAATTGCCAGGTGGTGATCCCCATTTCCTCATCTGTTGTTTCGGAAACAATACTGCCACCTTTGGGTAATTCATTCATCAGCTTCTTCGTCACTTTCTTCTCTTCCTGAACAACCAGTTCCTCTTTTCCTACTTCCTCTGTCCATTTTTCCAGTTCTTCCACACCCGGCAACTGGTCTTGCTCGTTGAGGGGTGCCATCACATAAAAATCGCGGTTCTTATTGTTGTAAAATTTCTCAATGATGGCCTGCACCTCGTTTAGCCCGATATTTTTGATATGCAGGTTATAGAACTGATTGTAAAACTCAGCACCGGGATAAGGCATATCCTTTAAAAAAGCGTTCACATACACCGTTATATAGTTCTGGGAAGTGACCTTGTTCCGTTCACCAAACTGATAATCCCTTTTTTCGATGAAGGCTGCTTTTGCACGATCCAGCTCATCCTGGGTAAAGCCTGATTCTTTTACTTTACGTAGTTCGCGGACAATGGTCTTGAATCCTTTTTCATATTCGCCGGGGTTCACCGTTACACTTGCAGAAGCGGATCCCAGGCCGGCAAAGAGGCTTTCAATCTTTGCGCTGCCGCTGAGAAAGGGCATTTCAGTGCCTCTCCGCAGATCATTGAGGCGGTTAGCCAACATTGTATTGAATAAAGAAACGATCATCGAGTTCCGCAGGTCCAGCTCGGTTTGTATCCTGTCCTGGGAAGGATATTTATGAAGCACCTGGATGGTGGCATTGGTGATCTCTTCATCCAGAACGGTCTGGTAGTGGTCACGCTCGATCTGTGGGATCTTTACAGCTTCCGGCTGAGCGCCGTTTGTATCCTTTTTCAGATCGCTGAAAAGAGCGATGATCTTCTTTTCCATTTCCGCTGCATCAAAATCGCCCACGGCTATGATCGACTGCAGATCGGGACGATACCAGTCCTGGTAAAACTTTTGCAGATCGGCAGCCTTCGCATTCTTCAATACAGAATCTACACCGATGGGGAGTCTTTCTGCATACCTGGCACCATTCAGCAGGTTGAACAAAGTTTGTTCTCTGATCCGCTGTTCAAGCCCCTGCCGCTGGCGTTTTTCAGCCAGGATGATCCCTCTCTCCGTATTCACACCGGCTTCTGTGATCTCGATATTATGTGCCCAATCTTTCAGGATGGCCAGGCCGGTACCCAGCAGGCTGCTGTCCTGCACCGGAATGGGAAGCTGGTACACCGTTTCATTGAAGCTGGTATAAGCATTCAGGTCGGCCCCGAATTTAACGCCTGCTTTTTCCAGGAAATCGATCACATTATTCCCGGGGAAATTCTTAGTTCCGCGGAATGCCATATGCTCCACAAAATGGGCCAGGCCGCGCTGTTCATTGGTCTCATGAACGGAGCCTATCTTATTCACCAGGTAAAGGACTGCCCTGTTCTCGGGGTTCTTGTTGGTACGGATATAATATTTCAACCCATTTGGCAGTTCACCGGTAACAACTGCACTATCGTTCGGCAATATCTTTTTATCTAATCCTGTCAGGGAAAATTTTTCGTCTTTACAGGATATGGCGCCGATCATCAGTATTGATAACAGAAAAATGCCGGCCCTTTGTTTTATTGGACTACTCATAATGAAGAATAAAATGATTAACTAAAACGGACTTTTGTTGAAGGGAAAAGATCGAAGATGCCTTCCTGCCGGATGATCATCATACCATGACGGTCATCCGAGATGCCTTCCTGCAGCGTATAGGTATAACGGGTAGCATTTCCTTCCAGCAGGGAGGGCATACACTTATATTGAATGCCAACCGCTTCCTGTTGCAATAAAGCACCTACCTCCACTATATGGGTGGACAAAACAAACAAACTCTGCTTGTAATCCAGCATGGCTTTAGCTACGCCGGAAGTGGCGTCAAAAGCGTCTTTCACATTGGTGCCCTTGAACAGCTCATCAAAAATGATCAGCAGTTTCTTACCCGCCGCCACTTCTGTTGCCACATCCTTTACACGCAATACTTCTGCATAAAAATGGCTATAGCCCTTACTGATATTATCGGGTAAATTGATGGAAGAATAAAAGCCATCATATACAGTGGTCTCCATTTCAATAGCAGGAACAGGGAATCCCATATGCGCCAGGTAGCAACAAATACCAATGGTTTTCATGAAGGTGGACTTCCCCGCCATATTGGCGCCGGTAAGGAACAACAGGTTTTGCCTGGCATCCAGTTGCAGATCATTCCCAACGGCCTTATTCAGACCCGGATGATAAGCGCCTTTCAGCCTCAACAGCGCTTTCGATCCATGATTGATAACAGGAAAACAATAATTCTTTTCTTCTATCAATGCTGCAATACCCAGGAACAGGTCCAGTTCATAACAATGGCGGAGCAGGTTATTCAACTCATCGTGATGGGTACCGCGCAAAAACGACTCGTACCTGGTTTGTTGCATCACCGATAATTTCCCATTGGCGATATCCCCGTCCACTGCATCCAGCAACTTGTTTTCAAACAATGCCCGATACTGGTTGGTCAGTTGTTGCAGGTAGCCGGAATCTATGCCTGATAAGGATTTCCTGAACCAATCCCGGATCTGCACCAGGGCTTTCAACCCATCGATGAGCAAACTGGTCACATGCTCCTGCTCTTCTTTCATGCCGGCCAGGGCTTTGGACTTCCTTTTAAGGACCTGTGTAAACAACCCGGCCCCGCTTACCGGAGCAAAACTGGTGAGGTATTGTTCCAGTGCTTCGAACTCTTTGTTCTCAACCGGGAAAACGAGCGCCTTCCCCACCAATGACCTGATATTCCACTGCCGCTCCTCTATGGCTGTAGCATCTGTAAGTGGTTGTTGAAAATACTGCTCCAGCAACTGCTCTCCCCCCTTTGTTCTGGTACGGTTAAAAAGGGAAAAAATGGAATCGGTTTTATACTTACCCAATAAGTTGAGGTCTTCCGTGGTTTGCCTGTCGGTACAAAACGATCTGACTTCCTTATTCATAGATTTTTTCTTTCTTTCCATTCGCTAATATGTCCAGGATGCCTTCATTTTGAATGATCAGCATACCATGACGGTCCTGCGTTACTCCATCCGTTAGAACATAGGTGTACACAGGTTGATTCTCCTTCATTACAGTGGGCATATAGGCATACCGGATATTCCGGCAATGTTCCCGGAGGTTATCTGCCGCTTCAACAATATGGGTTGACACCAGCATCAAACTATTTTCCAGTTCTGCATAGAGGGAAGTAATGGCTACGGTAGCTTCATGGGCATCTTTCACATTCGTCCCCCGGAACAATTCATCAAAAATGATGATGAGCTTTTTCCCGGCAGCCAGCTCCATGGATACCTTTTTCACCCGCAATACCTCTGCATAAAAATGGCTATGGCCCATTTGTATGCTGTCGGAAAGATTGATAGTGGTATAAAGGCCATCATTGACCGTAAATTGCATGGAGGCGGCAGGAATGGGGAAACCGATATGCGCCAGGAAGATGGTGATACCAAGGGATTTCATCAGCGTGGATTTCCCGGCCATATTGGCCCCGGTCAGGAACAATACACGCTGTGATGTATTCATTTGTATATTATTTCCCAGGGCACTGGGCACCAGCGGGTGATAAAAACCCTGTATCTGCAACTGTTGATCGCCTTCCGGCAGCACTTCAGCAAAGGCCAGTTTTCTTTCCTTCGCAACAGTGGCTACGGAAATGTAAAGGTCTAACCAATATATGTACTCTAAGATGGTTTGCAACTGATCATAATGAGTAAAGCGGAAGAACCGGTCGCAGGCAGCGAGCTGTTCAAAGGACAAGCGGCCTTCCACCAGCGAGGCGTATGCCAGTTTGAACTCCTTTTCATTCAGTATGTCTTTTACCTCTTTTTGCATTTTTTGAAAAGAGGTGGCCTCTCCGTTATCAACCATCTTTTCCAGGAAAGCGTTCAAATGGGTCAGGCATTCCCCTGTTGCCTTCAGCGCTTTTTGCGTGAAGTTCAGTTGCGTGTCTACCCCCAACCATTTGTTCAGCTTGCTTTCCATGGTCTCACCATCTGCTCTCAGCAGGGTCCTGCTATCGCGATCGGATAAATAAGCCACCATCACTTCTATCCATACTGCCTGCAGCGGAAAAGTGGAGGATGACCGGCAAAAGGATTGTATCGTTTCACTCCGGTCCCTGATCTCAGCGGCTCCGGTGGACGGATAATGAAAGATCTGCTCCAGCTTTGTTGCACCACCCATGGTGTAGGTGCGGTTGAAGAGCCCATAAACAGAGTCTTTCCCTTTCTTACCGAAGATGTTCAGATCATCCAGTGTTTGCTTATCTGCATTGAAGATCATAACTGTTCCTTTTTTATATTATCTGGCCTTTCTCCGTATCCAAATAAACACACCCACCAATGCCAGCACCAGTGGGAATCCTATTTTCAACATTCCACCAATGACCTTCCATGATTTGGAATAACTGAGCTTGTTGTCGATGGGTGGCGCCAGGCGCATATCGATTGGTGCTTTGCCATCGCTCAGCCAGAAGAAGGAGGCAGCGATCAGGAAGTAATTCGCAGCTCTTACTTTGGGGCGGTTGATGCCGAGCTCTTTGTTGCTCAGCCAGTCTGCATCGCCGGTCACCAGTATCTTTTGTTGTTTATCGTTTACGATCCTGCTCAGGGCCATAACAGCAGGATATTCCTGTTCAGATTCTCCTTTTTCCACATCCAGCACCGGCAACTTGTCGATGGTATTGAAGCTGTCCTTTTCGATCCAGACGCCAGAGGCAGGCGTTCTGAAAAGTGTGGTAGCCTCAAATCCTTTGGATGGATCGAACTGAAGAACAGAGCTGCCCGCAAGCGCCAGGGAATAATTCTGCTTCTTCATATCTTCCAGGTGAAAGGAGAATTTAACGGCTTCATCGGAAGGCCTCAGCGCAACCACATCGGGTTGGATATCTTTATTGGCATGCACCAGGGTACCAGGCAGGAATTTCACGCCGATCTCTTTGGTGATCTCATTCATTTGCGAACATATATCCGGTTCGCCTGCAATGATCAGGTTGCCACCTTTGGCGATATAGTTTTGCAGGTTTTGCAGTTCGATGGGAGAATAAGGCCTCCTCGGTTCAGCAATCACCATGATACTGATATCAGCGGGCACTTCGGTGGCCAGGGAGATATTGGTGAAATCAAATCCCTGGTTCAGCATGGAGTGACGGAAAGTCTTTTCCTCGGTCACCATATTATAACCCCTGTCCTGGTTTGAATTGCTCTGACGCTCTCCATGTCCTTCCACAAAACCCACTTTAGGCAACTCCATCACCAGTCGTTTGAAGGC
>JAGIAP010000050.1:0-3912 GCA_017744805.1 Chitinophagaceae bacterium | reverse complement strand
GCCGTTACCTCTGCTTCGCTGGGATGCACATACATATCATTGAAGATCCGCAGGAATGTTTTCCGTCCATTCGCCGCTTCCAGGAGATGCACATAACGGTAATCCTCACCTGAAAGGTCCACTTTATCGCTGATCTCATCATATGGCTTCACACCGAATGACCAGTCGTTCAGGATCTTCAGCGAGTCCATTCTTTCTGAATCCGACAGATCGGGAAAGCGGGTTTCCAGGAAAGGATTATTGGCGCGATGATAGTACAGGGTTTGCTCCAATTTAAGATCGGGTTTGAAACGGAGATATTTTTCAAAACGCTTTGCTTCCTGCTTGTAGTTCTTCGGTAATCCATAGTAGTAATTCCTGTCCAGCATATTCGCATACGTGTGAATGGTCAGTGGGCCTTTCAGCATATCAACCACTTTCTGGCTGTTCTCGCTGATGGTATTCACCTTCGAATAAGTGGCATCGTAATAGACTTTGAAAGAAGGCAGGGCGCTCACGTAGCCAACCAGGCAAACAACGATCAGCGTTAGAGCATACCGGGAAAAAGTAGCCCAGGCAGCAATCTTCTTTCTTTCCACCTGCAACTTGATGATGGTGAAGGAAACAAAGAGCAATATCACCATGAGGAAATAAAGGAAGTCTTCCGAAGTGATCAGTCCTGCAATGAAAGTGTTACTTCTTCCTGCAATAGCGATCCAGTAGGTGATATCCCTCACGAAGGCTATATCCTGCCACCAGGTTTTCATCAGGTTGAGCAATGCCAGGATGCCCAGTGTTCCAATGGCTGCCACTACAGTATAGGAAGTGATGGACGACATGAACAGCCCTACCGCAGCATACGCACAGATCAACAGGAATAATCCAAGCAACGCGCAGAGTACAGCAGGATAATCAAAACTTTCGATGGTGAAAGCGCCATGCAGGCAAAACATGCTCAATATCCCGATCAGTGTAAAGGCAAAAACGATCAGCGCCAGGTACTTCCCCAACACGATCTGGAAACTATTGACAGGCGAGGAATACAGCAGCTTAATGGATCCGCTGTTGAACTCACGGCTGATCACGCCCATTGTCAATAATGGGATATATAAATAGAGGTAGCCCTGGATACTTAAAAAGAAGCCATCCATCTGATTATTGAAAATGGCGTAGGTGATATTTTTGGTCGCCTGGCCCAAAATATCCTTATGCGCCATGGCGCCATAAAGATTGGTATATACGATACCTGACTGCAGTGCAAAGATCACCAGTATCAACCAGGCAACAGGAGAATAGAACAATACCTGCAATTCCGCCTTTGCGATCCTATATGTAGTTTTCATTGATAGTTCTTTTGTTTGACAGCTTTAAAGAGATCAGGATTTTTTCTTTGAGAGCTCGGCAAAAATATTGTCGAGCGAGTTTTTGTTTTGTGAGATATGCAATAGCTCCCAGTTGTTCTCTACAGCGCTTTTGACGATACGGGAGATCACTTCCCTTGAATCGGAAGCATAGTTCACGGTATAGTCGATGCCGCCGGTATGAGTGGCTTCCACCACACCGTCGATGGCTGTGAGATATTGCAGGGAAGGAAGCTGCGCCAGGCTCACGGAGAGTGAACTGGGCTGGAGATAGGTATCGAAATCCTCCATGGGACCGGAGAAGATCATCTGGCCTTCATTGATCATCCAGATATGCTCGCAAAGCGCCTGCACTTCCTGCAGGATATGCGTGGATAAGATCACTGTCCTTTCTTCAGCGATGCTCTTGATCAGTTTCCTTACTTCCAGTATCTGGTTGGGATCGAGACCATTGGTAGGTTCATCAAAGATCACGAACTCCGGCTTGTGAATGATCGCCTGCGCAATACCGGCCCTTTGTTTATATCCTCCTGACAGGTTCTTGATCAGCCGCTGCCTGAAGTGAGAAAGATTACATTGTTCCATTACATTCTTTACAGCCGATGGGATCTCCGCTTTCGGTATCATGCGCAGGTGGGCACTATAGGTCAGATATTCCTCTACCGTCAGCTCAGGTTGTACGGGAGGCATCTGCGGAAGAAAGCCGATCCTTTTCTTGGCCTCCACCGGATGCGTATCCAGGTTGTATCCCCTGATGTATACATTTCCTTTTGTTTGTTTCAATACCCCACACATGATATTCATGATGGTTGACTTCCCTGCTCCGTTAGCGCCCAGCAATCCATAGATCCCTTTTTCCTTTAATTCAAAGCTGATGTCTTTGATGGCCCATTGTACACTGTACCTATGGGATAGCTGTTCCACTTTTACAATAGAATCGCTCATAATTCCTGAAAGTTTTTTAAAAATGATGCCCCGTACCGCCTGTTAAGGCGATTGTACCAAAGCATATATGTAGTTGGAGGATTAACGCATGATACTGTTCTTAACGGTTATATCGGCAATGCGCCCCAGGCCTGTCATCCGGTGTAATTCAACAGGAGCGGGCAATACAAGGGAGGCATCGGATATGTTATAGAGAACCACTGTACCGTCTTCCAGTCCCACGGCCAGTTCCAGGAAATTGTCTGACTGGCTCATGGCAGTGATCTTACTGGTGAAGGAAGTAAAGAGTTTGGCTGCATTACCTGTGATCATATCATAATAATACAGGTCTGTATTGCCAGGGCCTCCGGAGAAGAAGATAAAGTTCCTGTTCTTGATGCCGATATATTTACTGTCTGCATTTACCAGGCTGCTGCCAGTAAATGGCTTTCTTGCTTTGGGAGAGAAAGTGATCACACGATTCACATTGCGGACGGTAAACGACTGCAGGTAGATCTGCGTTTCTCCCGGTTTCCTCATCAACACCACCCCTTCGGTGGACGCGCCACTTCCGCTATTGGGAATTTCATTGAAGGAGCCGCCCCAGACATATTCCTGGTTTCCCATATGATTGAAGTTGACATGGTCCGCAGGGTAAGGAGTTGCAGGTGCGGGGCTCGGCAATGTATCGATAACTACCCATCCCCCCGTTGTATTGGGCCCGTTCAACGAGAGGTAAAGGATCCTGTTATTCAATGCATCATACATGAAGTTCATCAGGTTGGCATTGGAATATGAATTCCACAGATCGGTGATCTTCATTCCATGTAAGGTGGTCATGGGAATATTCAACCAGGGCATTGAAAAAGGAACAGGTGAACTGGAGAATAATCTCGGGTATACTTCTCCGTTGGTGTTCACCAGCAGATGGGCATTGGGATAGAAGCCCATATTGATGGGATCGATATTGGCAGGTGCGCTGCCCGCAAAAGCGTCCCTGAGCTTCAACCTTTTCTGAAGGCTGTAGGAATCCAATTCAACCGTCCCTTGTCCTCCCTGCTGCATTACTACCAGGCTCCATACACCTGTAACCGGATAATTCTTCAATTTTACCGGTTTGCTTCCCAAAGATTCCCCATTGTTCTTCCTTTTATAGATATCACGGTCATCTACATATACTTTTTGAGCGGCATCATAACGGATATGCGCCAACTCCGATTCTCCGTTCTTCTCATAAAGGATACTATAACCGGACTGGTAGGGAGAAGCCAGGCGCAGTGTTGCATTGGTTGAGAAGTATTTAACTTTTGTTGTTTTATCCACCATGCAATACATAATGGGCAATGTTCCGGGCTCAGCCCCATTGTACACCAGGATGGAATCATTACTCACCAACTGATCACTTACATACCATTCATGTCCATAATCCGCCGCAGTTTTGGTGGGGTCACTATATTCCCTGATGGCATCGATGGTCACAGGATTATCTATCAGTCCATCGATAAGGGCAGTCTGAAATTTTATTTTAACCGGGCTTCCATCTTTATAGGAATAATTACCCTTGTCTTTGATACATCCCGGCAATGATACGAGCAGGATGGCTAAAGTAGCATATATAGAAGATTGTACTTTCATTGTTTGCAGATTA
>JAGIAP010000509.1 GCA_017744805.1 Chitinophagaceae bacterium | reverse complement strand
ACTGTGAGCAGTATGGCCACCACTGAACCGGCCGCTAAATCAGCGCAATCACAATCAGCAATATCCAATTCCATCAAGAGGATCAGATCGCTCGAGTTTGTACAAACTCCATTGGTGGAGGTGCTCAACCAACTTGGCAACAGATACCATGTCCATTTCAAATATGATGCAATCGAGCTCAGCAACGACCAGGTGACAGGAACATTCCCGTCATCCGATGAGCTCAGCGTAGCGCTGAAACTGCTGCGCACCATCAATAACCTGTCCTTCAGCCAATATCAGGATACGATTCTCGTCAGCAAACTGAAATAAACATCCTTAAAAAATAATATCTGACCGGGCCGCTGAAAGGCACGCGGATCGATACGCTCATGAATAAAACATTTTGTATGATAACAAACTCCAGACCCCTCCAATGGTGCTGCCTTGTACTACTGTTCCTGCTGGGGACCATCACAGTGCAGGCACAATCGAAAGCACAGTTGAATGGAATCGTCACAACCGAATCAGGTGATCCCCTGGACGGTGTGAGCATTACCGTAAGACAGAGCAATGCCAAAGACAAAGAAGTACAATCCCTCTCCTCAGATACGAAAGGTATTTTTGTTGTATCTGGCCTTATCCCCGGCAGCAAATACAATTTCATCTTCACGCATGTAGGATTCCAGGAACAGGTGGTAAAGAATTTCGAGATCAGATCCGGTGTCAACAATTCCATGATCGTACGGATGAAGGAAGTTCCCTCCGGGCTGAATGAAGTAGTGGTGATCGGTTATGGCTCCATAAAGAAAAAAGACCTCACCGGCGCCCTCAGCTCTGTGAAAGGAGGGAAGGTCACCGAAGTGGCTTCCAGCGATATCACCAATGTATTGCAGGGCCGCGCTGCTGGTGTAATGGTGCAACAGACTTCCTGGAAGCCCGGTTCCATGGCCGAAGTGCGCGTAAGGGGCAATCGTAGTATCAATGGTGATAATGCCCCTCTATATGTAGTGGACGGAGTTCCTTTTGTGGATGCCATCAATATGATCAGCCCAAATGATATCGAAAGCATGGAGATATTGAAAGATGCTTCTGCTACCGCTATCTATGGTAACCGTGGCGCCAATGGCGTGATCCTCATCACTACCAAAAAAGGAAAAAAAGGAAAATCCATCGTGGAGTACAACGGGTATTATGGCATCCAGAAAAACCAGCCACTGCCTGAACTGATGAATGCTGCTGAGTTTGTTGAATACTCCAGGGAATCGCAGCGCAATGCATTGGGTGGTACATATGATGCCAAGCCCAATAAAGAGCTCGACTTCAAGAACGAACAACTGGTGGCTACACCTTATATGCGCGCCAATATGGAGCGCGCCTGGGCCAGCGGTACCTACGATCCTTCGCAGTTGCTCACCACAGACTGGTTAGGCTATGGCCTCCGCCAGGGAAGGATCCAGGACCATCAGCTCAGCATCCGCGGTGGTTCCGAACAAACAAGGTTCCTGCTCTCTGCAGATTATTTCGATAACAAAGGCGTGGTGCTGGATCAGGATTATACCCGTTATTCCATCCGCCTCAATGCGGATCATGATGTAAAGAAGCATTTCCGCATCGGCACACAAATGTCCTATGCCAATTCTGCCCTCAATGCAGGATGGTCCGATGTATTTGATGGATACGGATTGAAAAGCTTCAACCCGCTTGCTTCTCCTTACAACGAGAATGGCTCACTGGCCATGTTCCCTACCAACAATACCAGGACTCCCAATCCTGTTACCAATTTCGGGAAAACAAGACGACTGAGAAAACAGGATCGTATCCTCGCCAATTTCTATGGCGAAGTTGATTTCCTCAACGATTTCAAATTCCGCTCCAACCTGGCCCTGGATTACCGGGCTTTCCAAAGCTATGATTTCAATGCCGAGAATACCGCCATTGCCGGTGGACAAGCGCCCTCTTCCGCCATCAATGCAACGGATCGCCGCTTCATGTACACGCTGGAGAATATCCTGAGCTATACAAAAGAAATAGGTGACCACTCTTTCTATGCCACGCTGGTGCAGTCCATCCAGTCGGAAAAATCAGAATCCAACAATATCGATGTGAAGGATCTGCCCTATGATGGTCAGATCTATTACAATGCCGGAAGCGCGCTCACCATCAATAGCGTAGGCAGTAACCTCAGCGAATGGAGCCTGGCCTCCTTCATGGGTCGTTTGAATTATGGGTACAAAGGAAAATATCTGGCCACTGTCTCCGCCCGTTATGATGGTTCATCCCGGTTGGCGGAAGGACATAAATGGGTGCTCTTCCCCTCCGTGGCCCTGGCCTGGAGGCTCAAGAATGAAGACTTCCTCATCGACAATAAGACCATCACTGACCTGAAGCTCAGGCTGGGATGGGGACGTACCGGTAACTCCGGCATCGACCCTTACAAAACCTGGGGCAAGCTCAATACCATCCGCTATGTATTTGGTGAAACTTCCGCCCTCGGCTATTCGCCCAAAGAAATGATCAACCCTAATCTCACCTGGGAAACTACCGGCACTTATAATCTTGGTGTGGATATCAGCCTTTTCGATGGAAGGATCAGCGGAAGCATCGAAGGATATGTGCAGAATACCTATGATCTCCTGTTGGAAAGGCCACTGCCCACCGCATCGGGTTTCGGCTCCATCCTCAGCAATGTAGGCAAAACGCGCAATACCGGTATCGAGCTCACCCTAAATACCATCAATATGCGCAAAAGGGATTTTGAATGGCGCTCTGACTGGATCTTTGCCCTCAATAAACAAGAGATCGTTGAGCTCTATAATGGAAAAAAAGATGATGTGGGCGCCAACTGGTTCATCGGTAAGCCAGTGAGTGTATATTATGATCTTGGATTCAACGGTATCTGGCAGAACACGGAGGCTGATAAAGCAGAAATGGCCCGCTTCAATGCCAATGGCTCTACTTTCAAACCTGGTGATATTCGTCCACTGGATCGTAATGGCGACAAGAAGATCGATGCGAACGACCGCTATATCATCGGACAACGCGATCCCAAATGGACCGCCAGCTGGGCCAATAATTTCCGCTACCGGAATTTCGATCTCAGCATATTCCTCGTAGGCATGTTCGGACAAACCATCAACCATGATATGGATATGCGTTTCGATGGCAGGTATAACCAGCCAAAACTGGATTACTGGACGCCCGAAAATCCCAGCAACAAATATCCCCGTCCCTTACTGGGTACCGCCAGTGTGAACTACCTGAGCACACTCAATTACTACGATGGATCCTTTGTGCGGGTTAAGAATATCTCCCTTGGGTATACGCTGCCTGCGCATATTGCCAGGAAGGCCGCTTTCGAGAAACTGCGCATATACGCCAGCGTTCAGAACCCGTTACTGATCACCAAATTCCCCGGCACGGATCCTGAAGGCGCTACCGGTTTTGACGAGCCTAGCGTGGTGACGGGAC
>JAGIAP010000508.1 GCA_017744805.1 Chitinophagaceae bacterium | reverse complement strand
GGCTTTCGTTATGTCAAAGACAATTTCGCCGTTGAAGAACTGGCCAGCGATATCCTCTTCAATCTATGGATCCGCAGGCATGAGCTTGTTATTGAAACCAGCCTCTCCGCCTATCTCTTCCAGGCCATGCATTTCAAAGCCATCAGTCATCTCCGCAAAAAATCCACGGCAAACCTGGACATCGAAAGCCTTCCGGAAGACAGCCTGGTAGCCGATAACACCGCAGACCAGCAAGTTGTTTTGAAAGACATGCAGGGTATCTACGGAGAAAAACTGGAACAACTCAGCGCGCAACGACAAAAAGTTTTCCGCCTCAGCAGGGAGCAACAACTCAGCTACAACGATATCGCGCAGGAAATGAAACTATCCGCCAACACCGTCAGAAACCATATGAACGCCGCCCTGGAATACCTGCGCCGGCACCTGCCCAATAGCCTGATGTTGGATCTCCTCCTGCTCTTTCCCTTCTTTTCCTGAAATTCCTGAAAATATTTTTACCTGGATTGGTAGTACCCCCTCGCCATCTGCGACTATATAATTGAAGGGATATCATTACCAGGTCCCGGCCAATAAAACAGTAACACAATGCAGGAAGCGCAAAAAGAACTGCTCATCAGATTTTTTCAGAACAAATGCACTCCGGAGGAATTGACGGAGGCACATCAGCTCCTGCAACAACCTGATGCGGAAGCCTTCCTCAAAGAACTTGCATTGCAGGAATGGGATCAGCCGGTTGAAAAGAGCGCAGCGCTTCATTCATTACAGCAGAACTGGAAAGAAAAGCTGAACGCAAGGATCCTGGCAGAAAATAAGACCATTCAAAAACCTGGTATCGTTAAAAGATTGTATCGCTTCCGCCATGCAGCCGTTTGGCTGGGCCTCCTGCTGGTTTCCTCCGCAGTGCTCTGGCATTACCTGGGAAGAAATGAAGAGAAAATGGTGGCGCTTATCGAAAAGAAAAATGAAAGCGGCATCCCCAGAAAATTCATTTTACCGGATAGCTCGGAGGTCTTTCTGGCAGCAGGCAGTAAAGTACACTACCCTGCTTCTTTCACGGGAGCAACCAGGGAGATCGATCTCGAAGGAGAGGCCTTCTTCGATATAAAGCCAAACGCCGGGCAACCCTTCATCATACATACCGGAAACGCATATACGAAAGTATTGGGTACCTCCTTCAGGATCAGTTTCATTTGGAACAGGCCGCTGGAAGTAGCAGTAGCCACAGGGAAAGTAGCTGTAGACCTCGGTAATCAAAGCCTCACCACGCTCACGCCTGGCCATAAAGTGACCTGGTATGCAGCAGAACAAACAGCTATAACAAGCAAGGTGGATGCCAATAGCCTGACCAACTGGCGTGATGGCGAACTGATGTTCGACCGCCTCAGTATGGCGCAGATAGTGGAAGAACTTCAAAACAGATACAAGGTTCAGATCGAAATAATCGACGGTAGCGTCGAAAACAACCGCGTAAGCGGCACTTTCGCTGCCAGTAAGACCATTGATCAGGTGTTGAAAGCGCTGGCAGTTGCCGGCAAATTCCGGTACGAGACCGACAATAACAAGTCATTCAGGATTTTCCAATTAAAGTAATATTTTATGCTGGCATACAGAGCACCAGGCAGGCTTCTGCTACTGGTAGTAATGTCCTTTTTTCTATTCAACCATCCATTACAGGCACAAAGTAGCCCGGGTAATAAAAAGATCAATCTCGTTCTGAAGAACGCAACCCTGAAAGAAGGACTGTTGTCCGTTCAGGAGCAAAGTGGCGTCCATTTCCTTTTCAGTGGGGAGTTCGACAAATTCGCCTCACAAAGAGTAAACACCAATGAAAAAGGCATCACGGTGAAAGCAGCCATCGAACTGCTTTTGAAGAACACCCAGCTTCGATATACCTGGGTGGATGATCAGGTAGTGATAGATGAAAAGCCTGCAGAGTACAAACGAAAATCACCCGCAGTGCCTCCATCAAAACCTGGCCAGTCATCCGCTCAGCCGGAAAGCATCAGTGGCCGGGTGATGGAGGTTAGCTCCCTTCAACCACTGCATGGCGCCAGCGTCCGTATCAGGAATAGCTCACAAGGCACATCTACCGACTCTACAGGCGCCTTCTTCTTATCCAACGTTCCAGACAATGCAGTACTGGTGGTTTCGATGGTAGGGTATGACCCCATAGAGATCGGCATTGTGCAGGCATCGAACGGATACACCGCAGCAACGCTCGATAAATCGATTTCCGGGAATATAACGGTGATGACAGGCCGAAATCTGCGGATCGGCGTCAAGCTCAGCCCCTCTTCCAGTCAACTGGATGAGACCGTGGTGATCGGGTATGGCAAACAAAGAAAAGCTCTCATGACCAGCGCTGTCGGTTCCTTCAAACCCAAAGACGAGGATGTACGGCAGGTAGCAAGCCCTACCAGACTGCTGGAAGGCCGGATCGCAGGGGTATCCGCTTCCATCGGTTCAGGTAACCTGGCATCCGGTGAGCGGATCAGCATTCGCGGTATCTCTTCCATTACTGCCGGCAATACACCACTGTATGTAGTGGATGGCGTGCCCATCAACAATTCCAATATGGGCCTCTTCGATTTTGGAGAGACCTATAGCCCCCTCGCTTCCTTGAATCACGCGGACATCGAATCGATCGAGATCCTCAAAGATGCAGCTTCCGCTTCCATCTACGGCTCCCGCGCTTCCAACGGGGTGATCCTCATCACCACCAAATCCGGAAAGACCGGTAAGACCACCGTCCGCGCCGATATCTCAACGGGCTTTTCAGAATTCGCCGACAAGAACAAACTGAAAGTGGCCAACTCAGACCTGTACATTCTTCAATACAACGAAGGACAGGAGAATTACAATAAACAGTACGGGCTTTCCAAGGGCAACGCCAATTACAAAATACCCATCTCCAATCCATTCGGTGATATGCCGGATACCGATTGGCTGGGCCTTATTTTGCAGAAAGGATATTTCAGGAATATCAACACCTCTTTATCCGGAGGCACCGCCAATTCACAATTCTACCTGAGCCTTGGTTACACAGACCAGGATGGCGTGGTGAAGAATAATTCCATTAAAAAATACAATATCAACGCCAAGATCAACCACAAGTTTACGGACTGGCTGGAGATCGGTGCCAGCAATATGGGGAATTATATCCGGAACAACCAGGTACCCGGCGCCAACCTTGGATCCACCATCATTGCCCGCGCCATCGAACAAAGACCTTTCGACAGGCCCTACAAGCCCAATGGGGATTATTATGTAGGCGGTACCGATGAGCTCACACGACATAACCCCGTTCAGATCCTCAATGAACAAGTGGCCTACGTTGATAATTTCAGGTACCTGGGTACCTTCTTCGGTAAATTGAATTTCACGAAGAACCTTTCTTTCAGATCCAGCTATAGCGCAGATATCGGGTACACGTACGATTACACTTACTACAATGCCAAACATCCTTATGG
>JAGIAP010000507.1 GCA_017744805.1 Chitinophagaceae bacterium | reverse complement strand
GCGCCAAATACAGCATCTGTGCTGATCAGCATCACGGTTTGTGCATTCGCTCCTTTCAGTTTGAAACTGATATTCTGGTCAGACCAGTTGGCCGTCTTATTCACTTTGAAGATCCTCGTCATCCTGTTGGTGATACCAGCGAAACCGGAAACAGGAGTAACGTAATTGGTAGCGGCACCATCATCACTGATCAGGAAGAACGACTTATCAGTTGTTACCGTTCCTGTATTCAGCGCATTGGTTGCCGCAATGGTATTGCCAAGGGAGATAGTGATCACTCCGGTATCTGCGCTTACAGATTGTTTCTGGTGCAGATCGGTAACACTATCGCGGCCAATACCCGTGATATGTTTCAGGTATCCTGCATTGGTAGTTGTATTGAAATATACAGAGCCATCCGTGGCAGTATATCCTGCTGAACCAGTGAGATCCAGGGTAACACCATATTTAAGTGCGAGGTAAGATTCTATTTTCAACTTGTCCGTAGCTGTTAGTGCAGCTATATCCTTGTACACGATCAACTCAGGGATCTTACCGGAGAAATAACCGTTGCTATGCCATACGCCCAGATTGGAAGCGAAATTACCACCATTGATACCGGAAAGCGTGTAGGCTCCGTTGGTATTGAGGACAGTTGAACGGTCCCTGAATACACTCATATTGGTGGTGGTCTTGGTAAAGCTCCATACATTCTGCTTGTCCAAAGGACCTGCAAAAGTTGTATTCACCCGGAAACCATAGGGCGCGTCCCAGTAAGTAGCATTATTGCTGAAAGTAGGAGAAGCCACTACAGCATAACCATTGGAGGTCATCTGATCAAAGATGGCACCGCCATTGGCCCCTGCCGTAGCGCTTGAAACGCCGAATACAGCTATATTCTGGGGAACACCATTTCCAAAGATGGAAGTGGCCGGGTCAACCACATTGGCCAGACCGAAGTACTGGGGAGGCGTGAAGTTCGCTGTGGGGTTGAAGTTCAATCCGTTGGTCAGCACGCCGGGCTGATTGCCGGGAATGGGTTGGGGGATATTGTATCCGTTGCCGCTGTAATCGTTCCATACAGATGGCTTCAGTTCGAAATCCGCTTTGTACCAGGCGCCGATACCAGCCGTTACACCACCAGGTCCTTTGAGGGTATTGGCGAAGGTGAAGTAAACGCCATTGGCCAGTTGGCTGGTGTTCAGGGTGATGGCCCCATTGGTCAGTGGCAGGGCGATATCACCCGCACCAAATACAGCGTCCGTACTAATGAGGAGGTACTGCGGTTTGGTGGTAGTGGTATCCGGACGCAGTGTGATCGTCTGATCAGCCCAGTTAGTCTTCTGCACTTTCCAGGTACGAGCCAGGGCAACGTTCACTCCTGTGATGCCTGTTACATTAACGGAATACATTTTTGCGGCATTATTGTCGCCCGTAACAAAGAAAGAAAGATCATTGGCAATGGATCCTGTGTTAGCAGCATTGCTGACTGCCACATTATTGCCCAATGAGATAGTAAGGTATTTATCCTCCGCACTAACCGATTGTTTCTGCAACAATGAGCTGGCATTATCCCTTCCTATCCCTGCGATATTCCTGCTAAAGCCATTGTTGAGCGTACCGTCCCAGAATTTGGAACCATCGCTGGCCAGGTAATCAACAGGGGTACCGGGAGTGAGGGTAAGCCCGTATTTCAATGCCAGGTAAGATTCTATCTGCTGGCGTTGTGAAGCGGAAGTGGCTGCGGAATTATTGTATACGATCAGTTCCGCGATCTTTCCATTGAATGGACCGCCGCCCTGACCATAAGAACCAATATAGAAGGGGTTATTGGCGCCGGCTGTATTGGGCAATGCCCCCGCAAGGCTGGCAACAACAACGCTGTTTCTGTTTGCGCTCATGGCCGATGGAGAACGAAGGAAGGTCCACAGATAGGGTGTGCCTACCGTTCCGCCCCAGGCACCCTGTGCCCTGTAACCAGTTGGCGCATCATAATACAGAATACCATCCTGGTAGGGAACATGGGCATGGAACTGTTGCCCGTTACCGATCAATTCCCCAAACATCGATTGGTTCTGCACGGCATCAGTAATAGCCACAGCATATACATTCGCATTGTTGAGACCGGTACCTGTGAACATGGTTGGACTGAACATATTATCATTGCTGCCATCGAATTTCAACGCGGGGTTGTAATTGATGAGCGCAGATTGTACAGCAGCCTGTTTATCGGTAGCGGCCTGTTCGGCGCCATTGATGTTTCCGCTCGCATCATTCCAGGAAGCACCATTGGCGGTACCATCATCGGCACGCAACCAAAGCGCCACACCGGCATTCACATTCGCAGGCCCCTTGACGGTACTTGCCATCGTGAAATAAGCGCCGTTGGGAATAAGGGACGAATTCAATGTCACCTGTCCGTTAGCATCCAGTTGCAATTCCTGGCTGATGGTAGCAAAAGATGGATCAGTACTGATCAACAGGTAATTGTTATTGGAAGCCCCTTTCACTTTCAGCGTGATATTCTGATCGGCCCATGTAGCAGATCTCTGCACTTTCCAAACACGATCCATACGTTGGTTCACATTGGCGCCAGCTACAGCCGTCAGTAATTTCAGAGAGCCATTATTATCGGCAAAAACAAAATAGGTTTTATCGGTAGTAACGTTGTTGACATTGGCTTCATTGGAGATCATCACGGCATTACCCAATGCAATGGTGATGGTGCCGGTGTCTGCGCTCAGCGATTGCTTCTGATGCAGCATCGTACAATCATCCTTACCGATACCTGTGATACGACGGGTATAACCGGTATTGGAAGCGGCTGTCCAGATCAGCGTAGTGCCGTCCGATGCGATATAGTCAGTAAGTCCATTGTTCAGCGTGATGCCATACTTGATGGCCATATAGGATTCCAGTCGCTGGATCTCCGATGCATTGAGGTCCCTGTTGAACATGAACGCCTCAGGAACGAACATTTTGGAATATTCTCCATATGCAGTGGAACCGATATCCAGCATCCACACCGTACCATTGGAGGAGGCGCCGGAAGCCAGCAACGCACCATTGCCTTTGAATTCATAAGGCCCGGTACCGGTGTTGGCACGTTTTACGGAATATAACCTGGTAAGGTTGGTGATCGGGCTGGTGTTCCTGGCCCATCCTTCATTATAATACCCATTCTCTCCGCCACCATGCCAGCCCAGGAGCTTGTTACCAACAGAGCTGGAGAATACACGGGAATTCTGTGTTCCTTCCAGGCGGGCCAATCCCATGATGGTATAGGCACCCGACACGCCAGCAGTGGCTGGTGCGGAGTGCGCATCGTTCCCATCATAATAGAATGCCCTGTTGAAGTTGACGTAACCGGTGCTGGTATCGGGGTCGCTGGTCACCCGCATATGATTGGCATTGCCACTGATATCTCCCCATACCATTCCATTCACGCCCATATCTGCCCATACCTGTGGCACTTCCGAATTCAGTAACAGCATTG
>JAGIAP010000506.1 GCA_017744805.1 Chitinophagaceae bacterium | reverse complement strand
GCCGCAATACCTGGATGGCGTAAGGAATCGCCAGAGCCCCAGAGACTCCGGCAAACCATTCAGAGGAGAGATCCTTTCTGTGAAAGTGGTTAACTCGATTGCCATTGCCGAAGTAAGGGTAACAATGTATGATCTTGTCTATCACGAATTCCTCTCCTTCCATAAGATAGAAGGTAAATGGTTACTGGTAAATAAGATGATCACAGACATAGCAGGCCAGTTCATCCCGGAAGAGGGCGGAAACAAAACAAGACTGGTAGCCTATATAGAAATTCTTCCGGCTTTTGAAAAAGAAGTAAAGGATGCATTGAAAACAATGGCCGCAGCGAGTATCAGAGAGACTGGTTGTGAGCAATTTGAAGTGAATACTAAGAAAGATTCTCCGAATTCTGTAGTGGTGTATGAATCCTACACCAGTAAAGAGGCTTTTGAATTGCATAAAATAACTGAGCATGCAAAAAAATTCTTTGAATTGGTGAAAGGGAAAATTGTAAACAATAATATCGAAGTGGTGCTCCTGACAGGATTGAATAGTACTAACTAGCTCTTCTAAAAAGCAAACCAGATGTGGTATCAAACAAAAGCAACGGAATTATTAGGGATAGATTATCCCATTATGCAGGGCCCTTTTGGAGGTAATTTGTCTTCGCCCCAACTGGTGGCTGCCGTGTGTAACAGTGGCGGGATGGGTGGTTATGGAGCCTATACATTGAGCCCACAAGAGATTATCGAAACGAACAGGCAGATCAGGATGTTGACCGATAAACCCTATAATCTCAATCTATGGGTATCGGATACTGATGTTCCGAAGGGGGAGATCTCCGATGAGCAGTATGAACAGGCCCGGATGTTGTTCCAGCCATACTTTGATGAAGCCGGGATCCCTGTTCCTGCCAAGCCGGCCCCATTCCAATCGAGATTTGAAGACCAGGTGCAGGTGATCCTGGATATCAAACCCCAAGTATTCAGTTTTGTATTCGGTATTCCCTCTGCGGCGATCCTGGAACAATGCCGAAAAGCAGGGATCATAACAGCAGGAGCAGCAACCACGCTGGACGAAGCACTGGCCCTGGAGAATGCAGGTGTGGACCTGATCATTGCTTCGGGCTTTGAAGCCGGTGGTCATCGCCCTTCCTTTCTGGCTCCTGCAGAACAATCCACCACCGGCACTTTCGTGCTGTTGCAACTGATCCGGGAAAAGGTAAGAACACCGGTTGTTGCGGCGGGCGGAATTGCTAACGGGCGGGGCATTGCAGCTGCCCTCACCCTGGGTGCAGATGCAGTTCAGATAGGGACCGCTTTTCTTGCCTGCGAGGAATCGGGAGCCACAGAAACACATCGCAGGATGCTCTTTTCAGACAAGGCGAAACAAACTATATTGTCCAAAGCCTTCACAGGCAGGTTGGGCCGGGGTATTGCGCCCCGTCTCGCGCTGGAACTGGCTGGCAAAGAGAACCTGTTCCTACCCTTCCCTTTGCAGTCGACCTTTATGTCATCTCTCAGGAAGGCTGCTTTTGAAAAGCAGCAATGGGACCTGATCTTTTTCTGGAGTGGTCAGATAGCTCCCTTACTCCATCACACAAAAGCAACGGAACTGATGCAATCGCTTGTTGAAGAAACAACAGCACGCATTCAGAGATGAGAGCAATAACAGCTCTTGCCATCAGAAAGTTAAAGTCTGGTACACTCTCTGAATTAATTTTGGAAATATGACCGATCGGTCAGTATCTTTATGATGCAATCCAAGGTATATGTCAAAAGGAGAAGAAACCAGGCAATTCATCATCGAGAAAGCAGCTCCTCTTTTCAACCGGAAAGGGATGGAAGCTACAGCCATGAGTGATATCATGGAGATCACCAGGCTCTCCAAAGGTAGCCTGTATGTGCATTTCAGGGATAAAGATGAACTGACAAAAGCGGTAGTGGAATATAACCTGCAGCTCCTGGAAAAGAAAGTGACAACGGCCATTCAGCAGGCGCCTACAGCAAAAGCAAAACTGTTTGCCTTTATAGATGTGCTGGCCAATGCCACCAAACCTCCGGTTGAAGGCGGTTGCCCCATGATCAATTTTGGTATGGAAGCAGATGATACCAACCCTCTTATCAAACAGCGCATTCATCAGGCGATAGAACAGAGCCAGAAGACCATCGCGACCATCATCAGAGCTGGCATCAAAGCTGGCGAATTCAACCCAGACTGGAATTACAAGGAGTTTGCCACCATCATGTTCGCTACCATTGAAGGCGGAGTCTTCATCTCGCGCATCGCAGGCAATAACGAGAAGATGAAGATCATAGCGGGTCATCTGAAAAAAATGATCGAAGAACAACTGGTGTAATTTTTTTGCTCACAAACTGACCGATCGGTCATATTTATTAAATATCATTATTCATTATTAAATCTCTCATTATGAAAAGTAAAGTTTGGTTCATTACCGGAGCTTCCAAAGGATTCGGTTTTCAGATCGCAAAAGCAGCACTGGCAAGTGGTGACCTGGTAGTAGCCACAGTAAGAAAGAATGCAGACCAGGTAGCTGCCCAGTTAAACGGTGGCGACAAAGCCCTGTTGATCACCCTCGATGTAACGAATGAACAATCAGTACAGGCAGGCGTTCAGGCAGCCATTGAAAAATTCGGCCACATCGATGTGCTCGTCAATAATGCCGGTTACGGGCTGCTGGCAGCCACGGAGGAAGCTTCTGCAGAGGAAGTGAGGAAACAATTCGATACCAATGTATTTGGCCTGCTCAACGTGACCAGGGCTGTATTACCACATTTGCGCAAACAAGGCTCCGGGCATATCATCAATATCGCTTCTTTGTTTGCCCACCTCAACACGGTACCCGGCTTTGGGTTGTATGGGGCTACCAAATATGCAGTTGAAGGTATTTCAGAAGGACTTGCCACTGAACTGCAAGCTTCCGGCATCAAAGTGACTTCGGTGGCACCAGGATTGTTCCGCACAGATTTTGTGTCCGCTGATTCTTACCAGGCCTCCGCCACTGTGCTTGATGCGTATGCAGAAACTGTCGGCACTGTCAGGAATAATATCCATCACTTCCATGGCAGCCAACCCGGAGACCCGGCCAAACTTGCCAGTGTGATCGTAAAGCTGGCAAACAGTACGCATCCCCCGTTGCACCTGCCCATCGGCAATGATGCTGTGAGAAGTGTACGGGAAAAGATAGCCCTGTTGACTAAGGAAGTGGATGAATGGGAACCCATTGCCACCAGCACTGACCATCAACCTGCCTTCGCTTCTTAACGGATCTAAAATCTATCCATATGATGTCTCACCCTACATTATCCAGTTCCGGTTTCAACCAACAGTACCAGGCATTACCGGAAGCCACTGAAACAAGGAAAACTCTCAAAAAGAGTTTCCTTGTTTTCAACCGGAACAAGTATCTCATCATCCCAACGGAAGCGATCGCTTTGTTCTATATTAAATTCGATGCTACGGTGATCGTTACTGCGGATAAAAAAGAGTACACGATCAGTTATTCCC
>JAGIAP010000505.1 GCA_017744805.1 Chitinophagaceae bacterium | reverse complement strand
TAGCGTTTAGACACTATTAAAGATAGAGAATATTGTCATTGGACGATTATCCGGGCAATTAACCTGTTGTTATTCTACCCTGTTGGCGCCTGATTTATACCGATTCATCAATAATTTCCTGCGTTAACTAACGAGCGTTATTTTTTAACCTGATCCCATTGGGGAGTTTTGCTATTTTTGCGGCATGAAACTCAGTCATCTTTCGGAAACCCTGATCGGGTCAGAGATCGTAAAACTCGGAGGCGAGATCAAAGAAAAGATACGCCAGGGCGAAAAGATCTACAATTTTACTGTAGGTGATTTCGACCCCTCTATCTTCCCTATCCCTGCCAAACTGCAGGAAGAGATCATCGATGCATACCGCAATCATTTTACCAACTATCCCGCCGCCGAGGGTAATCTTGACCTCCGTGAGGCAGTGGCTGCTTTCATCAAAGAAAGAGAGCAGATCCATTACTCCCATGCCGAGATCCTGATCGCCGCAGGCGGAAGGCCACTGATCTACAGCTTGTTCAGGGCTATCGTTGACAAAGGTGATAAAGTGGTGTATGCAGTGCCATCCTGGAACAATAATCACTATGCACATTTTGTAGGGGCCGAGCACGTTCTGGTGGAAGCCACCCCGGAGAATAACTTCATGCCTACCGTGGAGCAACTTCGTCCGGTGATCAAGGGTGCCACTTTACTGGCCCTCTGTTCTCCCCAGAACCCAACAGGTACCACATTCTCCGAGACAGAACTTGCAGCCATCTGCGATATGATCCTCGAGGAGAATGCCAGCCGTGGTGAGAACGAGAAGAAACTCTATGTGATGTTCGACCAGATGTACTGGCACCTTACCTACGGAGCTATCCGCCACCATAACCCGGTTACCCTGCGCCCTGCCATGCAGCAATACACCATCTTCATCGATGCCATCAGCAAGGTGTTTGCAGCTACAGGTGTACGTGTGGGTTGGGCGATGGGCCCCAAAACGGTGATCGACAAAATGAAAGCCATCCTCAGTCATATCGGTGGATGGGCCCCGATGGCAGAACAGAAAGCGGTTGCCAAATTCCTGTACAACAAGGAAGCAATCGATGAATACCTGACCCAGTTCAAAGCCGCGCTGGAAGCACGTCTTCGTGATATCTATGCCGGCCTGTCCGATCTGAAGAAGGAAGGGTTTGCTGTGGATGCCATCGCTCCGCAGGCAGCGATCTACCTCACCATCAAGTTCGATCTGAAAGGAAAGAAAACTGCCGATGGCACGGTGCTGGAAAAACAAAGTGATGTAACCGCCTATCTCCTGAGTGCAGCTAAGCTAGCTGTTGTTCCTTTCTATGCATTCGGGGCAGAAAAAACCTCTCCCTGGTATCGCCTCAGCGTAGGCACCTGCAAGGTGGAGGAGATCCCTGCCATGATCGGTCAGTTGCGCAACGCGCTTGCCCAGCTCTCCTAAACAATCATTTTCATCATCAAAATAAAAGCGGGTGTACCAGTAATGATACACCCGCTTTGTTATTATGGGCACTCAGGTTGAACGTGTATATGATCAGTTCTTATTGCAAATGAATACAAAAGGCTCCAATTCCTTCTGGTGAACCAGCTTACGTATATGCCTGGCGGTATTGATCACTTTGAACTTGTTCATATCAAAGATCTCATGCGCCACGCAGAAATTATCGATAGTTTCAAAATGGAAGAGCAGTTGGTTCAATTGCTCCAACTCATTTTCCATAGCTTTCTCACTAAGGTGATCGTCTTTCACCAGGACAAGCAAATCGCGATTGGGCGTTTTCATTTCTTATTAGGATTTTTAATAGCCTACAAAACCCCTGTTCAAGCCGCAGCCGCATTTTTTGGATGAGCCTCCCATTTTATTTCCGGCACTGCAACTGACAGCAACAAGACTGATAACAATTAACAAAAAAATCATTGGCTTTTTCACAGTTCTGAACATATGGTCTTTACTAAATTAAACTATTTTACGAACAATTTATTATTTGAAATTGACAACTCAGTCTAAATTTAACAGGTATAGTGGAAAACCCTTAGTTTTATTATCCCCATTGGACTGGGGATTGGGTCATACTACACGCTGCATCCCTGTAATTCAACAACTTATATATAACGAATGTGATGTAGAAATTGCCTGTAACAGTCAGCAAAAAACCCTTCTTGAAGCCGAATTCCCCCACTTAACCTATCATGATCTGCCGGGTTATAGTATCCGGTACGCAAAAAATCGATGGATAACCATCGGTAGGTTATTGTTCCAGCTACCCAAAATGATGATACGGGTGAAAAAAGAACACCGTTGGTTGCGGGACCTTATTGCCCGGCGAAAGGTAGATGCCATCATTTCGGATAATCGATTTGGATTTTATGCCGAAGGGATACCTTCCGTTTTCATTACCCATCAACTGGCCGTCAAGACCGGCCTGGGTGCCCGGGCAGACCGTCGCGCCAGGCAAATGAATTATGAACATATCAACCGCTTTACGGAAGTATGGGTACCGGATAACGGTGCAGGCCATTCGATAGCAGGCAGCTTATCCAAACCGGAAGAACTGCCCTCCATTCCCGTAAAGTACCTGGGTGGGATCAGCAGGTTCGAGCCCTGCTCCGGACTTCCCCCTTCTATCGATCTGCTCATTATCCTTTCCGGACCTGAGCCACAGCGAACCATCTTTGAGGAAATATTGATGGAGCAATTGCCAGGTATCCAGGGAGAAGTAGTTGTAGTGAGGGCCCTGCCCGGAAAAACCAACGAGGCAAAGAAACTATTGCCCCATGTTACCAGTTACGATCACCTGCCCGGCCCTGAACTGAACCGGCTCGTATGTCAATCCAAACTGGTGATCAGCCGCTCCGGCTACACTACAGTGATGGACCTGCTGAAAACAAAAAGTAAAAGCATCCTGGTGCCAACACCTGGCCAGGCAGAACAGGAATACCTGGCCACCCATCTCGAAAAAGAACAACTTGCCTGTACCATGCAACAACAGGGATTCAACCTGGTGAAGGCCATGGCAAAAGCAAATGCATTTTCTTATGTGCCGAATAATGAAGATATGTTGCAGTATAAAGTGGTGATCAACGGTTTTGTAAGGACCTTGAAGGAAGAAGACTAAAAGAGAAAGCGCCAACTGCGGTACAGTAGCGCTTTCAACAAATATTCAGACCTGATTTTGAAGAAGGCCAAAGCTTTCTGTTATCAATTATTTTACTGCTTTATGATCTTCACAACGCTCGAAAGCCCATCTCCACTGGCTCTCAGCAGGTAAACACCTCTCGGGAGGCTTGCAACCGGTAAACTGACCTCTGCACTGCCCGCACTATATCGTCCGTTCAGGTTGGCCCAGATCTTACCATTCATATCGGTGATGCTTAATCGTACCTGTTGAGCATGTTGAACAGTTACAAAGGCACTCAGCTCTGTGGTGAATGGGTTGGAGGAAACAGTCACCAGGGATTTTCCATCGCGACGTATCATGATGCGTTTTGCGTCGTACAGTCTTTCCCTGCCATCGATATCCTT
>JAGIAP010000504.1 GCA_017744805.1 Chitinophagaceae bacterium | reverse complement strand
CATATCGCCATCATAATATATCCCCCTGGCATCTTCATATGCATAGTGCCCTTTGTCCTCATCGCCAAAATCGATCATTTCTTTTGTGAACTTTATTGTGCGCAGGTAAGCTCTTGCTTTGCCCAATGGAGAATTATCATCGATCTCAGGAATCATGGTCAAATTTTTTTCTGGTTTAATAACGGGTTCATTAAATCATTGTTGTTTGTATAAGGAACTATCGGCTGGAAGGCCGTACCATATGGCCAGGCCGGCATAATATGATCATAAGAAAACAGGCGCCTCAAGAGTGGCGCCTGCATTTTGAATTCCGATCAGTATCAATTCTTATCCCACCACAGTTTTGTGCTTACATCATCTCCACCGATGGCTTTTGAGGCCTGTTCCCAGTTCTTCGTGTTCACGTTCTGTTCATTCACCGGGTAGGAGTAACGAACAGGAATATCCGAATTGGCATCCGGGCCTGCTACCAGTGCCGGGTAATCGAACTTTCTCCAGTCGATCCATCCATCCCAGGGGCGGTTATAGAAAGCCAGCCATTTCTGCAGCCCTATCTTTTCCCTCCAGGGCGTAGCGCTGGCGTAATCGATCTCCGGCTGGGCAAGATAATCGGCGGCTTCATCGGCCGTACCATTCCAGAAAAGGATGGAAGCTGTAACGGCTTTATCATAATGCTCCTTGGCCGTGCCACCTACATTGAAGCCTCTTTCCACAGCCTCGGCCAGCAGGAATTCCACTTCAGCATAATCGAGAATATCACCGGGGAAGTCAGCAGCAGTAATGGCGCCATCCACATGGGAAGTGCCGGAGAAGGATGTGCCCATACCCGGCAAGCCACCGGAATAATCACCGGAAGGATCCTTGGTGAAGAAATTATCGATCCGAGGATCATTATGATTTTTCAGTTCATCGATAATGGTTTGGCAGGCAACAAAATCATCCCTCCCACTCTGCACCAGGTCTACCCAGATGGGATTGGTATTGGGAGGTGAAGTGATATACCTGAACAATGCATTATCGGCATTGGAAGTGAATACGCCGGCGGCAACAGCTTGTTCAGCGGCAGTTTTGGCCTTGCCTGCATCATCGTCTGCGATGGTCAGCGCCATTTTCAGTTTCATGGAATTGGCGAACTTCTTCCATTTTGTCACATTGCCATCATAGATCACATCAGCGTTACCGAAGCTGGTGGCGGCGGTGTTCAAAGCCGCGATGGAAGCATCCAGTCGTGTAAGGAGATCATTGTAGATGGTTTTGGCATCATCGAATTTCGGGAAATTGAGCTCGATGTCCAGCGCCTCCGAATAAGGCACATTCCCGTAGGTGTTCACTACATAATAAAAAGTGTACACTTGCAGGATATCGATAAATGCCAGTTTATTTTTCTTAACCCCGGCATTGGTCTCATCGCGTTCCACCAGTTTTTTGGAAGCATGCAGATCGTGCAGCACATTCCTGTACATCACGTCCCAGGTATTGTCTGTGATGGAACGATTAGCGAGGTCGTAATTACTTTCATCCACATACTGCGTTTGTTGCTGATGCTGGATGATCAGCCTGAAGATATTCAGGTTCTGGCTATTGCTGACCAGGTTATTGGTAAGCCTTCTCTCGGCATTGGTGAACAAGGCTTCGGCGCTGGCATCAGGTGGGTTCTTCGGATCCTTGTTGAGATCGGTGAGGTTGCGGGTGCAGCCCGTGAGCGCCGCCATCACCACTATTGAAAGGATGATCTTTTTCATATCGAAATGCTTTAGAATCTCAGTTTTAAATTGAAGGTGACAGTTTTTACTGCAGGATAGGCGCCCGTCTGGAAGCCTTGCAGATTGCTGGCTCCCATGGTATCTTCGGGATCGGCGTAAGGCAGGTTCTTGTGGATGATCCAGAGATTCCTGCCCGCAAGGCCCAGCTCGATGCCCTTGAAAAAGCCCAGTCTGCCAATAAGCTCCTGGGGAAGACTGTAACTGATCATCAGCTCACGCAATTTCACGTAGCTGCCATCGTATACGAATGCTTTGGCAGGCATGCGGTAGTTCCCAAAGAAACCATATCCGTTGAGCGCGCGTTTCTCATTCTTCTTACCATCGGAAGTAACGCCCGGCAGGATATAACCGCCCCCATCTGCCAGTTCTGCACGGGAAGGCTTGCCCAGGTCGTTGAGCCCGGCCGTTTCAGGATAGATGCCTGTATTGAGGCCATAGCCCATATCCAGGGAGAAGATATCTCCGCCTTTGCGGATATCGATGAGGAAACTGGCCGTGAAATTCTTGTATCGGAACGAGTTGTTGATACCACCGAGCCAATCAGGATTGATATTGCCGATCTTGGCATTGTAATGCTCGGTCTTGAGATAGCGGCCACTGGTAGCGCTGACGGTCTTTTCGCCATTGGTGTAAATGAAATCGTTCCCCCGGATAGTACCAAAAGCTTCACCCAATGCGGCATTAAGCGTAGTACCACCCTGGTAATCACCGATCTTCAGGTTCTCGGCGCCTTTATGCAATTCCAGTACTTTGTTGCGGTTGCTGGAAAAATTGAAATTGATGGTCCAGGAGAAATCCTTTGTTTTCACGGGCGTTCCTGTCAGCATCAGCTCGATGCCTTTGTTCTCCACAGAACCGGCATTCAAATATTTATAGTTGTAGCCGGTTGTGGTAGAAAGCTCTACGGGCAGGATCTGATCTTTGGTGCGGGTCCTGTAATAAGTAACGTCTACGCCCAAGCGATTTTGAAAGAAGGATAATTCCAGGCCGGCTTCCAGGCTGATGGTCTTTTCCGGAAGCAGGTTGGGATTGTTCTTGGTGTAATTGTAATTGGGGCCTGTGGCGGAAGCCTGGGGACGTGACCCGAAAGGCGTTACCACTCCGTAAGCATCATGCACTACATACACGGGCGCATCGTTACCAACCTGCGCATAGTTGGTGCGTACCTTACCATAGCTTAACCAGGAAGCCTGTGGCAGCAGTTTGGAAAACACCCAGCCCAATGAAACGGAAGGATAGTAATAAGCGTTATTGCCTTCAGGCAGGGTACTGGACTGGTCCCTTCTGATGGTAGCGTCCAGTGTTACCATATCTTTCCAGGTAAGGGTGGTACCGGCAAAGGCGCCATCCACTTCTTTCTTTCCATCAAATTCTTCAGGAGCGTCAGGCGTTACCAGCGAGTTGCTGATGGCATAGATATTGGGCACGATGAGGCCTCCATTGGTCCTCGCCCTTATATAGGTAGTATGCTGGCGGCGGATATTGCCACCCAGCAGGGCCTTGAAATTGATATCCTCACCCAGGTTCTTGTTCACATTGAACATCATGTCCAGGTTGGTTTCGCGGAAAGAGCGGTTGAACCGGCTGTAAGAAGGGATATTGGTGCTACCTACCGCCCTTCTCTCTTCGATCAGCTCATCATAACCATCCAACGCCACACGGCCCATTACACTCAGCCAATCGTTGATCTGGTAGTTGAGCGATACATTACCGAAATAACGGTTACGCACATCCGTTTCAAAGTTTTGATAGAGTACCCAATATGGG
>JAGIAP010000503.1 GCA_017744805.1 Chitinophagaceae bacterium | reverse complement strand
AACCTGGACATCCTGGATGCCGTCATGGTGAGATCAGATTCAAACACCGTTCTCTCCGCGCCGGAAAAAATTGTGGTGAACGGGATCAGCGGTGAAGAAAGAACAGCCATGCACAAGAAAGGGAAAATTCGTGGTCAACTTTTCCAGGTAAACGGATACTGGATCCTGAATTTGGCCGGTAACGAAAATTCCGGGACATTACCCGAAAGCGATATCAATCATTTCTTCCATTCGTTTCAAATAGATACCGGCGTAGTGGCTTCCATATCAGATCCGGTATACAACAATGATCTGCTGGGCATCAGGGCAAGAGTTCCCGGAAAAATAGGATTCCCCTCCAGGAGAGTGGTCAATGGCGTGATCAGTTATTACGTAAAGGCCTACGATCCGGAAACCGATCTCAATTATATTTTGCTGATGGAGAATACCGAAAAAGGGAATGATATCCTGGTGGACACCGTTATACTGAAAGGATATGTGCAAAAGCTCAGATCCAACCAGGGTTTGTTCGATATAAGGAACAGGCAATTCAACTATGAAGGATATCCAGCACAAAATCTAACATTCTCGGATAGCTCAGGTGGCACCTGGCTGAATTTCTCAGTGCTCAATGTATTAAGAGGCAACCGGAATTACTTCTTTACCGTGTACGGCTCCCATCCGGATTCTGTAAGAGTGGGAGAGCATTTCATGAATACCATCCGGTTCATAGAGCCGGATACCGCAGGCTGGGCCTACCGCCATCTCCCCACAAACGCCGACCCGGTATGGGCACCCGCCCCATTCGATACATTGCCAAACGATAGCACTGAAACTTTTTATAAAGATATCCGTTGCTATTCCTATGATAGCGTCACCTCCACTAATCTGGTATTGAGTAAACTCAGTTTTCCTCCTTTATATTGGGCATCCAGCGACACGGCATTGATGCGCAGCAAGATCGATGAGAGCATCGAAGAAGGAGAAAAATTATTATCATTTGAATTCACCAATAATGGGCCCTTCAGGTCTGCAGAAGCGTGGATCACTTACCGATATACTCATAAGATCCGCCGGCTCCGACTCTTGGTGAACGGAGATTCATTGATAGCACTGCATAGCTCTGCCGATATCAATACGCTGAAGAGCGCCAATATGAACAAGTTCTTCGAGACCTATACGCCGGCCCCCACTCCTGCCCCTTCTTCGCTTTTCCGGAACAGGGCTAAAGAACTCTTCGATGCATTCGATTCACCTGACTCCATCGTTTTTAAACAAGCCATCCATGTTGCTGATCATGTAACCTATACAAAGGAAGACCTGCCATTATTGTACGAAGGATTGAAGCGGAAATGGAACCAGCAGGAGCTGGGCATCAACAACTATTATGCAGGCGCATTGGCACAGGTACATGATCCTTCCACTTTGCAAACATTGCAGGAAGTATATGCAAAGGCCGGTCCGCAGGATCATTCCCTCAAAGCCGAGATCATGTACACACTGGCGCTATGGCGGACCCTTGAAGCCTATCGGATACTGACAGGTCTTATGCTGAAAGGAATTCCCAAAGACGACAGGATCTATGAAGTCTTCGATGCATTCAGGGACTCATCAACCCTGGCAACCCCTTTTGTGAAACAATTGCTGCCCTTGTTGAAAGATTCCCTGGGCAGGCCATTCGTGATACAATTATGTGGACAGTTGCTGGAAGAGAAACTGATCCAACCATCGATATTGGGCACTTACAAAAGCAATATCTATAAGCATGCAGCAGTAATGACCTCCGTCAAAATTGATGAGGGCACCCCATACTGGTACAGCATGGCGATGGTAAGATTATTATCCTTCATGAACGAAGCCCCAGCCTGGACCGCTTTGAACAGATTCCTTCAGCAGCCTCACTTGTCTCTTAAACTGGGTGCTGCCGCAGGACTGATCCGTAATAATCAACCAGTTCCTGCCAGTGCATGGCTCAAGATCGCAGCGGATAGCCTCACACGTTACTTCCTGTACGACACATTGATCAAACTGAACAAAGTATCCTTATTCCCCAAAAAATACCTGAACCAGACCGCCATCTCCGAAAGCGAACTATTGGATCATATTTCTGAATATATCAGTCAATTCCCGAGTATCAATTTCCTGAAAGAAAAGATCGTTGACTTTAAGAATGGGAAATACAGGTTCATCCTTTACAAACTGGTATTCGATTTTGATGGGGTGCCGGAGCCATTCCTTGGCATCGCTGGCCCCTTCCCGGTAGGAGGCAGCGCCCTTCCACTGATCCGGACGGAAGCCAATGGTGTTTTCACCGCCAGGGGATATGCGGTGGAGAATATAGACGATGATCTGAAAGAATGGCTATCCCAATTCGATAATGAATAAAAAGAAAGATCCCGGTTGCCAAAACAACCGGGATCTTTCTTTTATGTAGACCGAACTACTTTTTCACATTCACTGTGATACTCGTGCTCAGCTTGGAACCATAAGAACGGTGGATACCATCCGCAAACTGAAGAGCGATCTTGTGTTTGCCGGGAGGCAGGGTCAGCTCGGCCTCTTTCTGTGCATTGCCAAAATGGAGGTGAACGGAATCCTTGGGAACGATCATGCCTGAAGGTAAGGAATCGATACCGATCAGGATATGATGGTGACCAGAACCTGCTTTGATATCACGCGCAGTGTCAACCGAAATATTGTCTGCTCCCATTTCCACTTTGAAGGGAGAGGTTACAGTTTGGCCGTCTTTCAGGTTTTTGAAATATACTTTCGCGCCTGCGGGGATTTCCGGAACAGGTGCAATCTCAGTTCCTGCTGCTGTTGTATGATCATGATGCATGCTGTCGTGATTGGCTGTGGCAGTGGTATCTGCAGAGGTTTCCTTCTTTTCAGAAGAAGCGTTATTGCAGGCCACTATGCCCATGATCATCAGAGCTGGAACAAATTGAAATTTGCGCATAGCGATTTTTTAGTTAGTGAGCGAATAATTAACAATGTCGACAAAGGTAGCCGTTTAGGGCTATTCCCGAACACCTGTATTGTTAACGGGAGCAGGATAATCCCATTCACTTTTGTTCAGCTTCCTGGCATTGGGATATACTTCGTCCATGGTGTTACCGTCGTACAGCCTTCCATTCTTCATCACATAATGGATGGTATTGGAGTTACGGATATTTTCCAGTGGATTTTTGTCGAGGATGATCAGGTCGGCCAGTTTTCCCGCCTCGATACTTCCCAGGTCATGATCCAGGCCCAATCCTTCGGCTCCGAGGATAGTAGCCATTTTCAAGGCATCCAGGTTGCTCATGCCGCCGCTTTGTACAGACCAAAGCTCCCAATGGTATCCCAGGCCCTGTAACTGTCCGTGGCTGCCGATCCCGGCCAGCGCACCTTTCTCTACCATCGACTTCATACTTTTTGCATGCTTTTGGAAAACATGTTCCTCGGGCATGAACCAGGCACTACGCCTGCGGGTTTTGGAAGCAAATTCTTCGTAGGGAGTGAAATACGCAAGCTTCTTATCGTTGTATGGAGATTCAGTTTCGTAATAATAATTCTCAGCCCATGGG
>JAGIAP010000502.1 GCA_017744805.1 Chitinophagaceae bacterium | reverse complement strand
GTTTGGCGATGGCCGTGTAAAATGCATGCTTTTCTACAAAGGAGAAAAGATCGGCGTACGGCACCAGAACGCCCTCGCAGCCAACGACAGGAACACTACAGTGGACAAAGCATTTTACAGTCTTCCAATATCCCTTCAATCGGCCGTATTGCAAAGAATGGAAGATATGGTGAAGAACCAGCACGCCGTATTTTCTTCCGGCTGGCAAAAATCCATGAAGAACAAACGAACTTATTTTGACGAAAAGAATCAATGATGCTTCGTTTTGCGGAATAAGGTTGTCAGGATAAAAACCCTGACAACCTGCTTATGAAGCTGATCTTCTTATGCAGCACCCTCGTGCTGCTTTCCATCGATGCTTTGGCACAACGTACCCCACCTGACCCGGTTCCCTCCGCAATCAGTGACACTATCAAGTTACTTCCTCCCCATTCAAAAGATGTAGGGCTCATCGTTTCCTACCCTTACCTGAATTCCTTTGCCTACCGGAATTTCCTGAATGGCGAAGCAGCCAGCCGAACAGGTTTTGTAGGGATCGGGGGTGGACTGTATTTCCGGAAAAACGACCGGAAGCTTTCACTCAATATTTTTTATGTATTGTCTTCACCCTTTCCTATGGGGCCCATCGATTATGGAAAGACAGGGATACGTTATGATATACGCAATTGGGGAATGGATGCCATGATCCATTACCCGGTGAATTCCTGGCTTCGTGTTGTAGGAGGTATCAATAAAATGAACCTTAACTATAACCTGATCAGTTATGATAGCACTATTCAATCCATCGACAGAACAGATGCTTCCTTTGGCCTCACTACCGGCATTGAACTAAAATTCTTCATCAAAGAGCTCAATCTTGGTTTGTTCTACAGGCCAGCCATCATCAGTTCAGGAGAGAAATTCTACCGGCACGTGATCTCGCTGGATGCCAGGTTCGATATTCCGGTTTGGCACAGGCCCAAGGTCAAAAAGGTAAGGATCTTACCTGTCAATAAGAGAAGGATCGCCCCTACCAGGAAAAGTTTATTTGGCATTTATCCGCCCCGGAACTGAAAAATCTACCACTTCGTGTTATTGTCTCAGATCAAACAAGCCGGTAATTTTGCCGCCAATAATAGCACCAACATGAAGCAATCTCCCCGTGCATTATTGCCAGGTTTCTTTTTCCCGGTAATAATGCTGATCATTTTCTCATTGTCTGCCTGTAAAAAAGGCGATTCAGCCCGGGCCGAAGGCAATAGAGATCCGGGAGAAGGCACTGTCTACATCACCAACGCCGCCTGGTCTTACCCCGGTGGATGGACTGAAAAAAAGGAGGGAGAGAATGCTACTTACTTCTCTACAAAATATACCGATATACCGGCACCACGGATCACCGATGAAATTGTTCAACATGGTATGGTGCTGGTGTATTTCAATCCTTCGGACGATGAAAGCTATACTCCTTTGCCCTACCGGCTGGAGAGCATCGATCATGATTACAATTTTTCCTTCGGGTACAGTAAGGGGAATATCAGGGTTCATTTCTATTATTCGCCCAATAAAAGATCAAAGGGGATGCCCTCACTGGCGACCGCTACCGTGAAGGACTATACGTTCAAATACGTGGTAGTGCCCGGGCCTGCCAGCATCAAACAGCAAAAAGATGGTATCCGGCTTACCCGCTACGAAACCATTCCACGATATATTTCTGAAAATCACTAAAGATCCTTAGTAGTAGGCCTTGAAAACACAAGCCCGTTGCGTCTGCAGCGGGTTTGATCTTTTATGCCCCGCCAAAAGAATTGCATAGATTGCAAACCTTTGTTACTGCGGTACAATAAAAATGATCGTACTTGTTGCGCAAATCAAAGCCCCTCTGCAATGAGAAACAGGCAATGGCTTTTCCTCTGTGCGCTGATACTGATCAGTTTCAATATCCATGCAAATACCATTCGCGTAAAACAGCTAAACGCGCTTCAACAGGCCATCAACAAAGCAAAGCCGGGTGATGAAATTGTGCTGGCTGCCGGTCAATACAATGCCACCGCTCCCATCAGTATCCGCATCAGCGGCACTTATGCTCTTCCCATCACCATCCGTGCAGATGAAAAAGGAGTTACCGAAATTAGTGGAGACAATGGATTCAGGATCGAAGCCCCTTCATCCTATATCATGATCAAAGGATTTCTTTTCACCCATAGATCAGATAAGGCGATTATGTTGCCTGGGACCAGCTTCTGCCGCTGGACGAGGAATATCTTCCAAACCACCGGTGAAGGCAATTATCTCAGTGTCATGGGCAGTGATCATCAGATCGATTACAATACTTTCCAACACAAGAATGCACTTGGCAAGTTCATTGGCGTAAGGGGCGAAGGCAGTCAGATCGCGGAGAGGCTCTGGATCCATCACAATTATTTCTATGATTTTCTCCCGCAAAAAGGGAATGGCGCGGAAGCTCTGCAATTCGGGCTTAGCGGCTATAGCCTGTCTTCCAGTCATAGTCTTTTGGAGCATAATGTGTTTGAACAATGTGCAGGTGAAAATGAACTGATCTCCGTGAAAGCCTCCTTCGTTACCATTCGCTACAATACCATCCGCGACTGTAAAGCACAGTTCACCCTTCGCCATGGCAATCATTGCGAAGTGTACGGAAACTATTTCCTTCGCACACCGGGCCTCCGCATCTTCGGGGATGACCATATCATTTCAAACAATTATTTCGAAGATTGCAAGCCGGCCATCACTATCGGGAATGGCGGCGCAGAAGTGGCTGATGGCGCTGACCTCCGTTCCCACGACAGGCCAGACAGGGTGCTCATACTTTTCAATACCCTGGTGAACAATGAAGAGAATATTGTACGCCCTGCCCGCGACAAAGGTATTGGCTCCACTGCCATCACCATCTCTTACAATATCATTCAGGGCGGAGGCGAAGCCGTTAGCATCAAAGGCCCTGATTTTGTTCAACCCACCTGGAAAGGCAATATCATATTCAATACCAGGGGCGCCGGTCAATTGCCTGATTCATCATTCAAACTCATCGATCCACTGTTAGTAAAAGATAAGAATGGCGTATTCCATATCCAATCCAATAGCCCGGCAAGGGGTTATGCAGGATCAGACTACCGGTTAATCACAACCGATATGGATGGACAATTACGTACTGCTCCGCTGGACGCAGGCGCTGACCAGTATTCCGAAAAATCTGTAAGGGCCAGGATCCTGAGCCCATCCGATACAGGACATACTGCCCCGGCCATGTAGAACAGTTTACTCAGCAAAGCTATTTTTGCCAATGCCTGGGGAAGGCCCTGCGCATCTTCGCCGGGCAACAGTTTTATTGTCCGTAGGACCTTAAACAAACAACCTGGATTTACCCGAAAGCACGTACCTTGTCAGACTGCCAGCCAGTTCTGGCAAGCCCTCCCTCAAACCCTGCCAGCCAAAACAGTTCATACAAACAATCTACATATGGCAGCAGAAACTATCAGTATTACCAGCACTGCGTTTGAGGATGGAGGGGTTATCCCTTCAAAATTCACCTGCGATGGAGAAAATATCAATCCTCCGT
>JAGIAP010000501.1 GCA_017744805.1 Chitinophagaceae bacterium | reverse complement strand
GAACAACGTGGGTATATCAATCGCCTGGATTTCAGGGTGAACAATATCAGTATCAAAACGGAAGACCATCCGCAATACATAGACGTGATAAAGGTTTGGTTGCCCCAGCCCCTCGCTCCGGGCGCTCAGACCATTATCACTACTCCTTTTCATGTGCAATTACCGGCTGTATTCAGCCGTAGTGGCTGGAAAGGCCATGCTTATCAGATCGCCCAGTGGTATCCCAAGCCTGCAGTGTACGACAAACAAGGTTGGCATCCCATCCCTTACCTGGACCAGGGTGAGTTTTACAGCGAGTTCGGTAGTTACGATGTTCGCTTAACCGTGCCCGAATATTACGTGGTGGCTGCCACCGGCAACCTGGTGATGGGATCCTATCTACCTCCGCCCGGCTCAGCCCAGCCTCCTAAAAAAGTGGAAAAGAAGAAACATCCTTTCCTGATGGAGCCAAAGCCCGCAAAGAAACCAGCTACCTCTTCCTTCAATAAGAACAAGAACAAAAAAGCCAGCCTGGCCATCACCAACGAACCTCCGCCAGACAAACCGGTTCCCGTGAATACCCCCGTGCCTACCCGCACCCTGCAGTTCAAACAGGACCGGGTACACGATTTTGCCTGGTTCGCCAATCCCGATTTCATTCTCGATACCGATACGCTTCAATTGCCTTCCGGCCGCGTGATCAGGGCCAATGTTTTCCGTCTTCCTTCCAAAAAAGAGCTCTGGAAAAAAGGAATGCCCATGCTGAAACAAGCCGTCCGCTGGCGCTCCGAAGTGATCGGCGAATACCCATACGATGTAGTAAGTGTGGCCGAAACGCCCATGGGCTTCAGCGGGGGAATGGAATATCCCACCATTACCAGCATTTCACCTGTGAGCAGTAGCGATGACCTGCAAAAACTGATCGGCCATGAAGTAGGGCATAACTGGTTCTACGGAGTGCTGGGATCCAACGAAAGGGATCATCCCTGGATGGATGAAGGCATCAACACCTACTACGATGTCCGCTACAGCGATCTCCATAAAGGTCCGGATATTGGCAACTGGATGCAGCGCCGCATCCCTGAAGATGACCCTCGCTTATTTGTGTCCGTTGTTGCCAAAGACAAGCTTGACCAGCCTATCGAAACCAAAGGCCCTGATTTCACACCACTCAATTATGCCGTAGTGGCCTATATGAAAACCGGCCTCTGGATGCAGGAACTGCAAAAAACACTGGGACAGCCCTTATTCGATAGCTGTATGCAGGCCTATTTCCAAAAATGGCAATTCAAACATCCTTCGCCGGAAGATTTCAGGAAAGTGATGGAAGAGACCTCCGGTCGTAACCTGGACAATTTCTTCGATGTACTGGATCGCAAGGGAGATATATCGCCGTATTTTGGTAGAAAGAAACTAAAGACAGCCTTTCTCTTCGATTTTAAGGATATCGATAAAACGAATTATATCAACTGGCTCCCCGCGATCGGTTATAACAGCTACGATAAATTCATGGCAGGGCTACTTATCCATAACTACAATCCTCCTTTCCGTAAATTCCGGTATGTGTTGGCGCCACTCTATGCATTTGGCAGCAAGCAATTCAATGGTATCGGCAGGATCGGTTATACCTTACTGCCAGACAAGAAAATACGTAAGATCGATTTCGGGGTAGGCGCTGCCCGCTTCTCCACCCTGGAAGGAACGGATAGCAACAATGCAAAGATCTTTGGCGGGTACTATCGCTTCACACCACAGGTGCGCGTCACTTTCGGCAATAAAACGCCCCGTAATCCCATCGAACATTGGATAGAATGGAAGACCTTCATCATCGGGGAGCGTGGCTTCAATTACGCCATCAGCAGCAAGGATTCCATGTACCACCCCTACAAAGGGACCACGGCAACCAGCTATATCAACCAGCTTACCTATAGCGTCAATAATTACAGAACGCTGTATCCATACGATGCGCAACTGCAGATCCAGCAGGGAGATGGCTTTTATCGCGCTTCCGCAACCGGCAACTACTATCTCAACTATAGCTCCGGTGGTGGTTTGCAGGTGCGTGCATTTGCCGCCAAATTCGGTTATATCGGTGGCCGTACGATGGAGAAGGAATTCCGTACCATCCGCTACCAGCCCAAGCTCACCGCAGTCCGTGGCAACGAGGATTACACTTATAGCAACTATTTCATTGGCCGCAATGAACAGGAAGGGCTCGGCAATCAACAGATCATGATGCGCGACGGAGGCCTGAAGATCCGTACAGACCTGTTCCAGGATCTCCAGGGACGATCAGACAACTGGATCGCCTCCATGAACTTCAACACTACCTTGCCGGCTAAAATGTTCCCCATCGAGCTACCGGTAAGGCTGTTCCTGGATGTGGGCACTTATGCCAATGCCTGGAAAAAAGATGCTTATACCAGCAGGTTCCTCTATGTAGGCGGCATTCAGCTCGTATTCTACCGCGACCTGATCAATGTGTATATCCCTGTTGTGTACAGTAAAGAGTTCCGCGACAACCTGAAGACCGTTCCTGAAGAGAATAAATTCCTCAAGAAGATTTCTTTCAGTATCGATCTTCACCGGTTGAACCTGCGCAGGCTCACCAACAATTATTATTCTTTTTAAGTGCCGCGATGCAATCCTTTGGTTCGATACAATACCTCAGCCGGCAGGAGCTGGACATCCGCAAATGGGACCACTGTATCGCTACGTCCATTAACGGGCTTCCCTATGCGTATTCCATTTACCTCGATCATATGGCCAAACAGTGGGGCGCACTGGTGTTGAACGATTACGAGGCAGTAATGCCCCTCACTTTCAATACCAAATACTGCATCAGTTATATGTACCAACCTGCTTTTGTGGCGCAACTGGGCATTTTCGGCCATCAGATCAAAGCGGCGTTGGTAGAAGCTTTCCTGGCAGCCATTCCCAAAAAGTTTCGCCTGATAGAGATCGAGTTGAACCAGGCCAATCCTTTACCCGCCAACCCGCAACTATCAAAATATTTCAATCTGCGCAGCAATTATGTCCTGAACCTGCATGCACCTTACGAGGACCTGTATTCGCAGTACCGGGATAATATCCGTCGTAATATCAAAAAAGCGCAGCAGCTCGATAACCGCTATCAAACAAATATCCCCATTGCAGCAGTGATGGAGCTTTCCCGGTCTCAAATGCAGGGCATTTCCAATCTCACCGACCTGGACTATCGCAACTTCGAAGCGCTCTTCAACGCCCTCCAAAAGGAGAACAAGGCCATGGCCTGCGGCGTATATTCTGCCAGCGATCAGCTTATCGCCAGCTGTGCCTACGTGATCTCGAATGGACGTGCCTGTTATATCCTGGTGGGCAATCACCCTAATGGTCGTACCAGCGGTGCTTCCCATTTTCTCATCGACCGGTTCATTCACCAGCATGCGGGTCAACCACTCGTCCTGGATTTCGAGGGTAGTGATATCCGTAATCTCGCCTTCTTCTACAGTAGTTTTGGTGCTACGTTGGAAACGTATCCATCGTTAAGGATTAACCGCTTACCGTGGCCGCTCGGGATTCTGAAAACGCCGGCTGGAAAACGAACCGGCGCGGGAGAATAGGAATGAGCTT
>JAGIAP010000500.1 GCA_017744805.1 Chitinophagaceae bacterium | reverse complement strand
GATCCGGCTCAGGAAGCGGATGGCTCCTGCTTTCTCTCCTACTTTCATGAATCCGAGGAAAAGGGCCATGATACCGATCAACCCGATCGAGATCTGTACCCCGGTATTGGCTGAATCGAACACTCCGTCCATCAGGCTCTTGAAAACGTCCTGATCGCCCATGATCAACCGGATCAAAGCCACGATAAAAGCAATCAGGAAGAAAGCGATCCAGAGAAAGTTTAATACCATTTTCCGGTGATTTGTTGTTTACGGTTTGGTTAAGGGAGCTGCCGGAACGGCGCTGAGCGCGGGTGATGGGCCATTTCCGGAATTATGGCCCAAGATAGTAGAAACCCCCGTAATACAGGCATTTAGGAGGAGGAAAATGTAAAATCGAAGCATTCGCTTATCTTTGCGGCGCTAAAAACAGCAAATCAATTATCATGGGTTTAAAAGCAGGTATCGTAGGATTGCCGAATGTAGGAAAATCAACTTTGTTCAATGCAGTGAGCACCAGCGCTAAAGCGCAGGCCAGCAATTACCGTTTCTGTACCATCGACCCCAACGTGGGACTGGTGGATGTACCGGATCAGCGTCTGTCCAAACTGGCGGAGCTCGTGCTTCCCAACAGGATCGTTCCTACCCAGATCGAGATCGTGGACATCGCCGGACTGGTGCGTGGCGCCAGCAAAGGTGAAGGTCTTGGTAATAAATTCCTCGGCAATATCCGTGAAGTGGATGCCATCATCCATGTGATCCGTTGCTTCGAGGATGAGAATGTGTTGCGCGAAGAAGGCGCCATCAATCCGGTGAGCGATAAAGAGATCATCGATACCGAGCTGCAGCTGAAAGACCTGGAGAGTGTGGAAAAGAAGATCAGCCGTACCGAGAAAATGGCCCGTACCGATCCCAAAATGAAAGCAGAACTGGATGTACTCCTCCGTTGCAAGGCTCACCTGGAGCAAGGCAAAAGCATCCGTGGCCTCGATATCAGCAAGGAAGAAAGACCAGCCATTGCCGACCTCTTCCTGCTCACTGAAAAGCCCGTGCTCTATGTTGCCAATGTGGACGAAGGCAGCATGCACACCGGCAATAAATTTTCTGAAGCATTGAAGGCAGCCGTAGCCAACGAAAAGGCGGAAGTGATTGTCATGAACAATAGCATCGAAGCGCAGATCGCCGAAATGGAAGATCCCGCCGACCGCGAACTGTTCATGGAAGAATATAAAATGACCGAGCCGGCACTCAACAGGTTGATCCGCTCTACCTACAAGCTGCTGGATCTGTACACTTATTTCACGGCGGGCGTGCAAGAGGTAAGGGCCTGGACCATCCATGAAGGTTGGAAAGCGCCACAGGCAGCCAGTGTGATCCACACAGACTTTGAGAAAGGGTTCATCAAAGCCGAAGTGATCGGATATGATGATTATATCCAATATGGTTCAGAAGCGGCTGCCCGTGAAGCCGGAAAGCTGAGGATCGAAGGAAAGGAATACATTGTTAAAGATGGGGATGTAATGCACTTCCGCTTCAACGTGTAGGATTTTTATAACTATATTCGCGTACCCCGGCCCGTTGCCGGTGTACCCAACCCTAATCTAACTATGAAGAAGAAGTATATTCTTTTCTCAGTTGTAGCAATGGCTACGGTGTATGGCTGTGACAAAAACGATAAAACTGTAGCAACGCCTCCCACTCCTCCCACGCCCTCTCCGATTGTTGAGGTGATCAATTCCGGGATCTCCGGAAAGATCGTGGATGATCTGGGCGCTCCCGTAAGCGGCGCTACCGTTACCTCCGGCACAGCTACTGCTACCACAGATGCTAATGGTGCTTTCTCCATCCCCACTGCTGCCATGAGGAAAGCAGGTGGACAGATAACTGTGGAGAAAGCCGGTTTCCTTACCGGAAGAAGAACATTTGCTGCCGTGGCCACCAATATGCAATACGTGAATGTCCGCCTGATCGCAAAGGCAGCTCCTTCCACCTTTGCTGCGGCATCCGGAACTACCCTCACCCTCAGTAATGGAACCACCATCAAGGTTGAACCAGGTTCTGTGGTGAATGCCGCCAACAATACTGCCTATACAGGAACAGTGACCGCTTACGCGCAATACATCGATCCGAATGATCCGTTTTTCATAGAGAATATGCCCGGTTCATTCCTCGGAATGACCAGGAGCGGCGGCCTCACAGGCCTTCATTCCTCAGCCATCTTCTATATCGAGCTCACAGGAAGCAATGGCGAGAAACTGCAACTCAACAAAGACCTTCCCGCTACCTTCACCCTTCCTATCGCACCCGCCGATTACGATCAGGCCCCTGCGAGCCTGCGCCTTTCCAGACTGGCAGACAGCACCGGTCTCTGGAATGAAGAAGGAATAGCCGTGAAGGACATGAATAGTTATATTGGCAAAGTGGATCATTTCTCTTACTGGAGCTTCGGCAAGCATTATCGTTTTGTGCAGATCAGCGCTCCTGTTAAGAACAGCCAGGACAAAGCAGCTCCCAACGTATTCGGTACATTCAATTATACATTCGAAGGCAAAAATTATATCTCTTCCAGTTATGCAGATACATCAGGTCTGCTTAAACTGGTATTGCCTACCAATACAAAAGCAGATTTCAATATCAAGAGCCTCGGTGGAGCCCAGTTGTACAATGCAGAAGTCGGCCATTTCTGGATCGACTCAACGTTCGCTCCCATCAAGGTGACTTTATAGAACTGATTTCAGGAAATTGAAAAAGCCTCAGCAGATCGCTGAGGCTTTCTTATTTGGTCAAGGTTCTCGAAATCCATTAGAACACATTATATCCGAAAGACACATAGTACACACCACCGATCTCGGGGTTGCCCAGTGCGCTTACATAGTATTTGTTGAGAAGATTGGAGGCTCCGAGTTTGATCATGCTGCGGATGGCAGGGAATTTATAGCTCACCTGTGCATCCAGTGTGCTGAAAGCAGGGATCTCGCCGGAAGCGAATGTGCCTTCCCAATCCACCTTGCTCTGCCAGCGGAACTGCGCATTGAAGCCCCAGTTGCTATTGTTGATACCATCATTGCTCAAGCCGATATTGTAACGGACCTTGGGCGTATTGAAGAAGGTAACGAAGTTGGCAGGCACATCATTGAGCTGATCACCGGAGATATTTCCTTTCAGGTTATATTTCCTGGGAAGTTGATAGTCGAAACCGAAGCCCCATCCGATCGCTTTTACCTTCTGGAAAGAATTCTCGGGATAGGAGAAGTTCTCGGTAGTGAGCGGGTTGACGATGCCACCAGGCATGGTTGCGCGACCAACTGCGCGGCGGCCGATGAAATCCTTGTACTCACAGTAATATACATACGCATCCAGCAATAATCTCCTGGTGGGGAGACCACGGTAACCGAACTCATATGAGTTGGCTGTTTCAGGCTTCAGTGGTAAGAAAGGCGCTTGCACCAGTGGTGGCGGTGTTTGTCCGGCAGCAATGGCTGCGCGGTAAGCACCGATGCTCTCTGCGGTGTAAACAGGATCGTTCTTGAAATTGAAATATTCCTGGAAAGAAGGCAATCCACCGATCAGCCTGGCGCCCGGTGTTTTCAGGTTGATGTATTGGTCCTGTGTAGAAG
>JAGIAP010000004.1 GCA_017744805.1 Chitinophagaceae bacterium | reverse complement strand
GTGGTATTCATGGGTTTCGGTTATACCATCAGTGGCCTGGCGAAGAGCCAGCATGTGATCCCGGTATATGCCAACCTGTTCATGTTCCCGCAATTCTTTTTGTCCGGCACCTTCTTCCCCAAAACCTTACTGCCGGCTTTCTTGCAACCGGTCCTGAAATTCCTGCCACTTACCGCCATGAACGACGCCATGAGAAAGATCTCATTCGAAGGCGCTCATATCTGGGAAGTAGGCGGAGAGCTGGCCATCCTGCTCGGATGGGCCGTGGTAGCTTATGGACTGGCCGTGAAAACATTCAAATGGGAGTGATCCCTTAATCCGTTTTTTTATGCGTTTGATCAAATTGGCCATCATCAGTTTTGTGGCGATCTTCCTGGTTATTTTCTTGTTGAGCCTGCTCATCCCTTCGCATGTACGTGTGAGCCGTGCCATCGATATCCATGCACCCGTGGATTCCGTGATGCCGCACCTGAAGGATATCCGCAACTGGAAAAGCTGGAATGTGATGCTGGATAACCCGCAGTACAAGGATGTGAAGTATGAAGAGAATAGTTTCTCCTCAGACCAGGTACAGATAGAAATGACAGCGGTGAAAGCCGATAGCGTGCTCAGCACCTGGCATCAGCAGAGTGGCCGGGATATCCATGCCGGTATGGCCTGTTTCAATCTCAATGGTGTTACCGCCATTCAATGGTATTTCGATTTCCAACTACGCTGGTATCCCTGGGAAAAGATCGGCAGTATTATTTTTGACAAGCAATTGGGGCCGCCGATGGAGAGATCACTGGATAATCTGAAAAAGCAGGTGGAGCATCAATAGGTAATTTTTACTTTGTATATCTCATCCAACAGGCCGCCACTGGGACGGTCCAGTGTCAGTTCCCAAAACATGATGCCATTGAGCCCTTTGCCGATGGCATATTCTGTTTTAAGCCGGATGGACCGCAGATCATCGTAGGTGGCGAAAAGCTTCTTCTCCGGGTTGTAACGGTAAGGCGCCTGCGCTTGTTCATCCCAGTGAGTAATGAATCCATGGGCCGCTGAATATTCCTTCTCCAGATGCTTGTAGGGAACAAAGCTTTTGAATTTTGCCGGCCGGTTCACACCACTCCAAACTGAATCTGCCCCTTCAAATACCCTGGCATAAAAGGCGGTGCCGATCACCATCTTATTGAGCGGTACACCCATTGAATCGAGATATCGTACGGCATGGTCTGTTGATTCGATCTGCTTGCCGGTTGAATACAAGGCTGTGTGGTGGCCGGTTACAGGGCTGTAGCCGTTGATGAGGTCATAGGTCATGAGGTTTACCCTGTCCAGCATCGGCATCACTTTATCCCATTCGATGGACTCCTGTAGAAATTTGGTGAAGCCACCTGCTGCAAAGCTGATCTCTTTCTTCTTTCCCAATTTATCGCGCAGCGCTTTGATGAGTGCAGTGAAATTGCTTCTATCTTCCGGTTTGTAAGGATGACCGGGATAACCTTCGATAGCGGGATATTCCCAATCGAGATCTATGCCATCTGCCTTGAATGAATCCAGCATCTCTTTCACGGAACTGGCGAAGATCTCCCTGCCTTCCACAGAAGAGAAAACCGGAGAGCAATCCTTGCAACCACCCCAGCCGCCCAGTGATAGCAATATTTTCAGCCCGGGATATTTCTTTTTCAATGATACCAGTTTCCTGATCCGCGCATCGGCCTCTTTGTTACCGGTGACCAGCTTATTGTCCTTCAGGTAGCAAAAACTGAAAATGATATGGGTGAGTTTTTCTACAGGGTATTCATCTATCTCGGTGGTGTTACCCGTGTAGTAGGCGATCACTGCAAGATCCTTCGTCCTGGAGGACTGGGCGCCCGCATTGAATGCTATGAAGAGAAGGCTGCAAGATATAAGGATGCTACGTACCATAGTATCGGTTTGTATAATTATGGTGCCTGAAAACGGCGATCTGTAACTGCTGGTACGGGAACAGTTTCAGGTCCTGAATTATTTTTTTACCTGGGTCATGGAATCCAGTTGGACCATCAGGCTATCCAGGTGATTGTTCAGATCAGCCGCTGCACCCGTTCCAGGCATCCTTTCCTGCTGGAAATTATGCATGGCGGGTAAGGTCTTCACTACTTTCAACAAGATGTAAAGATCATTGATGGTAATATTCTTCCTGGAAATCAGGCTATCCAACTGCCTGTGTGTGCCGGTATGGTGATTATATTGTTTCAGGCTCTCATCAACGATGGCCTGCACTTTTTTACGGAAAATGGAATCTTTGATATTGTTCACGGTAAGCCTGGCAGACTCGTAGTAGGACTGGTTCTTATTGTTGAAAAGACGGAAACTATCCATGGCCTGTTGCTGCAATTTGCCCAGGGTTTTGATCTCTGCATCCAGGGCTTTCAATTCTTCGGACTTGCTGATCAGCTCCTGGTAAAGACTTTCGATGAGATCCTCCTTATTTCTCGAGTACAGGCTGGAAACATCCACGCGCTTGCCTTCCAGCACAATGGGGATAGTGGGAGCAGGAGCGGCAGGCTTGGGTTTGTCCGCACAACTGAACAGGGATACGGTGAACAGGAATGATATGGCTATCTGTACGATTGTCCTCATTACATTAAAGATTGCGCTGGTCCTAAAATAATTCAAATTTGATCAGCCTGCAAGTTCAATCAGGATATCCATGATAACTGAATAGACCTTGCCGAGCTCTTCCTCTGTGATGCAATAGGGGGGCATCAGGTAGAGGGTATTTCCTAACGGTCTAAGATATACGCTTTGGGCCATCGCTTTTTTTGTGATGGTGGTGCTGATATTGTTCAGGTATTCATCTTTTCCCCTGTCGATCTCGAAAGCAATGATAGTGCCCAACACCCTTACATTACGAACGGGATGGCTGCTTTGTTGCAGTTTATCCATGAATGAACGATGTTGCCGGTTGATATTCCCGATCTGATGCAGGCATTCGGGTTTCAGGAGCAGGTCCAGACTGGCCAGGGCGGCAGCGCAGGCGATGGGGTTGGCGGTGTAAGAGTGCCCATGGAAGAAAGTTTTCAGGAGATCGTCCTGAACAAAGGCTTCATACACTTTTGCGGAGCAGGCGGTGATACTAAGGGGCATGGTTCCACCGGTCAATCCTTTGGACAGGCAAATGATATCTGGTGTATGCTGCAGGTAGGCGGAAGCAAAAAGCTTCCCGGTACGCCCGAATCCGGTCATCACTTCATCGGCGATGCAGATCACTTCATGTTGCTGGCAGAGCCCGATCAGTTGATCCAGTCCTCCGGCATTGTACATTTTCATCCCTCCGGCACCCTGCACCAGGGGCTCGTAGATGAAACAGGCGATCTCGTCCCAGGGCAGATCATAAGTCTTGGATCCTGATTCCGGTGCATCGAGGAAGATCACTTCGAATAATTTATCGTGGAAGGCCATCGTGAAAACGGAGCGATCGCTCACGCTCATGGCCCCGAATGTGTCCCCATGGTAGGAATTATTGAAGGCCAGTATCTTATTCCTTTTTTCTCCTTCGCCTTTGTTCCACCAGTACTGAACACTCATTTTGAGGGCCACTTCAGTGGAAGTGCTGCCATTGTCCGAGTAGAAGACCCGGGAAAGCTGGCCGGGAAGGATCTCCAGTATCCTTTCTGCCAGGCGGATGGCGGGCTCATGGGTGAAACCCGCAAAGATCACCTGTTCCAGGGTGCTGGCCTGTTCGAAGATCTTTTGAGCGATATAGGGATGGGCATGCCCATGTAAGGTGACCCACCAGCTACTGATGGCGTCGATATAGGAGTGTCCATCCGCGTCCCGGAGGAGGGTTCCGGAAGCTTTAACAATTGGAATGGGCTCAGCCATATACTTTTGCGGAGTAAATGGGTGCCATATCACCTTTTTATCCCTGGTTATCAGCGATTCAGTGTTCATTTTCCAAAGGTAAGCCTTCGGGCCACCTCAAAAAAGAGGGGAGATGCAACGGCGGGATCCTGTTTTGTGTCATGGTTATACTTGAAAGATGGACTATAGCAGGCTGGTAAAAGAATGTTTGAAGGGCCGCCCCGATGCCCAGCGACAACTCTATGAGCATTTTGCCGAGGGTATGTTGGGGGTATGCTATCGCTATACCAAGTCCATGGCTGACGCAGAAGATGTGCTGCAAGAGGGATTTATCAAAGTGTTCACCCACCTGGGCCAGTTCAAATCCGAAGGAGAGCTGGGCGGATGGATCCGAAGGATCATGGTGAATACGGCGCTTAACTTTCTCAAGAAGAATAGCCGGTACCAGCACGACCTGGCTTATACGGATCCGGGCCTGCACCCGGTATCTGACGATAATCCTGAAGTGAAACTCAATGCGAAAGACCTGTCTGAGCTGATCCGGCAATTGCCTACCGGCTACCAGACAATTTTCAATATGCACGCTGTGGAAGGATTTTCACATGTGGAGATCGGGAAGATCCTGGGCATCAATGAAGGGACCTCCAGATCTCAATATGCCCGTGCCCGTGCATTACTCATAACCTGGCTTAAAAAAAACAACCTGGAAGCAACAAAAACTGAATCGTATGTCCGACCATGATTTTGAGAAACAGGTGCAGCATAAAATGGAGCAACTGAGGTTGCGCCCATCCGATGCTGTCTGGACAAAAGTGGATAAACGTATCCGCCAGGAACGCCGCCGCAGGAGGGTGGTGCTCTGGTTGCCACTTTTTTTGCTCTGCGTGGTGGCAGGCGGCTATTTTATTTTTGAAAACCAATCCCATAACAAATTCACTGCTTCTGAACTGAACTCTACTCATAACGATAACACGGGATCCCAAACAAACAATCCTGAAAAAAGAGAAAACGGGAAGGGCGTATCTCAAAATGTTCCCGTAACCGGTGCAACAACACCTGCCAGCAATAAAGAGCAATCGGATAATAATGCCCAACCTGGTGCAGGGCAATCCATACCTCCTGCTGCACCCGTTGCAGACCCCGGTAACGGCTCCCTGCCAAACAGTGTGGCAGCGCCCAAAGCACCTGTGTTCCACAGGGATGCACAACCGAAAGATCATGCCGGTATCGTTTCCTCCACCCATATCAAAAGAACAAACAATAAAAAGAAGGATAACAGGCCACTGATCACGGTGGCGACGGATCGAACAAAAGAACAACCGGATGCCAGTATTGCCACCGGTAATGATAAGGATCAGGATCTGGCTCAAAACACCACGGAGCCCGGCGTTATAGTGAAGCCATTCAAAGCGGAAACGGATGAAGTGGATTCATCGGCTATGACGCAGGCCCGGTCATCGATCCCCGTAACTGCTGATTCCCTGGAACATATGCTGGCGCAAACGAAGAACAGTACTAAGAAAAAACCGGAAGCGCCGAAACAGCCTGTAGGCAAACATTCCAAATGGAGCTTCGGTATCGTAGCGGAAGGTGGTGCATCACATATCTCCAAAGGCAGTCCGTTTGAATTGCTCAGCAAGGAGAACAATGAACCGGAGGATCTTGCCTATGCCAGCCCTACTGTACCCAATCAGAGCATTGTGGGCGGTCCTGCAGGTTTTACGCAAATACCCGAGAACAAACCAGCCGGCCTCAAATCAGGCGTTGCCTGGTCTGCGGGTGGTTTTGTTCAGAGAGAGCTCAACAAACGTTTCAGTATCTCAATTGGCGCTCAATACAGCTATTTCAGTATGAAGACGCAGGTGGGACAATTCATGAAGTCTTCCATCTCTGTCAGCAATTCAAACTATGATCAGGTGGTGAGTGCCTATTACCAGGGACGTAGTGCTTATATGATCGGTGGACCGCTCTTCACTTCGAGCTATCCAAGGCCGCCCTTGTACCAGGACTATACCAATAAATATCATTTCCTGGAGATCCCGGTGAAGATCCACTGGCGCATGACGCGGGAAGAGCAATTGCCGATCATCCTGGATGGTGGCTTGTCTGTGTCCAGGCTCATCGCCACCAATGCCCTTCACTATGATGGTAGCAACGATGTTTACTACAAAGACTACGACTATTTCAATAAGATACAGGCAGGCATCTCGGCAGGTGTGAATGTGGCGCTCTTCAATAAGAGCCAGCATCCTGTCTGGATCGGTCCCAGCATCAAATACCAGTTGAGCAACCTGATCACCAGTGATCTTTCCAGTGGTCAGCATCTCTGGTCATTTGGATTGGGAGCGAAATTCTTCCTGAAGAGGAACTGATCATTGTTGAAGGAAACGAAGATTGCGGCGGATGCCGTCGAATTTGGCGCGCTTCAATGGTGAGTGACGGAAGATCCTCTTGAAGCTCTCTTCAGTCAATTCCTGCCAGTCCGCCAGGGAGAATTCCAGCAATTCCGGTATGGGCGTGAATTCCGGCTCAGTATTAGGTTGGGAGAAGCGGTTCCAGGGGCATACGTCCTGGCAGGCATCGCATCCGAACATCCAGTTATCGAATTTTCCCTGCATATTCTCCGGGATCATCATATCCTTCAGCTCGATGGTGAAGTAGGAGATGCATTTGCTGCCATCCACCACTTTATTTTCATTGATCGCGTCTGTTGGGCAGGCGTCGATGCATTTGCGGCAGGTACCGCAATAATCCTTTGCCATGGGATCATCGTATTGCAGGGGTATGTCAACGATGAGCGTGGAGATGAAGAAGAAGGAGCCCTGTTGCTTGTTGATCAGGTTACCATTCTTCCCTATCCATCCCAGGCCGCTTTTCTGTGCCCAACTTCTTTCCAGCACAGGCGCTGAATCTACGAAGCCCCGTCCGGTCACCTGGCCGATCTCCTGGTTCATCAGTTGCAGCAACTGGTTCAGTTTGGCGCGGATCACTTCATGATAATCTTTCCCGTAAGCGTATTTGGAAATTTTGGGATTTGCTGCCTGCTGGGTATGGGCAGGATAGTAATTCATCAGCAGTGTGATCACGGATTGAGCCCCCGGCACCAGGCGGGCGGGATCGATCCGGAGATCGAAATGGTTTTCCATATACTTCATATTCCCCTGCATGCCCTGGTTGAGCCAGGCTTCCAGCCGGCGGGCATCCTCATCCAGCCGGGCCGCTTTGGCGATGCCACAATAGCTGAAGCCCAGCCGGGATGCGGCTGTTTTGATGAAGAGGGTATGTTTTTCTATGGAATTCATCCTGTTTTTTGCCCCTGCAAGTTACGGCCTTCCGGCTGATGATCACAGGGCTTAACGGAAGGCCAATGGGGCTGAACAAAAATATTATGTAATCGTTTGCACAAATCGACCGCTTTTTCATACTTTAGTTGCTTCACTCCTTAACGAATTGCCTTTATGAAAAATAGACTCGAGACCGGTGATATTATCGTGTTCCTCATCTACTTCTTTATTGTTGCCGGCTATGGCTACTGGGTATACCGCAGGCGCCAGTCGAAAGAAAATGATTCCAAAAGTTTTTTCCTTGCAGAAGGGGCCCTTACCTGGTGGGCCATCGGAGCTTCGATGATCGCGAGCAATATCTCTGCCGAGCAGTTCATCGGCATGAGCGGAAGCGGATTTGCGATGGGGCTTGCCATCTCTGCCTATGAATGGCTGGCGGCCATTTCGCTGATCATTGTGGCGGTCTTCTTCATGCCCATCTACCTGAAGAACCGCATCTTCACGATGCCGCAATTCCTCAAACAACGGTATAACGAGCATGTGGCCTTGCTGATGGCCATCTTCTGGTTATTCCTGTATGTGTTCGTGAACCTCACTTCCATCCTCTACCTGGGTGCCACGGCTATCAACAGCTTATCCGGTGGGGGCAACCTGCACCTGATCATGATCCTGCTGGCTATTTTCGCATTGGTGATCACGTTAGGAGGTATGAAAGTGATCGGCTATACGGATGTGATCCAGGTGGTATTCCTGGTGATCGGCGGGTTGGCGGCCACTTACCTGGCCCTGACCAAAGTGAGCGAACATTTCGGGTATGGAAAGGATTTTGTAGCAGGCATCAACCAGATCTTCCAGAAAGCTCCCGAACATTTCGATATGATATTCGATAAGCCAACCCAAACTTCATCTGAAGCACAGGTGAAGAACTATCTCAGTCTACCCGGCATCGCCATGTTGCTGGGTGGCCAGTGGGTGGCCAACCTCAACTACTGGGGTTGTAACCAGTATATCACACAACGCGCGCTGGGCGCGGATCTCAATACTGCCCGCAAGGGTATCATCTTTGCGGCATTCCTGAAAGTGATGATGCCCATCATCGTGGTACTGCCCGGTATCGCGGCCTATGTGCTGTATGTGAATGGGCATTCAGATGTGCAACAGGCAGTAACGGTGGGAGGACATGTAAAAGCAGACAACGCTTATTCGGCAGTGTTAGGCTTTCTGCCTGAAGGACTCAGGGGCTTGTCCATGGCTGCGCTCACTGCCGCCATTGTGGCTTCCCTGGCAGGTAAGGCAAACAGTATCTCCACCATCTTCACGCTCGATATCTATAAGAAATATGTAAGCGCCGGTGTGTCTGAAAAGAAACTGGTATGGGTAGGAAGAATGACCGTATTGCTGGCCATGGTGATCGCCATTCTTTTCACCTGGGACGATTGGCTCAATATCGGTGGCGAAGGCGGATTCAACTTCATTCAGAAATACACAGGTTTTGTGTCTCCGGGCATCTTCGCCGTATTCCTGCTAGGCTTCTTCTGGAAGCGTACCACTTCACTGGCTGCTGTGGTGGGCATCGTTGGCGGTTTTATCCTCAGCGTGATCTTCAATGGTTACCTGCCTCAGTGGTTCGGGCACGATACATGGATGTACACGGCATTCCCCAACCCTGATAACAAGGGTATCTACGAGATCCCCTTCCTTACCAGTATGGGTTGGGTATTCTTCATCTCGGTAGCATTGATGGCCGTGATCTCCCTGCTGGACCCCGGTAGCAAGAACAATCCCAAAGCTACGCAATACGACAAGAGCATGTTCCGTGTTACGCCTGGAATGCTGGCCATGATCCTGGTGATCTTCGGTCTCATCACCGCCCTCTATGTGAGGTTCTGGTAAGCACCGGCATGATCTTTTACGCAACTGCGGCAGCGTCCGGAATTACCCGGAAATTGCCGCAGTTGCCCCTTTTATGAGGTTACTGTTCTTCCTAATTTAGCAGTACAAAATTGACCAGAATGAGAAAGATCGTTTTGTTATTGCATACCTCCCTCGATGGCTTTGCTGCAGGGGCCGCAGGAGAAATGGACTGGATCAAAGTGGATGAAGCCATGTTTGATTTTGTTCATGAGCTTACGGAAAATGCGGACACGGCCCTGTATGGACGGGTCACCTACCAGATGATGGATGCCTACTGGCCTAACGCTGCCGACAAACCGAAAGCCACCAAACACGACCGGGAGCATTCGGCCTGGTACAATAAGGTGGAAAAGGTGGTGGTGTCCGAAACCCTGCAGCCGTCGGCCGAAAAGAAGCTGCAGGTGATAGCGGGAGATCTGGAAGGGAATATCCAAAAGTTGAGATCGCAGCCGGGAAAGGATATCCTGTTGATCGGAAGCCCGAGCATCGTTCGGGAGTTGATGGAGTTGAACCTGATAGACGATTACTGGTTATTTGTGAATCCCATGATCCTGGGAAGCGGGATCTCCATATTTGCTACGGACATGGCGCGGCTGCCACTGGAACTGGTGGAAATGAAGAGATATGATAATGGCGTAGCTGCATTGCAATTCAAGGCAGTACGATAAATCACCAAAATAGTTGTGCAACCGGGAACAGACTACTATGTCCGTTCCCGGTTTGTTTTTCCGGTTGATTAAGGCCCGATCCCTCGCTGAACTTGCCAAATTCTGAAATAAATGATAATTTGGACTGTCTGAATCAGCCGGGGATCATTTTTCTTTTTTATTCATAAATCATTTTGTTTGAGAAAGCGTATTGCCTGTTTCAGACGGCTGCTGTTATTGATTGTTGTAGCAAGCCCATTGTGCTCGCTGGGGCAAAGGCCAGATACCGTTCATTCGGATGGAAAAGTTTTTGTTCGTGAGAATGGCGTACTGAGGATGTATGATCCCATCGAGCTTCGCGCCAAACCCATCCTCGATCGCTACATTTGGGATTCCATCAACGCTGCCATGTACAGACCCGAGCCTCCGGCCAGCGCAAAGCGGCCTGTGGTGGTGAATTCCATCCCCTGTAATGTGAAAGCCAGCTTTACACCGGATAAAGACCTGGTGATCAGGAACAACACCAGTATCTTACTCACCAGCACCAGTACCAATGCAACGGAGTTGAAATGGTACCAGAATGGATTCTATTATTCCTCTGGTAATACTTTTCAGTTGAATGGCTATGTGGGTTTGTCTGAGATCAAACTGGTGGCTGTGAATGGGAACTGTACGGATACATTCCGCACCTGGTTCTTTGTACCGGGCGAGCAACCGGCCAACAGGGACAATATGAAAGCCTATTATGGTTTGCCCAATGCTGATGACCATGCAAGAGCATTGATCGCCGTGAGGGGAGGTGGTTTCCTGCTGGGAGGTTTTAGTGATTTCTATGGCAGGATCAATAACAAACCAAAGCAGGGTTTGCTGATGCGGGTCAATGATGATGGCTGTGTGCTCTGGACCCGGTACAATGATCCTACCTATACTTCCGATATCTCCGGTATAACGCAGACGCGTGATGATAATTTCGCGGTTTTTGCCGTTGAGCGAAACCAACCTTACCTGATGAAGATAGACCAGAACGGAAACCAGCTCTGGTCAAAGAAATACAAGATCTTTGGCGATCCATTCTTTGCCAGTAAAGTAGTGGCCACCGATGATGGTGGGATGATATTGCTGGGAAGCTTCCAGGATAAAGGTGTATTGGTGATAAGGCTGGATGCCAATGGGAATGTGCGCTGGAACAAAATGTTCTCCAAAGACCCGCTCTATCCCGGTGGATGGAACTGGTACAGCTTCAGCGACGCTGTTCAGAGAGCCAATGAATTGTATATCGGCGGCACTGCAGCACAAACCGGCGGAGGCTCTGCCACCACTGTGTATTCAGGATTTGTGATGAGGCTGGATGATGCCAACGGGAATATCATCTGGTCAAAAAAATATTCGATCAATGGGAACGATGTCTGGATCAGGAATATCATTCTGCGCGGCCCGGATATCATTGTACAATCCAATGGGGGAACCGGTGTGCCTAACGGTTTCAGCTCCGTACACGAAATGGACGTGAACGGCCAAATGACCAGGTCAGTCACGCTAGGCTTGCCGGTTGGTGGCTCTTTTGATTATACCGGCATCAAAGCCACTCCTGCCGGTGATCTCTATGTGCTGAATACCATTACCGAGCCTCTGCAATTACAACCTTATTATGCTTTCCATTCTATCGGCATCCGCCTGGATAATGACCTCCAACAGGTTTGGGCCAAAGACTATGGAGCCTATGCAAAAGGAAGGTATTTTTTTATCGATGTCGGAAAGAACAATTCCCTGGCAATGCTGGGTGATGAAATAGGCATGACGGTTCCCTATTTCACTTCATTTGGATATAAAATGATGTTCAAGAGAATAGAAGAGTGGGGAGCGGCGCAATGGGATTGTGGTAACTATGATCACAATGTCAACATAGTGCAAACTCCCACTGTGGGCCAACCGCTCAACTGGGAACAGGAACAGCAAATGCCCATCCAGGCCGTAGATAGCGTGATCCAATTGTTCACCACTTACGGGCAGGTAAGATATGTTTGCCCCACTGAGTTTGTTGATTCCTGCAGTTTCCTGAAAATGGATGGGAAGGATGAAATGTGCAATATCACCAAACCTTATACCTATTCCATTGTAAAGAATAGCACCTGCACCCAGCCAGTGAAATGGGAATTGCCCCAGGGCGCTACAATTGTGGCGCAGACCAATGATGAAGTGACCCTCAGATTTTCTTCATTGGGAGAGTTCTGGATCAAGGCAGAGTTGCCGTTCGCCTGTTCGCCATCGAAGGACTCTATCCTGGTCAAAGCCACTTCCAGCGCCCTTAGCCTCAACCTGGGCAATGATACCATCATCTGTAAGGATACCTATATCCAACTACAGGCAGGGACCGGGTTCAACAGGTACAATTGGCAGGATGGAAGCGCTGATCCTGTATTTTCGGTTACTGATCCTGGTAAGTACTGGGTGGAAACGGAAGATGCCTGCGAAAATGTGTTCAGCGATACCTTGTATGTTACGCCGGCCAATATCAGCATCAACCTGGGAGCCGATCTGCAGAAATGCAATGATGAAACCCTCGTACTTACTGCGCCTGCGGGTTATCTCAATTATTCCTGGCTCACCGATTATCATATCAGCCATCTCTCCAACCCGGTAGTGACCATACAACCTGATAAAGACACCAGCTATATACTGAAAGCGGAACAGATGCCGGGCTGTTTTGCGTATGACACGGTTGCTGTAAAGGTATTGCACTCGCCCGCCGTACTGCTGGGCCCGGACAGGTCATTCTGTACCGGCGATACCTGGGAGTTTGCGGCTGGTAGCGGATTTGCTTCCTATCTCTGGAATACCGGCGCCGCTACTGAAAAGATCACTGTTGATAGAGTGGGAGAATACTCTGTGATTGCCACCAGTGCCAATGGTTGCGCTTCTTACGATACTGTACGGGTCCCCTTGCTTTACCCGCTTCCTCAACCGGTATTGGATCCCGACAGATCGCTTTGTAAAGACGATTCCCGTATTCTCGATCCCGGTAAATTCAATTCCTATCTCTGGCAGGACGGATCTTCCAACAGGACTTTCACGGCTACGGGAACCGGCATCTACCAGGTAGAGGTCAGGGATGCCAACAATTGCGTGGGCAATGCGTCCGTTGAAATTGACAAGATACTTCCACTACCCGAAAAATTCCTTCCCAATGATACGGTGATATGTGGCTTTGATCGCCTGCTGATCAGGCCCCTGAAACAATATGACGCTTATCATTGGAGCACGGGCGACAGAACCAATACATTGGAAATAAAGAAAGCAGGTATCTATTCATTGGAAGTGACTGACCATAACAATTGTAGGGGAACTGATCAGATCCTGATCTCTCCGAAAGATTGTCTGAAAGGTGTATTCATTCCCAGCGGGTTCACGCCCAACCAGGATTCTAACAATGACGTTTTCAGGGCTATTGTGCATGGCCCCATAGAAACATTCGAACTGTCATTATTCAATAGATGGGGACAAAAGATCTGGAATACGAATAATCCCAAACAGGGTTGGGATGGTTCCATAGGAGGCATACAACAGCCAGCAGGCTCGTTCGTATACATCTGCAATTATAAGTTCCAGGGCGAGCCATTGCAAACACAAAAAGGAAATATGATGCTGGTCAGGTAATAATCAAAAAGCCACCTTCCATTGAGGTGGCTTTTTGATTATCAGGATACTTTCAATTCTTAATTGCTACCGATCGCTTCATCCACTTTTGCCTGGAACTTGAGTGCAAGGTCTCTCTTCTCTTCATTCTTCACATCGCTCACAAACAGGATGGCTGCATATTTCTTGCTGAGATCTATCCATGGCCAGGTGCCTGCCAGCGAAGGGCTGCAGACCACTTTATCGTTGCCTGATCCATCTTTCTCCTGCACATAATTGCCCAGCGCGATATCGAAGCCTGCAAGTGCTTCCGGTTGATATTTTACAGGGATATTGGGAAGCTGCGGCCGCAACAATTCCTTTACAGATGCTTCACTCAATATCTTCTTTCCTTCAAATGTTCCTCCATTCAGCAACATCACCAAAAAGTTCAGGTAGTCGTTGGCGGTAGACTGAGCGCCGAACCCGGGATTGGGGCTATTGCCATCCAGTCCGAAATTGGTAGCGCGCATCTTACAGTTTCGGAAGATGCGTTCCATGGCCAGGCGCTCGAAAGCTTTCTTGCCCACCACTTCCACCACACGGGCGGCAATGGCCGGGCCGTACGCCCCGTAGAAATAATGCTCTCCCGCATTGCCCACAATTTCTTTGGCGGCCAGGGATTTTACCAGGTCTTCCAGGGTTTGGTATTTGCGGCCAAATCCTACCTTTGTACCCAACCCCTTGTCGCGCTCAAATCCGGTAGAGTGCATCAGGCACTGACGGACCGTGAGATAGCTCTTCATGTAAGAGTTGAAAACGGGGATATATTTACCTACCGGATCATCCAGCGATATTTTACCCTCTTCCACAAAACTTAGAACAACCGCCGCCGTCAGCCACTGTGTGGAGGCCGCGATAGGCGCCTGTGATTTTGCTGTGAAGTCCTGGTTGAGCTGTTTTTGATAAACGACCTTACCATCTTTCCAGACCATGGCCACTGCTTTGCCGATGGCTTTCTGATTTTTGGTAAGGTAAGCACTGATAGCTGCTGTATCCTGGGCGAAGGCAGACTGCAACATTAGCAGTGAAAATGCAGTTAGACTGCATATGAGACAGATTCTATTGATTTTTAATGACATATCTGCGGGTTTTAGGGCCTTGGTGTATCGTTTGTAACAATAATAAAGTTATTTGAAACGCACAAGTTTCAGACAACGTAAAAGGAGGGAAAATATGAATCTGAACAATTTTACAATCAAAGCACAGGAAGCGATCGCGCAGGCGCAACAGATCGCTTTCAATAATAATAGTGTGAATATTGAAACTGAGCACTTGCTCAAGAGCCTGCTCGATCAGGAAGATTCTCCCGTAGATTACCTGCTCAAAAAGAACAATGTGACGGTGAATGTGCTGGACACCAAGCTCCAGGAAAGCATCGACCGTTTACCCAAAGCGTCCGGCGGTGTTACGCCCGCTCAAATGATCGGCCGTGATGCCAACAATGCCGTGTTGCGTGCTGGTGCCGTTCTCAAGCAGTTCGGCGATGAATTCGTGAGCGTGGAGCACCTGCTCCTGGCCATCCTGCAAGGCAGCGATAATGCCGCCAAATTATTGAAAGATGCCGGCCTCACAGAAAAAGGCCTGGTAGCGGCCATCAAGGACCTGCGTAAAGGTGATACCATCAAGAGCCAGACGCAGGAAACACAATTCAACGCACTCAACAAATATGCGAAGAACCTCAATGAGCTGGCCCGCGCCGGCAAGCTCGATCCGGTGATCGGACGTGATGAAGAGATCCGCAGAACATTGCATATCCTCAGTCGCCGGAGCAAGAACAACCCGATCCTCGTTGGTGAGCCCGGTGTTGGTAAAACAGCCATCGTGGAAGGGCTCGCACACCGTATCATCAATGGTGATGTGCCCGAGAACCTGCAGTCAAAGATCATCTATGCCCTCGATATGGGGCAACTCATCGCGGGCGCCAAATACAAAGGAGAATTTGAAGAAAGATTGAAAGGCGTTATCAAAGAAGTGACCAGCAGTGATGGCGAGATCATCCTCTTCATCGATGAGATCCATACCCTGGTAGGAGCTGGAGGAGGTGAAGGCGCGATGGACGCGGCCAATATCCTCAAACCCGCGCTGGCAAGAGGTGAGCTCAGGGCCATTGGAGCCACTACGCTCAACGAGTACCAGAAATTCTTCGAAAAGGATAAAGCCCTCGAACGCCGCTTCCAGAAAGTGATGATCGAAGAACCGACCGTGGAAGATACCATCTCCATCCTTCGTGGATTGAAGGACAGGTATGAGACCTATCACCATGTACGTATCAAGGATGAAGCCATCATTGCTGCGGTTGAATTATCGCATCGGTATATCACCGACAGGTTCCTGCCAGACAAGGCTATTGACCTGATCGATGAAAGTGCCGCCAAGCTTCGCCTTGAAATGAACAGTATGCCCGAAGAGCTGGACCGTATGGAGCGTCAGATCCGCCAGTTGGAGATCGAGCGTGAGGCCATCAAACGGGAGAACGATGAAGAGAAACTGAAAGAGCTGAACACGGAGATCGCCAATTTCAGTGTGGAGCGGGATACCCTTCGTGCCAAGTGGAAAGAAGAAAAAGAGATCGTGGAAAAAGTGCAGAGCGCCAAGGCCAGTATCGAATCCTTGAAACAGGAAGCAGAACGTGCAGAAAGGAACGGCGATTATGGAAAAGTGGCTGAGATCCGCTATGGCAAAATAAAAGAACAGGAACAAACCATCAATACATATACTGAAGAGCTTGCCCGCATCAATGAAAAGAGGATGTTGAAAGAAGAAGTGGATGCGGAAGATATTGCAGAGAATGTGGCCAAGGCCACTGGTATCCCTGTAACCCGCATGTTGCAAAGCGAGAAGGAAAAGCTCCTTCAGCTTGAAGACCATCTCCATCAGCGGGTGGTTGGTCAGGATGAAGCCATTGTGGCCGTTGCAGACGCTATCCGCAGGAGTCGCGCCGGATTGCAGGATCCGAAGAAACCGATCGGTTCCTTCATTTTCCTCGGCACTACCGGTGTGGGTAAAACGGAGTTGGCAAAAGCCCTGGCGGAATTCCTTTTCGATGATGAAAGCATGATGACCCGCATCGATATGAGCGAGTACCAGGAAAAACATTCCGTTTCCAGGCTGGTAGGTGCGCCTCCGGGCTATGTGGGATACGATGAAGGTGGTCAGCTTACCGAAGCAGTACGTCGCAAGCCTTACAGTGTAGTGCTGTTGGATGAGATTGAGAAAGCCCACCCGGATGTGTGGAATGTACTCCTCCAGGTATTGGATGATGGAAGGCTTACCGATAACAAGGGCCGTGTGGTGAATTTCAAGAATACGATCATCATCATGACCAGCAATATCGGCTCCAACCTGATCCAGGAAGCTTTCGAGGATGTGACTGAGCGAAATCGTGATGAAGCTACGGAGAAGGCGAAGAATGAAGTGATGAACCTGTTGAGACAGACCATTCGTCCTGAATTCCTGAATCGCGTGGATGAGATCATCATGTTCCAGCCACTGCTGAAGAAGGAGATCAGGGGCATCATCAATATCCAGCTCAACAACCTGAAGCGGCTGGTGGCCCAGAATGGCATCAATCTTCAGTTCAGTGAGTACGCCGTCGATTACCTGGCTGAGAACGGTTTCGATCCCCAGTTTGGGGCAAGGCCACTGAAAAGGCTGATCCAGAAAGAGATCGTGAACCAGTTGAGCCGTAAGATCCTGGCCGGCGATATCGATAAGGCCCACCCCGTGCTGGTGGATGTGTTCGATGGGGTAGTGGTATTCAGGAATGAAACCAATGCAAAGCCGGCTGACGATAAAAAAGAAAAAGCGGCTTCCAAATAATAAAGCTTAGGTGCTGAACTGCAATGTCATCCCGCCGTTGCGGGGTGACATTGCGTTTTTTATGCAACGCCTCCACGAACAACATCATCTTAATAAATGTTATAATTCAAGCACACCAAACCAACTGTTGCCGATCCTGTGAGATGTTAAAAAAAGGAGAAAAAAATACTATGGCAACAAATAACAAACCTAAATTGATCGAGATCAAGCCGCCCAAAGATATCTGGGTGGGCGCTTCCGATGCGCCTGTATCCCTGGTGGAATTCGGCGACTATGAGAGTGAAGCCTGCGCCAAAGCGCATGAGATCGTCAAGAAGATCCTTGAAACGTATGAGGGCCGGGTGAAGTTCAATTTCCGCCACTTTCCTCTCACGCAGGTGCACCAGCGGGCACAGAAGGCTGCAGAAGCCAGTGTCGGCGCGGCGCAGGAAGGAAAGTTCTGGGAAATGCATAACCTGCTCTTTGCCCACCGTACCCAACTGGGTAGCATCAGCTTACGGGAATATGCCCGCGAAGCCGGCGCTATGGACAAGAACTTCCTGCCTAAGTTGGTGGATTCCCTCTATGGCTGGACGGTCAGGAATGATCTTCTCGAAGGCCTCGATAAAGGCATCAGGGATATCCCTGCCTTTTTCATCAATAACGAAGCTTACACGGGGAAACTGAGTTTGCCCGGGCTCACCAAAGCCATCGATGACGCGCTGGCGAGTTGCAAAAAGAAATCACCGGTAAAACAAAGAGCCTGATCAGTATGGATCAGGCTTTTTGCCTATTGCCTGGCCGTTGTTGGGCTTTTGGGGGATTGCGGGCCGTGCGGGATATGCTGGGCGGGCTGAGGAAACAAACCACCGCGGGAGAATATATTTTGAGCTGTGGAATGGTGAGATCGGACTGTAGTGCAAATCCGGGCTTTTTCGCTTATGTTTCCAAGGCCCTTCCGGCATATCCCGCAACGGCCCTGTCACGCTGAGGAGGCATCATTGGCTGTAATGGCAATTTTGTTTTTTGATGGATGCATTCTTTTGGCCTTGTATTTTCTTTTGTATGGTTCATTATTTTCTGAGGTTCTTCAGGTGTTTTAGTGCTCCTCAGGGCTGTTCCTTCGTATTCATTATTCTTTTCACTTTCCTCATTTTCTATTTATCTCTATTTCCTCTTATTCAGTTTTCCTGTATTTGTTGATGAGAGTTAATGTCCTTTTTCGGCTTTGATGTAAATGGGTGCTGGTCGCTGGCCGCGATCTTGCATATCAGTTACAATGGACTTGCTAATTATCAGGTTTTATAAAGTTGTGCCCCATCTTCCTCCTCCCATTGTGTAGACCTCATTGACCAACCTTATCGGGGAGAGGGAGCTAAGGGATATGAAGAGGCGGTCTTCGAAACGTAAGCGAAGCAGCAGAATAGAATTACCAATCCCCTATCTAACCCGCCCAAAGCCCCATATCCTTCCAAATGCCTGGGTTCGTTTCGGCAACCGCCGTTCATACCCCTTTGCGAAAAAAAATAAAGTCTTTGTTAATGAGGTCCTAACAATCCCCCCTTTCCCTTATTTTGCTGAACATGCGGAGAAGCTACTATCTGATCACCCTTTTTTTCTGTACCGGCATCTTACTGGTTGGACTCCCCTCGTTCACCCATGCCCAATCCGGTGAGAAAAACCCCGGTAGGCCTGCTTCTTCTTCCCCCAAAGAAATAAAAGTCAGAAAACATGATACTGTTCCCGTCCCGGGCAGGGGGATCGATAGTTTTATCCTCAAAAGAAAGGGATTGATCGGCAAATTGGCGCGTAACCTGCTCCGTGATACCCTCCGGGAGAATATCGCTGCGCTTACGCCTATCCGAAACGACCTTGTTTTCAGTATCTACCAAGACCGGGTGATCAGGAGCGTTACGGTAAAAGGACTGGATTTCGGTACCGCCATCACCGATACCAATAAAGTGTATAAGAACTGGCTCACCCACCTGGCCAATGGCTTCCACCATAAAACCCGGGGATATGTGATCCGCAATAACCTCTTCTTCGGGAAGGGCGACAAAGTAGAGCCTTACCTGATGGCAGATAATGAAAGGCATCTGCGCGACCAACCCTATCTCCAGGATGCCCGCATTATTATTGAACCGGCAGAGAACAGCTATGATTCTGTGGATGTGATCGTGCTCACCAAGGACGTACTCAGTATCGGTGGCGCGCTCCATCTCCGCAATCAGCAAAGCTTTGATGTGAGTGCCAAAGAAGATAACCTTGGCGGATGGGGCGACCGGATACTGGGCTCCGTTCTCTACGATACCAGGCGGGTTGACAGGGTAGGATATGGATGGGAATATATTAAACGTAATATCGCCGGTTCCTTCATCGATGGTTATGCCGGTTATAAGAACTTTCAGGACGGGATGAACAGCGGCCGCGATGAAGAGACCACTTTTTATACCCGCTTCGTCCGGCCTCTCGTTAACCAATATACGAAGTTCACTTACGCTACGGAACTTGCCTGGCATGCAACCGACAACCAGTATATCACCGACTCCCTTTACAAAAGCGATTTCCAGTATAAATATTACAACTATGATGCATGGCTGGGATGGAATACCGGCGCCTTCAAACTGATAAAACTAAAGAATGAGGACGACCGTATCCGTACCATCCTTGGTGTGCGTGTGCTGAAGAAAAGATTTGAACTGATCCCGGACAAATTCAAAACGCAATATGATGCCCAATACGCCGATATGTATGGGGTGTTGGGGTCGCTCTCCCTGTTTGGACAGAACTTCTATAAGACCCGCTATATCTATGGCTTCGGCAGATCGGAGGACGTTCCGGAAGGCATGGATATCTCCGTTACAGCCGGCTGGACCAAGAAAAACGGACTGGAAAGGCCGTATATGGGGATCGATATTTCCCGCAATTATTTTACTGAAAAGGAAAGCTATCTCAACTTCACCTTCAGGACAGGTGGTTACTGGAACAAAGATAAATTACAGGATCTGGATGTGCTTGGCAATCTGGATTTCTTCAGCAGGCTTCGTACCATGGGGCCTAAATGGAAACAGCGTTCATTCTTCAACGTTGGTATCACCGGTCAGGTGAATAAGCTGTTGAATGAAGACCTCTTCCTGGAAAGTCCATTCGGTATCCCGGAATTGCATAATGGCCGTAAGATCGCCGGTGATATGCGCGCCACTGTGAAAGCTGAATCTGTATTCTTCAGTCCCTGGTCCTTCGTCAATTTCCGGTTCGCGCCCTTTGCATTTGCCAGTTTCACCCTGCTGACGCCTCCTTATGAAAGCATCAAGCAGAGCGACCTGTATCAGAGCATTGGCGCGGGTTTGAGAGCAAGGAACGAAAGCCTTATCTTCGGAACACTTGAGCTGAAAGCACATTATTTCCCCCGCGCCAATTACTATGGATCACATTGGCGGGTAGACTTCAATACCAATATCAAATTCAAATACAATACCCAGATCATCAAAAGACCTGAGATCATTATCGTAAATTGACAGCCTTGAATGTTTTAGCGTAGAAATCTAATCATCGATCAGTTTTGCCTGTAAATACAATGCGTTCTTGATTGCATGCCCCTTGGCTGTATTGTTGAGGTACAAGTAGGCCTCGCGTACCTGCCCGGCTTCCTGGATGGTATCGCTCACCTCGTCCAGGAACTGGTTGGGATATTCACTTTTGTACAGTACCGGTACGCCGTGAAAACGATAATAAGCCAATGGCCCGTTGATGATGGGTGTATTGGGCAGATGCGGATGACTGATGCCGCAGAAAACCACTTTCTGCGCAGCCAATGCCTGGTACACATCTTCCCGCCACCAGCTTATATCCCGGAATTCCAAAACATTGTTCACTGCCGGGTCTAGTTGCGACAAGATCTCTTCCAGCAGGTAGGGCGAGTACACCGTTTTGGGGTGAAACTGGAACAAAACGGGACCCAGCTTATCTTTAAGGCCTTCCTTCGCAACATTGTAGAAATCGTCCAACAGTGGACGTACATCCTTGAATTGCTTGAAATGCGTGATAAGCCTGGGGGCCTTGATGGAGAAATTGAAACCGGGTGGGCTTTTGTCGTGCCAGCTTTCCAGAGGTGCTACCTGTGGGAAGCGATAAAAAGTGTAATTGAGTTCCAGTGTGTTGAATCTGGTGCAATAGTAATCAAACCATTTGCGTTGTGGTGTTTCCGGGGGATAGAACAAATCTTTCCACTCGCGGTAGTGAAAGCCGGAACAGCCGATCCGCCATTGAATTATAGTTGCCATAACCGTAGGATTCTTCTAAAGATTGTGCCACCCTTCTGTACATAAACACCTATTAAAGATACATATCTATATAATCGGAAACTTTCATTGGCGTGCTTATTCGACGAAATAGAGGCAGTGTGGAAACACCGCCTCTCATCAACGATTGCTTGCCATATGAAAAAAACACTGAGTTGAATACAGATGGCTATGGCAGCCACAATTTTTTATGAGGGCGAAGTAGAAACATCGCCCTGGGGCTCAATGATATTGAACCGATGCAAATAGCAGTTACGGGTGGATTCGAACCACCGTAGAAGGTCTTGCGTACCTCCGCCTCGCCTCTCGGCCACGTAACTCGTATCCATTGATTGGGTCATTGCCTGCGTTGGTAAACCCAGTAGAGATAATATTCACGGATAGCCTCGGAATACCTGATCAGCAGCAGGGCCGCCATCAGCAATAATACGCTCAGCCAACCCGCCGGATAAGCGATGACGATACCGATGGTGACCGTGAGTAAACGGAGATATTCCAGGTAGAACACCCATTTCTTCTGTTCCATGATGGCCCCGCAATTGATCAATGTCAATATCAATCCTAACGATATCAATATTTGTTGTGTCAACGGCAGGTAGTGTTCAAAGAGAATGAAAACAAAGAGCAGGGCTATACTCAGTACGATCTGCCATACCACGTACCGGTTCAAACGATATTCAACCGGTTGCTGTATATGGAAGATGCGGAACTTCTTTTCAACTTCTTCCCTGGCTGCAGGATCCACCAGGTCTGGTTTTCCGAATACCAGTTTCAGTTTGTTCAACAGCCCCTCCGTTCTTCTTACAGCATACCAGAGCTCTGCCAGGAAATGGACATGCTGCCAGAGAAAACTATAACTGTTCAATGGCTTGGTAAGCCCGTACTGTATCTCCACATTATCTTCTTCTTTCTGAAAAGTGCCGAAGAGCTTATCCCATATGATGAATACATCGCCATAGTTCTTATCCAGGTATTGTTCATTGCTCGCATGATGCACCCTGTGATGCGATGGTGTAACCAGGATATATTCCAGTATGCCCAGTTTTCCGATAAGCCGGGTATGGATAAAGAACGGGTAGAGCCCATGCACCAGCAGCAGGCTGGTGATCATCATGGCCGGGAACCCCAATAGCGGCAGTACGGCCCAGAACCCTGTTCTGATGAAGGCCTGGAACACGGTGATGCGCGCACTCACGGTATAATTGAAATCCTCGCTCTGGTGGTGCACCACATGCGCGGCCCAGAATACATTCACTTCATGCGCCAGCCGGTGATACCAGTACCAGCAGAGATCTGTACAGAGCAGTAACAATATCCAGGTGAGGATCCCTGATCTTATTTCGAAGAGCCCGTACTGCTTTTGTATATGATCATAGAAGAAAAAGAAAGCACCGGTCACCCACACATCCATCAGTCTTTCAGCGATACCGATGCTCACATTGGCTACGGAATGATGCAGGTTGAAATAAGGCAGTTTCTTTTTCCTGGCTACCAGGAATTCGATAGTCATGAACAAAACAAAGAACGGTACAGCAAATGCCAATAGATTGAACTTCATACAATGGCTGGTCGTTGGTTAATGCATGGAAATGATCCTGGGGCTGTTCAGGTTACTGGTTCTTCGGTTCCAGTTTGATCAGTTGTTTTTCTGAAGCATTGGTGGTGCGCACTTGTTTCTTCTTGTACCTGGGATGCTCGATCACCAGTGTTACGGGCAATTGCTGCCAGGTGGTGATGGTGAAACGCCCGTTCTTGTCGGACAGGCCTTCTTCTTCGCCAGAAACAATATATATGTACGCATTTTCGATGCGCTGGCCTGTTTCGTTGTGGATGATCTGACCACTGATCTCGGCCGGTTTGCCGGGATAGATCTCAGAAGTACTGAAGATCAATGCCGGAACGGCTATCAGCCATTGATATGCGGGTAATGGTTTCATACAGATCTATTGATGTTCCTATAAATGACAGCACAATATTAGTGGTAAAATATTAGTCCACCAAATTAGTAGACTAATATTTGGATTTTGACTTTTTTGTTAACGACTGGTGAGTTTTCCACTAAAACAGGATCAGGCATAGAATTTGGTTTTTATGGTTGGAACTTCATTATTCTACATAAAAAACAACTACGTATGAAACTGTCAAAACTGTATGGTTTTGGAGCGGTTATCTTATTGACCACGCTTGTTTTCTACGCTTGTTCCAAGAACGATTCTTCGGAACAACAACCGCTGCCTCCGGGATCCCAGCAAGTAAGTCTTTATCTCACCGATGACCCTGGATTCTTCAACAACGTTATGGTAGACATCAAGTCTGTAAAAGTGTTGATAGACACCTGCTCAAAAAATAACAGGGGTGATGACGATGACGATCAGGGTAACGGTCATGGACATGATTGGGATGAAAAGAACAGTTGCACCAACTGGCAATCCCTCGATATCAAACCGGGAGTATACGATCTGCTCTCGCTTCGTAACGGAACCGATACCCTGCTGGCCAATGGCATCATGCCCAAAGGAAAGATCCGCCTGATCAAAGTGGAATTGGGAGAGAACAATTCCCTGGTGAAAGACAGTACCAAATATCCGCTGAAACTATGGCCTGGTGCTTCATCCACCATTATCATCACCGTGAAAGGAGGGGATTGGGATGAATTCCAGCCTGACCGCTTCCGTCTCTGGCTCGATTTCGATGTGGCCCGTTCCGTGATCCGCGTACGCGATGGCGTTTTCTATCTGAAACCGGTGATCCATCTCTTCACGGTGAAAGCGACCGGCTCCGTAGCAGGTACCATCGTACCGAAGGATGCATGGCCTGTGATCAGCGTTTATAATGCTACAGACACGGCTTATGCGATCCCCTGGCATAATGGAGAGTGGAGGGCCCGCGGCCTGAAACAAGGCACGTATTCAGTTTTCGTGAACGCCTCCAATGGTTACCAGGATACCACCATCCACAATATTGAAGTAAAGGCAGGAAAAGAGACCGATCTCCCGAAGATCACATTGCACAAATAGGAATTTTTGGAACTCAGCTCAGTCAATCAGCAAAGGGGTTGCCCATCCGGCAATCCCTTTGATTTTTACTGACAACTATCATGATTTACAGGTAGCCATCTTTTGTACCTTTGCGCTACATACTATTCGTTCTGTCTATGCTCATCTACAAAGAGTTCACATTCGATTCTGCCCATTTCCTGCCCAATGTACCCGACGGGCATAAATGCAAGGAAATGCATGGCCATACCTATCGGCTCCGTGTATGGATCGAAGGCAAGCCCGATCCGCATCTGGGATGGGTGATGGATTTTGCCGTGTTGAAAAAGATCATCAAACCGGTTGTGGCCACTCTCGACCACAAATGCCTCAATGATATTCCCGGGCTGCCCAACCCCACCTGCGAGCTTATCGCCGTTTGGATCTGGGACCAGCTCAAGCCTTCCATCCCCGCCATGAAGCGGCTGGAACTACATGAAACGCCCACCTCCGGCGTTGTGTACGAGGGAGAATGATCCAGGAAGATCCGGGAAGCTGCAGATTAGGCCTGGTGGTGTTTGAAGAAATGGTCGAGCGAAATAGGCCCGCCACCTTCCACCAGGAAGAATATCAGCAACAGGAAGATCACTACGGTCAGCGGGAACATCCCGCCTGACGCAAATATGCCCTGTTGTGATGTAATGAAGACCAGCGCTCCCAGCAAAATGGGGATCTGAACGGCCACTGCCCAACGTGTGAGCAATCCAACAATGATCAGCACCCCACCCAGCAAATGCGCCCAGGTAACAAAAATGGAAATGGCATCATTGTAAGCTGCCAGGCTGCTGTTCTGTAATAGCTGATCCAATTGTGTGGAATTGACCATGAAAGAGATCCCTTTGATGAAGAGACATAATCCCAATGCCACCCGAACGACTACCAGCCAGCGCGGGTGATGCGTTAAGCTCCAGTTGTGGATTTGTTGAAGCGTACCCATGGCAGTAATTTTTTAAAGAACAATTGAAAGAATTATGCCATATAAAGTTACGCCGATCCGCCTCCCTTCACAAGTTAAAATTGAGATGCAAAATATTTTTGATACTGGCACGTTTTTTTGATTATTAGCGCTGATCTTTGCACACTTGATTTTATCACTCTAAACAATTATCAGCGTCGATCCGAGCCTTCAAAACATCAATAACTTATGAAAAGATCTACCTGGCTGCCGGCAGCCGCAGCAGTTACCCTTATCTCAGCTTTCGTGTTCAATGGTTGTAAACCTGGTACCCGTGGCGTGGCCGCCGAGGTGCAGGCAGCCCCGGTGACCAAGAACGATACGGATACTTCCAAACCACCCGCTGTACCCACAACCGCCGCATTTTTGGACACTGCTCTCTTCGACGCCAAGCTCCTGTACAACGCAAACGGAGACTCATCCGGTAAATGGCCCGTCAAAACCGATTACCCGCTTCCCGGAGCCGTTCTCCCTTTCAAACGTGTACTCGCCTTCTATGGCAATCTGTATTCCACTAAAATGGGCATCCTCGGTGAGCTCCCTGAAAAGGAAATGCTCGCCAAACTCCATGAAGAAGTGAAGAACTGGCACGCAGCCGATACTTCCATGGAAGTGATCCCCGCCCTCCACTATATCGCCGTTACCGCCCAGGGCGCAGCCGGTGCCGATGGCAAATACCGCGCCCGCATGCCTCACAAAGAGATCGATAAGATCCTAGCCATGGCAGAAAAGATCAATGCCCTCGTATTCATCGATATTCAGGTTGGCCTCAGCAACCTCCAGGCTGAAGTTCCCCTCCTGGAGAAATACCTGAAAATGCCCCATGTACATCTCGGTATCGATCCTGAATTCTCCATGAAAACAGGAAAGAAACCCGGCTCCGTTATCGGAACCTTCGACGCCGCTGATATCAACTTCACCACAGAATACCTCGCCAAACTGGTGAAGGATAATAATATCCCACCCAAAATGCTGGTGGTTCATAGGTTCACAAGACCAATGGTGACGAATTATAAGAATATCAAACTGCGCCCTGAAACCCAGATCATCATGGACATGGACGGGTGGGGGGCACAGGCTCGTAAGATCAGCACTTACCGTTCTTTCCTGTACCCTGAACCAGTGCAGTTCACAGGGTTCAAACTTTTCTATAAGAACGATTTCAGAGAAAAGGGAAGCAGGATCATGACGCCGGCGGAAGTATTGAAGTTGAAGCCACAGCCGATCTATATTCAATATCAATAGAAATAGATTTTTTTTGGGATAGCCGGGGTAGGGATACTACTCCGGCTATTTTTTTGTTGGTTGCAAAGGGATATGAACAAGGCGCTGGGAAACAAACCAGCGCGGGAGGATAATATTGGGCTTTGGATGGGAAGGATGAGGGGGGTAATTCTATTGGGCTTTTTCGCTTATGTTTCCAGGCGCCTTGTTCATATCCCTTTGCAACAGGGGCACACGGGAGGTGCATCATTTTTGGAACGCTATCCGGCAAATTTTTTTATTGTGGGGAAAGGTCGGCATGGGTTCAATTTCAATACTTCCACCGGGGGATACGGCTTCCCTACTCTTTGAAATCAGTGATAGGAAAAGATGGAGTACTGTAAAAGGCAAATTGTTTGGGGCATAAGGAAGGCCGTGAGTGCCGCTGATCTTTCGCCTGTGTTGGGAGAGAGGGAGGAGGAACGGGCGCAACTGCGGAAGTAAATGCAATTGATAGTTTTGAGAAAATGGAAAAGATGAATAATGGATAAGCAGATGAAGAGAAAAGTGGATAGAAATTAGTGGCAGAAATGGTGAATGGGAAAATAGAAATGCAAAAAAATGCAGCAGTGCCTAACCGGAACTGCTGCATTTTCTTTGGGTGAGAGGCCGGTGAGGGATATGCCAAACGGGCCTTGAAAACATAAGCGAAAAAGCCCAATAGCATTACCAAACCTCTTATCTCTCCCCTCCAAAGCCCAATATTATTCTCCCGCGCTCGTTTGTTTTCCAGACCGTTTTGGTATATCCCTCAACGGCCGGATAATTATCCACGCTTCGCTCCCAGCCATTTTTTTCTAAACTCAAGGGCACCGGGATCAGCTTTCTGAACCGGCAGGATCGTGAAGGCTGGATTCTCGCCAAGGACGATCTTAGTGCTGGTCTTGTTGCCACGGTGATCGTACTCGATGTCGAGCTTGTCGCCGGGCTTATGCTGTTTCAGGAGCTCTGTGAGGTCGGTTTTTTTTCTGAGAGGCTTGTCATTCAGAGAGATGATCTCGTCGTCCACATCGAGACCGGCATTATAGAGTGGCGTGCCGATGACGGTATTGGAAGCAATGGTCAGCGAATGCTCGCCATCATTGAATTGTACATTGCCTACCCAGGCCTTGCCTTCATTGGCTTTCCTGAGTTGTAGTCCGGCCTTTTCCAGTAACGAGTTATAATCGAGGGGCTCGTGGCCGTTGATGTATTTGGAGAAGAAGCTAGTGGCAAAACTCTTGTCGTTCGTGAGTTGGGCAAGCACCTCTCTCAGGCCGTCCACATTGTAGGGGATCTCTGTTTTACCGAATTTCTTCCATACGGCGCTCATATAGTTGTCGAGGCTCAGGTTCTTGAATTGACTACGCAGTTCGAGGTCGAGGGCCAGCGCGATAGCACCTCCGTATGGATAGTAAGAGCTGTACATATTCACGTAATTGCTTCTGTCGATGGCTACGCCCGCATCGACGAAGATCGCATTACGACTCACTTCTACCGGCGAATAGCGCCTGGCACCCTGGGAATTGACCTTGGTATTGATGAGGCCTGAGAAATTTTCGAGGGCGGCATCTTCTGTACGTACACCGGCCCTCTCGCAGAGCAGGCCGCCATAATATTGAGTGAAGCCTTCGGCAAACCAGAGCTCATTGCTCATATTGCTTTTCTCGAAATTGAAAGGCTCCAGGGTCTTTGGGCGGATACGCTCCACGTTCCAGCAGTGAAAGAACTCATGGGCGAATACACCCAGCAGATCATTGCTGCCATCGAATTCCTGGGGAATATTGATCACGGTGGAATTGCGATGTTCCATACCATCCCCTTCTACCCAGGGATTGATGCTGGCGATGAAAGTATAGGTGCCGAAATCGTATTCGGGCAGTTCTCCGTACACGGCCTGCGCCTCTTCCGTGATGCGCTTCACCTTACCGGCGAAAACGGTGAGCAGGCTGTCGGAACTTTGACCTTCAAAGGCCAGTCGGAATTGATATGTTTTTCCGTTGGGGTTGTTGAGCGTCCATTCTTTCCAGGTCAGGTTGCCGATCTTGGTTGGACTGTCCATGAAATACTGAAGGCCCGGAGCGGTGAAAGCTGTGGGATCATTGGTGGGCTTGAGTTGTGTGGCGATGGTCCAGCCCTTGTCGGCAGGGATATCGAATTTGATATCGATGGGCGCCTTATCATATCCTTTGATCCACATGAAGGAAGCAGGCATATTGAGCATGATGCCGGTGGGATCGATGCCGGCATAAGTGCCATCGGGGTAATTGGCATACAGCGTATACTCCAGCCTGATATGGCCGCCCTGGTTCTTCACTTCGTATACATCGCCATCGATACGGGTAACGGCGAGGGGCTTATTGTTCTTGTCGAATGCTTTCACATCGTATACATTCTTCCCGAATTCGTGGGTGGCATAGCGGCCGGGCGAGGAGCGGCTCATGCGGAAGATGGCCGTTTTGGTTTTGGTGCCGAGGCCGGAAGCGGTAACACTGATCTGTGCTTCGTGGTGCGTGATATTGGGGAAGGATACCTTGTAGCTGATCTTTTGAGCCTGTGCGTAAACGAGTACCAGCAGGAAAAAGAATAAGGAGAACGATTTTTTCATGATGTACAGTTAATAGGGGTACAAGATAAAAATTCATAGCAATAATGGTGCAAGGCGTTTGTTAACGGCTATGTGGGTATGGGAACGGTACCGGTGATGGGGTGATTTTGTAAATTTGAGAAAACGATACAGGTATGGGAACCAGAGAACAGCAATTCATGCAGGCGGCCATCGAACTGGCGAGACAAGGAATGTTGGAGGGCAAGGGCGGGCCATTCGGCTGTGTGATCGTGAGGGGGGAGGAGATCATTGGCAGGGGCTGCAATTCCGTGGTCGGTAATAATGACCCTACCGCTCATGCGGAAATAATGGCCATCCGTGAGGCTTGCAGGAACCTGGGCAGTTTCCAGTTGGAGGGTTGCGAAGTGTATACGAGCTGCGAGCCTTGCCCCATGTGCCTGGGCGCCATCTATTGGGCCAGGCCTAAGCGGGTATTCTTTGCTGCCAATCGCGAAGATGCACAACAGGCGGGCTTCGACGATTCATTCATCTATAAAGAGATCCTATTGCCCTTTTCGGAGAGGCAGATCATGATGGAGGAATTTGGCAGAACGGAGGCGGTGAAATTATTTGAAGAATATGGCCGGTTGCCGGGGAGAGTGAAGTATTAGTGGGCCTGTAATTTTTTGATCACCACATAACCGATGATCACCAGCATCAGGATCAGCACGATGGCGATATACACCCAGGGTGCTTCCTGGATCTTTCTCTTTTGCCGCTGGTTCTTCTTTTTCTGAATGTATTGATTGAGGTCTTTGTTGAGTTGGTCAACGTAATTGTCGATCTTTTTCTGTTTTCCGCTCACCTGCAGCAGGCCTTCCATGGCCTCGTTCTCGAAATCGTTCTCCAGCATCCAGGCTTCCACCTCATGCTTGTCTTGCTCAGACAGCTTGCCACTGAGATAGTCCATCAACTTTTGATTGTCGATGTCCTTGTTAGAGTTCGATAATATGTTCAACAGATCGCGGTTCATTGTATTCGGTTATGCCGGCATCAGGATTGTTTCAGTTTTCTTTCCATGGTTATTTTCAGGTTGCGTTTTCCGTTCTGGATATAGCTTTTCACCTGCATCATGGAAAAGCCTGTTTGGTCGGCAATTTCCTGGTAGCTCTTTTTATCGAGATAGAACAAAGTTACGCAGAGTTTTTGCTCTTTGCTCAGTTCCTCCAATGATTCGGTCATCAGTTCCAGTTGGCGGTCTTTTTCCAGGTGCCCCTGCATGCTGCTATCCTCTGCGGGAGTGGCCACCATGGTCTCTTTGATCTCGGTGGTTTTGCCGTTCTTCGACCTCAGTTTCATGAGGCAATAGTTCTTGGCAACCATATAGAGCCAGGATTTGAAGTAATCCACCTTGTATTTTGGTAATTCCTGTATCACTTTGAGGAATACCTGCTGCACACCATCGCGGGCTTCCTCTTCGTTCTTGAGGTACTTCATGCAAACACCGAAGAGGAGCATGGTGTATCTCTGGAGAAGCAGTCCCAGCCAATAGTTGTTCCGCTCGGCATAATATTTACCGAGTAATTCCTGGTCTGTTATATGTGCATATTGATCCTGATTCACCGGCCGAAAATTAGCTATTTTCCCTGATATGATGCAGTGGCGGGAAAAATTCACAACTGAAACGGGATCAAGGGGTTCTTTATTTCATTAGCTTAGTAGAAAATACGGTATATGCTTTATGCAGTCTGTACAGTTCCGGTATCACCTCTTCGTGCAACCGATAGTCACCGCAGTGAGATGGTGAGCCAGTTATTGCTGGGAGAGTGTGGTCTGGTGATGGAGGAGAGCAAGGATTTCATCAGGGTGAAGACCCTCTATGATGATTATGAAGGCTGGTGTCAGCGCAGTCAGGTGGAGTTGCTGGCGGATCTTCCGGGAGATCAGCAAAGCAAGGTGCTGGTGGGTGATTTCACGGACCGTGTGCTGATCAATGGGGGCGAAGCGCATGTGCCCATGGGGGCAGCGGTAATAGCGCCGGCGGGAGAGGAGTTGCAACTGGGAAATTACAAGATAAGGTATCAGTTGGCCAGTCCCTGGCATTCAGGCGCGGCGCAGGTTTCAGCAGATACTATAACGGCGAGGGCCATGCGTTATTTGAATACGCCCTATCTATGGGGTGGGCGCTCTGTTTTCGGGATCGATTGTTCCGGGCTCACGCAGTCTGTTTTTCGCTTCTTCAATTACAAATTGCTTCGCGATGCCTACCTGCAGGCTACACAGGGAGAACCGATCGGTTTCCTGCAGGAAGCCAAATGTGGTGACCTGGCATTCTTCGACAATGATGAGGGGCGGATCACGCATGTGGGCATTATGCTGGATACGCAGCAGGTGATCCATGCTTCAGGGAAGGTGCGGATAGACAAGATCGATAATGCCGGCATCATTCAAACGGAAACGGGTATGCGCACGCATAAGCTGAGGATGGTGAGAAGGTATTTCGAAAAGAACTAAAAAAGGGCTTTTATCCATCGGATGATCAGGAGATCCCATCCGAATAGTTTGAAAGCGGTATAGAGCATAATGATGCCGAAGATCTTCTTCAGTGCTTCCTTGTCGATCTTCACGGCCAGGTTGCTGCCGATCAATCCGCCGATGGCGAACCCTGCGGCCAGCATCAGCACCACTTTGATATCGATGGGAGTGCCCATTTTCCGGCACTCCGTGTAGTAGGTATAAAAAGCCAGCGCCGCCACAGGCAGGGTCAGCACACCCAATGAGGTGCCCTGAGCCTGGTGCTGTGAATAATGCATGAAGAATGCCAGCGCCGGTACCATTATCACGCCTCCTCCCACACCTATCAATCCGCTGAGAATACCGGCAGCCAGTCCTATCACCGCCAGGGTGATGATTTCCTGGGTTGCCATATCGCGAGTTTGTAAGTTCAATCAATGAAAGTTAGCGCATCGATGGCTATTTGCGAAAATGTTCTTTGTAAGAATTGACGGCATCCTGGATCACTTTGAGGGCAGTGGTCTTGTCGCCAAATTCCTCTACGATCACTTTTTTGTTTTCCAGTCTTTTGTATTCTTCGAAGAAATGGCGCAGCTCACTGAAGAAGTGAGGGGGCAATTCTTCCATATTGTTGTAATGGTTCACGCCGGGATCGTTGGCAGCAACGGCAATGATCTTATCGTCGCCATCACCATTATCGATCATCTGCATAACGCCTACCACTTTGGCTTCCATGATACAGAGCGCCTGAACGGGCAGGGAAGTGATCACGAGGATGTCCAGGGGATCCTTATCGTCTCCATATGTCTGCGGAATGAATCCGTAGTTGCAGGGATAATAGAAAGAGGAATAGATCACACGGTCCAGCTTTAGCAGACCGCTTTCTTTATCGATCTCGTATTTGGCCCGGGAGCCTTGCGGGATCTCGATCACAGCATTTACTACACGTGGGGCATTGTCGCCATAAGGGACGCCATGCCATGGATGGGAAACAGTTAACATACTACTTCTTGGTTATCTTCTTCAGTTTATAAATACGGGCTGCCAGGCAGCTTGATTGGCTTTAAGCAAAAACATTCCGTCCGGATACCGGCTGGATCTTTTTCATATGCAAGCGCAGATAGAGTGGCGATATCACCGCAGGGGCCGGTGATCAGGAACTGATGAGGTTTAGGTAAGGCAATCCTGAGAACGGCTCAATGTTTCCAGCTATGTACCTGTTTGAAATCAACGAGCCATTCATCACCTACTTTCACAACGGAAAGAACGGTAGTGTCTTTTTCCTTGAAACTATTGGTATAGATATAATTCACCAGTGAATCGTTGACGGGTTGAATGGAAACGGGCCTGATCTGCGCTTCGCGGTACTGGCGGCGCTCTTCAGAGCTGCGTTTATCATAATGCTTTTTCTTCCAGGTTTCCAGGAGATCCAGGTTGGCGGAGTCCTTCAGCATATAGAATTTTGCCTTTTTGAGGTCTCCGTCCAGCGAGGCCCGGATGAACTCCCGGCCTGCATCCTGGGCGTCTGTAGCTTTTGTATAGCTATCCTGTTGGTTATTACAGCTCCAGGCAATGAATGCCAGTACTGGTAATAGAAGATATTTCATCATAATGTACAAAAGTAACGGTTGTAGCTGAATAGCGGAAAAAGGCGCATAAAAAAGCCCGCAGACGGAGGTTGGAAGGCCTTTCTGCGGGCAAATATGGGTTGAGCCCAATGGGTTAGTCGAGATTCTTATCGTCCAGCCGGTGCCGTTGTTGGCGCCAATTGGTTGCCTGTTCGGGGTTTTGCTCCGATTCATGATTATAGGCCTTGATAATGGCTTTCACCAGGCGGTGGCGCACCACGTCTTCCTCATCCAGCTCGATATGACCGATCCCATCGATATTCTTCAGGATACGGACGGCTTTTTCGAGGCCGCTCCGCTGGTTCTTGGGAAGGTCTACCTGGGTCATATCCCCTGTGATGATGGCCTTTGCATTGGCGCCGATACGGGTGAGGAACATCTTCAGTTGCAGATCGGTAGCGTTCTGCGCCTCATCCAGGATGATGAAGGCATGATCCAGAGTACGGCCGCGCATATAAGCCAGGGGCGCGATCTCGATCACGCGGGTGCTCATATAATAGCCGAGTTTATCTGCGGGGATCATATCATCCAGTGCATCGTACAGCGGGCGCAGGTACGGATCGATCTTCTCTTTCAGGTCGCCGGGCAGGAAACCCAGGCTTTCGCCTGCTTCCACCGCAGGCCTGGTGAGGATGATCTTCTTCACCTGTTTGTTCTTGAGTGCCCTTACCGCCATGGCAACAGCGGTATAGGTTTTACCGGTACCGGCAGGGCCGATGGCGAAAACGATATCGTTACGTTCGGCCTGTTGCACCAGTTTTTTCTGGTTGGCCGTTCTGGCACGAACTGTTTTGCCATTGGGGCCGAATACGAGCACATCATTCGGGTTGCGATCAATGAAATGATCTACCGTTTCAGCGTCATCGCCGCCCAATACCTGTTCAAAATAATTTTCGCTCATGTGGCCATTGCGTTCTAAATACTGAACAATCAGTTCAATCTTTTCTTTCGCACTTCCCACTTGCTCCGGAGAGCCGCTTAGTTTTAATTGAGTTCCCCTCGAGAGGATTTTTAAGAGGGGGAATTTTTTCTTGAGGATGTCTAATTTGCCGTTGTTAACTCCGAAGAACTCGATAGGGTTAACGGTTTCAAGGTTGATAATTGTGTCTGTCAAGCGCGTCAGGTTTAAGTTCACAATAGTGGTACCTTGCGATACTCACCAACTCCATCCATCTATTCCAAATCTAATCTTTAGAATAGGTTCTATACAAATTTACATATTAACAGAGTGTGGAAAATCAGGCTGTTCATTCAATTTAAGTTAATTTATTTACTTTTAGTGCCTAACATTTTTTACACCATGAAACTGCGCTTTTTATCACTCGTATTAGCCATGACAGTTGCGGGGTTCATTGCAAATGCCCAGTCTGCAAAACCTGCATCCGACATCCTCAATGCAGCGTACAAAACTGCTGCCAAAGAGAAGAAGAACGTATTCGTGATCTTTCACGCCAGTTGGTGTGGATGGTGCCATAAAATGGACACCGCCATGAGCGACAAATCTGTGAAAGCATTCTTCGACAAGAACTATGTGATCGAGCATCTCGTCGTCAATGAGCCTGAAGCCAAAAAGCATCTGGAAAATCCCGGCGCCAAAGAACTGCTCCAGAAATACAATGGAGCAGACCAGGGAATTCCCTTCTGGCTGGTACTGGATCCACAGGGTAACCTGATCGCCAATTCAAGAAAGAAAAAAGATGGTGTGGCTGATGATCCCGGTTCCAATGTGGGTTGCCCTGCTACCCAGGAAGAAGTGGATTATTTTGTTCAGGTACTGAAAAAAACATCTTCATTGAAAGAGAGCGAATTGAAAGCGATTGCCGACAGGTTCAGGAAAAATGATAGTGCCGCTCATTAGAAAGACGAAAAGGAATTTGAAAGGGTTGTGCTGTTGCGCAGCCCTTTTTATTGGGCAACACTCTAATTATTCTCTTTTTTCAAACTCCTGATCATCTGGCCATAATCGAATTTTTTGGCCAGTGCTATCACGGACTGCGTGATGCGTTTAGTTCTCGTGCCTTCTGTTTTAGCACTTTCGATCCATTTGCTCCAGTAAGCCTGGTGGGAGGGAGGCATGGTATTGAAATGTTGCAGTGCCTGGGGCTCATCGGCCAGGCAATCCAGTAGCTCCTGGTTGATCTTGTACGGGACTTTGTCCAGCACCAGTTGCACCTCCAGTTTGGCGCCTTTCTGTTTGCCAATGGCCTTCCGGACATCGGCCTTGAGGGCCATGATGAAATCGCCACCGCCCATGGGTAGCAGTGAAACGCCTTTGAAGGAGTAGTTGTCGAGCTTGCCTTTTACGCGGAAAGATTTCTTATTGCCGGGAGAAAGTTTTTGGGCGATAGTGGCAGGGATGCTGATATAGCTCCAGCCTGTTTTCTCGCCCATTTCATCAAACTTCTGTATGGTAGCAGTAAATTGGACCATAAAAGATTATGGCGTAAACTTACCGGTTTTTAGCTGAAATGAGAAGCGGTCGGGTTCTGCAGTTCATCCTCGATCAGGTCGTGCAGGCGCTTTTCATTGTCCCAGATCCAGCGTGGAAGAGGCTGTTCCATGATCTTCCAGTTGCTGTCTTCCTTCTGCATTTTGAAAAGGATCCTGTTACCTCTGTCATCTACAACATCTACAGTGAATATCCCTTCCTGCTGCCCTCCGAGTTTACGGAAATTGAATTCTCTCAGACGGCCTTCGGCCTTCAGCAGTTTGGTGAACTGAATATTCTTTACAAAATGAATGCGCATATATGGTTATTAATAATTGCTTTACTATCAATTCCTGTGCTACAAATAGCATAGGAGATATAATTGTTCCAAAAAATTGAACAAGTGGGTCGATTCCGGTTAAAAGGGGAGCGGGTTAGAATTTATCTGGATAAGGGATAGGCTTGCAAGATAAGGGTTTTCGGGAATTCCGGGGACGATGGTGGATAACAAAAAAAAGCCCGGCGCTTGGGCCGGGCTTGTATATTGAGCGTGATAGCTTTTTAGTACCTGTAATGCTCCGGCTTGAATGGACCTTCTTTTGGAATGCCCAGGTATTCAGCTTGTTCTGTGCTGAGCTCGTCCAGTTCCACACCGATCTTTCCGAGGTGGAGGCGGGCTACCTTCTCATCCAGATGTTTGGGTAACACATACACTTTGTTCTCGTAAGCGCCGTGGTTTGTCCACAGTTCCAACTGAGCCAGTGTCTGATTGGTGAAGGAATTACTCATTACAAAGCTGGGGTGACCAGTAGCGCAACCCAGGTTCACGAGGCGGCCTTCAGCCAGGATGATCACGTCTTTACCTTCGATATTGTAAAGGTCAACCTGTGGCTTGATGGTGTCTTTGGTATGGCCATAGTTGTTATTGAGCCATGCGATATCGATCTCGATATCGAAGTGGCCGATATTACAAACGATGGCTTTATCCTTCATGTTACGGAAATGCTTTTCAGTGATCAGGTCGCGGCAACCGGAAGCAGTAACAACGATATCAGCTTCTTTCACGGCGTCGATCATCTTTTTCACTTCAAATCCGTCCATAGCGGCCTGAAGGGCGCAGATAGGATCGATCTCGGTCACGATCACGCGGCAACCGGCACCTGCCAGGGAAGCAGCAGAGCCTTTACCTACGTCGCCATAACCACCTACAACGGCGATCTTACCGGCCAGCATGATATCGGTAGCGCGGCGGATAGAGTCCACCAGGCTTTCTTTACAGCCGTATTTGTTGTCGAATTTGGATTTGGTAACAGAGTCGTTCACATTGATGGCAGGGATGGGCAAGGTGCCTTTTGCCATTCTTTCGTAGAGACGGTGAACACCGGTAGTGGTTTCTTCACTCAGTCCTTTGATATGTTGAACCAGCTCAGGGTATTTGTCGAACACGATATTGGTGAGGTCACCACCATCGTCCAGGATCATGTTCAGGGGGCGGTCGGCGCCACCGAAGAACAGGGTCTGTTCGATACACCAGTCAGCTTCTTCCTGTGTCTGACCTTTCCAGGCAAACACTCCGATACCGGCAGAAGCGATGGCGGCAGCGGCATGGTCCTGTGTAGAGAAGATATTGCAGGAGCTCCATTTCACTTCAGCGCCAAGGGCGGTAAGTGTTTCGATCAGCACGGCTGTCTGGATGGTCATGTGCAGGCAACCTGCAACACGGGCACCTTTCAGCGGCTGGCTGGCGCCATATTCTTTTCTGAGAGACATAAGACCGGGCATTTCTGCTTCTGCGAGACGGATCTCTTTGCGGCCCCACTCAGCTAAGCTGATGTCCTTCACTTTATACGGTAAGGAAAAGTCAATGGATGACTTTGAAATTGTTGACATATAAATGGTTTGATTTCGTGCGCAAAATTAGGAAAAAGGATGGACAGAATCTGCAACATCTGTGCCGGTGTGCAGTTTAATTACAACCGGCAGACATTATTGCTTGGAAATATCGGCTACAGACTTCTTCTCCAGTATCTTGAGGGTGGCATCCCTGACCGTGATCATCATATCATGAAGGCCGCATTGCTTCTCGTCGCAGTTCTTGCAGCGCTCATAAAAATAAAGGCTCACACAGGGTAGCATGGCAATGGGGCCGTCTATCAGGCGCATCACCTTGGCCATGGAAATGTCTTTGGGCGCCACTTTGAAAAAATATCCGCCTCCCTTTCCTTTCTTACTGTCCAGGATCTCCGCCTTCTTCAGTTCAAGCAGGATGTTTTCCAGGAACTTCAGCGGGATTTTCTTCTTTTTAGCTATTTCGGCTATGAGTACCGGCTGGTTGTCTTTTCTTTCAGCCATGTACATCAATGCTTTAAAAGCATATTGAGCTTTCTTCGATAACATTTGGGTTTGATTTCGAGGCGAGAAAGATAGAATAATTTTTCTGAATGGGGTGGCTTCAGACCAATTTATGCTCGTAGGCATATTTGATCAATCCTATCACACTGCCTGTTTGGGTTTTCCGGAAGATATTCTTCCGGTGGGTCTCTACTGTTCTTTCACTGATGAACAGGGTTTCCGCGATCTTTTTGTTGCTGTATTCTTTTTCGATCAGCTTCAATATTTCCAGTTCCCGGCTTGTTAATTGTACAGCCGGAGTACGCTTCACCTCCATGTTCTTTTTCATAACATTGTTGGGTTAATTGATCAATGGGACCGCCTTGCCTTGAAGACGATGCATGACAGCCAATCGTTGCCTCCCCTTACGGTACATACACCGCATGAGGTAGCTGTATTGGTTTTGCTGTCAGTTAAGATGGTAGCTTGAACGTATGACCGGTTGGGTTGGGGAATGGACTATGGATCAAATTCCCAGCACATCACTCATCGAGAAGACCCCTTTCCTGGTATGCAGGAACTCGGCGGCCAGTACAGCGCCGGTGGCAAAGCCCTGACGGTTATGCGCCGTATGTTTGATCTCGATATCATCGATGGCTGATGAATAAGTAACGATATGTGTTCCGGGGGCGGGATCCACGCGTTCACTGAGGATCACCAGTTCATTGGTCAGTTCACTGGAGTGGTTCACCCACTTCGATTTCCTGCCGTTGGCATCAAGGATCTGTTCTGCCAGTGTGATGGCCGTTCCACTGGGAGCATCTTTCTTTTGGGTATGGTGCACCTCCGTCATCTGAACATCATATTCGGGATGTGATGTCATCAGGGACGCGAGTTTTTTATTGAGAGCAAAGAAAATATTCACGCCTACACTGAAATTGCTGGCATAAAGAAGAGAACCATTATGCCTGGTGCAGTATGCCTTCGCTTCTTCGTATTTCTCCAGCCAACCCGTAGATCCGCTTACCACGGGCACTCCTGCATCGATGCAACGGGTGATATTGCCGAAGGCGCTTTCAGGCCCGGTGAATTCGATGGCAACATCTGCTTTACGGATATTGTCGATGGTATTGTCCTCTACATTATCGATAGAGATCTTCAACACCACTTCATGTCCGCGTTGCAAAGCGATGGCTTCAATAGCCTGTCCCATTTTACCGTAACCGATAAGTGCGATCTTCATAAGTTTGAGCGCTGAATTTTTTAGCGCAGCGAAGGTAGAGTTTTTGCGCGATTATTCTTACCGATGGTGAATACAAAACTCACACCGGGCACATTTCCGGGCAATACTGCCGGTGATACACGAAGGGAGAGATCGTCGCTGACATCGAAATCCCTCAGGTGGGCATCTACGGTGGCATCCACCACATTCAATCCCCAGAGCAGGAGACCAAAGAGAATGGAGTAATCCATATTCTTCCTGAATTCATTCCTGTAGTTCAACAGTGAAGTAGTTTGGCCACGCGCCACCAGCGGTTTCAGTTGGTCGTGCACCTTGCTCATGCTGTCTGGATTGTTCTGACTATTGTTGGATACTACGGCCAGCGCATAACGGGTACGGTCATACCATTTTTTGTTATACACGAACAAGCCTGCCGGTATACCTACTGCGGCCCAGGCGATGGGCACTTTCCAGTATTTCTTATTGTATGCCTGGCCCCATCCGGGGATGATGGCGGAACGGATGGCCGCTCCGCGGGGCGTATGTTTCTTTTTTGCTGAGGTATCCTTTTTGACCGGAACAATGGAATCGGCAATGATCCTGGATGAGTCAACACGTAGCTCTTTCACCACGGGAACGGTATCGTTGTAAAACACCATACCTGGTTCTTCTGTTTCATGCCATGTAATATGGTGAATATGCGGCAGGGTGCCCATATTCTCCAGGGGCAACACGGGATATGCCAGTTTCGCCTGCGCAAAAGCCGGGCTCATCAATATCAAAATGATTGCAGGAAGAAAACGTGCCATTGAAACCAACTTAGTTTGCAGTAACACCAATCTGGTCCAGGATCTTGTTCAGGTCCTGGATGGAATAATACTCGATGGAGATCATTCCATTCCCTTTCTTGCTATGATTGAGCTTTACCTTGGTGCTGAAATGCGACGCTAAATTATCTTCAATTTTCTTATAAGCCGGTGGGAGACTGGCTTTTACCGAAGATTTAACAGGCTGATTGCCTTTGTACATTTTACGTACCAGCTCTTCGGTCTGGCGCACGGAAAGGCCTTCTTTTTTGATCTCGTTGAAGATGAAAAGCTGTGTTTCCACCGTGTCCACATTGATCAGTGCGCGGGCATGGCCCATGCTGATCACGTTTGTGCGAACAGCCACCTGGATATCAGGGGGCAGTTTCAGCAGGCGGATATAGTTGGCTACTGTACTTCTTTCTTTTCCCATCCTTTCAGCTACCTGCTCCTGGGTATGATTGAGCTCTTCCATCATACGTTTATAGCTCAGCGCAATTTCCATGGCGTTGAGGTCTTCCCGTTGCAGGTTTTCCAACAGGGCCAGCTCCAGCAGTTCCTGGTCGTTGGCCTGACGGATATAAGCGGGTACATCTTTCAGACCTGCCAGTTTGGATGCCCTCCACCTGCGCTCACCGGAGATGAGGCGGTACTTTCCGCCGGGAAGGCCGGAAACGGTGATGGGCTGTACCAGGTCGTGCAGTTTGATGGATGCTGCCAGTTCATTGAGCGCGGTCTCGTCAAAATCACGGCGGGGCTGCTTGGGGTTGGGCTCGATGTCCGCAACCGCGATCCTTTGCATGGTAGTGACTGCTTCCACAACAGAGCCCTTCAACTGACCGGTACCGGTCTTCAGATCTGAGTCAATGCTTTGCAAAAGGGATCTGATGCCCTTGCCTAACAATTCCTTGTTATTTTCCTTTTTTTCTTTGCTCATGAACCTATTCGTTTACTGATGGTGGTTAGATGTGCTTGCTCCCTTACTCGAGGATCCTTTCTTCCTGCCTGATCTTGGTCATATTGTTCTTCTGCAGGATCTCCTTGGCAAGGTTCAGGTAATTGATGGCTCCCTTGCTCTGTCCGTCGTAGAGGATCACGGGCTTGCCCACGCTGGGTGCCTCGCTGATACGGGTGTTACGGTGGATGATGGTATTGAACACCATTTCATCAAAATGTTTGCGTACTTCGTTCACCACCTGGTTGCAGAGGCGGAGACGGCCATCGTACATGGTCATCAGGATGCCTTCGATCACCAGGGCGGTATTGAGGCGGCTCTGAACGATCTTGATGGTATTGAGCAATTTGCCCAAACCTTCAAGGGCGAAGAACTCCGTTTGCACGGGAACGATCACACTGTCGGCTGCCACCAGGGCATTCACGGTGATCAGGCCCAGTGAAGGGGAACAATCTATGATAATGAAATCGTACTCTGTTTTTACCGGTTCCAGGATGCCCTTGAGCACACTTTCGCGGTTGGGGTAATTGATCATTTCGATCTCGGCACCTACCAGGTCGATATGGGAGGGGATCACATCCAGGTTGGGGATCTCGGACTTCAGCACCACGTCTTTGGCGGCCGTACCATTCACCATGCAATCGTACAGGCTCTGCTGGATATTGTGCAGATCGAAGCCCACGCCGGTGGTGCTGTTCGCCTGCGGATCCGCATCCACCAGCAGTGTTCTGAATTCGAGCACCGCCAGGCTGGCGGCCAGATTGATGGCAGAAGTGGTTTTTCCAACTCCCCCTTTTTGATTTGCAACTCCAATTACTCGGGCCATTGTAGAGTACCTTATTTAGTAGATCGTAAAATTGTCACCAATCGGCAAGACTTCAAAATTTAGTTTTGCCCATCGGAAACCCAGTTATATTTGTGCCGGAAGGCCCGTCA